>NZ_JBEZNF010000021.1:0-176512 GCF_040653095.1 Streptomyces sp. NPDC048057
CCGATCTTCGACCTCGTCGACTACGGCGTCGTGGGCGACCTCCACACCGTCGTCCCCCAACTCACCGACGACATCAACACCCGCAAGAACTGAACGACTCGCACGGCACAAGGGGCTCCACCGTCACGTACGGGTGGGGCCCCTCGGTGTGACGACGCACGGACTCCCGCCCCCTTCCGATACGCCAACCAGCGAAGGGGCGAGTCAGCCGCTCCATCGGTACTGTCGCTGTGCCTCGACAGGGCCGGAAGGAGGTACGCCGTGTCCAGGTGCACCCTGGGCGTTACCAGGTGTTACCACCCCGGGGCCGTTCGGCTGAGACGCGCATCGGACGAGCCCGCAGTCGGGGCACCATGGAGGGGTGAGTAGCGACGCGCACCCGCTTGTCTACCTGCTTCGTCTCAACAGCTGGTCAGCGAATGACTACTTGGCGCGCCTGGACCGCGTGCACCAGCAGCTCGGTTACGGGCCGATCGTGCGGGACCGCAAGAGGATCACGCGGTGGACCCGGCACGGCGTCACGCCCGACCGGCACGCGCAGAAGGCGATGGCGGCTCTGCACGGCATCCCGGCGTACGAGATCGTCTCCCGGCCCTGGCCCGAGTGGTTGAAGGTCGCCTGCATCCGGGACAGGGACCTACTTGACGCGCCGTGGACACCCGAGGCGACTATGGAGTTGGCCGACCGCGTCGCCACCACCGGAGGTTCCATGGACCGCAGGGGATTCCTGGTCGTCACCGGCGTGACACCCGTGCTCGGGGGGAGCGCCATCGCCACGACTGTCGAGGCGAGCGAACAGGGCCGTCGCATCGGCGCCAGTACGTCCGCGGTGTTCGAGCAGTCGTTGGAGGCGCTGCGACGCCAGGACGACCTCCTCGGATCCGGCCAGGTCCATGCGTCCGCCCGGGCCCAACTCCAGTTGATCATCAGGACGCTGAAGAACACCGCGTATACCGAAACCACTGGTCGACGGTTGTACAGCGCCGCGGCCGAGGCGGCACGGATCTGCGGATGGACGGCGCACGACTCCGGGCATCACGGGTTGGCGGAGGAGTACTACCTCGTAGCGCTACGCGCAGCGGCTTCCGCCGGTGACCACGTGACCACTGCCAACACCTTGGCCTTCTGGTCCGGGCTGCGTTCCTCATCCGGCGATCCCCGCAGTGCGTCCGATCTCGTGACGCATGCTCTCCGCCGAACCACCAGAATCGGCTCCCCCAGGATGACGGCAATGCTCTACACCAAGCTTGCTCGCGCTCATTCCCATGCAGGTGAGCAACGCGCCTCAGCTCATGCGCTGAACACTGCATTCGACGCTTATGACAGCGTTCGCGACTGCCGTCCAGAGGAAGATCCAGACTGCGTCTACTGGATGGACTTGGGTGAGCTGTACATGCAAGCCGGCTCCTGTGAACTCAGCCTCGGCCGCCCCCAAGCCTCATTGAGGCACTTCACAGCAGCGGCATCTGACCTGCGGACCGCTGATGCCCACGACGAAGATGCCTTCCCCCGCGACGCCGTCATCTACCTCGCCCGCGAAGCCGAGGCCCGGGTCGCCCTGGGCGATCTCGACGGTGCCGTCGACACCGCCCGACGCGCCGTCGACAGCATGGGCGGCGTCTCCTCGGCACGGGGCACCTCCAGCCTGACCGACCTGCGAGCGAAGCTCGCGGTGCGGCGCGAGGTGCCCCTCGTACGGGACTTCCTGGAGCAGACCGCCTGAAGGGCCCATTGCCCCGGTTACGTTCCCGTCATCAACCCATCGCCCCGCCACCACGTGCGCCCGCCACAGTGGCGCGCATGAAACCGACCACCCGCGCACACTCCGGCCCCCGGGCCGGGCGTCAGGCCCTGCCCGTACTCCTGGCCCTGTCCGCCTCGGCCGCGTTGGCCGCGCCCGCCTCCGCCGCCGCCCAGACGGGCACCGCGGCACCGCCGGCCATCACCTGGGGCGCCTGCGTCAAGCCCGGGCCCGAGTTCCCCGACCCCAGCCCGAACGCGGAGTGCGGGACCCTGAAGGTGCCCGTGGACTGGTCCAAGCCGAACGGGGCGAAGACCGAGGTGCACCTCGTGCGGCACCGGGCCACCGACCCGAAGAAGCGGATCGGGGCGCTGCTCGTCAACCCGGGTGGGCCGGGGGCGTCCGGGGTCGAGAGCGTCATGTACTCGGGGACGGTGTTCGGGACGTACTCCCCGAAGCTGCTCAAGCGCTTCGACCTGATCGGGTTCGACCCGCGCGGCATAGACCGCAGCAACAGGGTGCAGTGCGACGAGACCATCGCCGACAAGATGCCGAAGCGGCCCCGCAACGCCGCCGAGTTCGAGAAGCTGCGCACCCTCAACGCCAAGATGGCCAAGAGCTGCCTCGCCGACGGCGGGCAGCTCGCCGCGCACATGGACGGGGTGAGCGTCGCGCGGGACATGGACGCGATCCGGGCCGCGCTCGGGGAGCGGAAGATCAGCTTCCTGGGGCATTCGTACGGCACGGTGCTCGGGGAGCGGTACGCGCGGCTGTTCCCGGAGCGGCTGCGGGCGCTGGCGCTCGACAGCGCCGTGGACACGGTCCGGCCGACCGCCGAGCGGCTCCTGACGGACGGCGCCGTCACCCTCAACAACGTCGCGAAGAAGCTCGCGGCCTGGTGCGAGACGGACGCGTCGTGCGCGCTGAAGGGTCAGGACGTGACGGCCGTCATCGGCGAGCTGTACGCCCGCGCCGACGCCGGCACCCTCCGCGTGCCCGGGCCCGACGGCCCGACGACGACCAAGGTCAGCTCCGACCGACTCGCCGCCTTCCTCACCCGGATGCTCTCCGACTACGCCCCGGAGGGGGCGGCCCGGGACCTGGCCGCGCTCCAGTCCGGAAAGGGCGAGGTGTACTTCGCCGAGGACTACCACGACCCGGTCAAGCAGCTCGTGCTCTGCCGTGACTTCGACTTCCGCATCCGGGACTACGCCGAGTACCGGGCGATCAGCGAGCGCGTCGCGAAGGCCGCACCGCACGTCCGCTACGACGACCAGGCTCTCGATTTCGCCCTCGGCTGCCAGGGCTGGCCCATGGCCCCCAAGCCCCAGCCCACCCAGGCCAAGGGCGCCCTGCCGCCCGTCCTCGTCGTGAACGCGACCCACGATGCGGCGACCCCGCTGCCGGGCGCCCGGCGCACCGCGGACGCCTTCCCGAAGGCGTCCCTGCTGGCCGTGGACACCGTGGGCCACGTGCTCTACGGCGACTTGGCGACGCGCCCCGCGATCGAGAACTACCTGATCAGCCCGAAGGGCTGAGCCCGTCGCGCCGCGGGCTGGTCAGCGGTAGCCGGCCAGCCCGTCGGCGAGTTCCGCGGCGTCGCCGTCGCGCTCGGCGTACCACGCCTGTTGGAGGGCGAACGTGCCGCGGATGGCCGCGATGCGTGCGGTCGTCGCCCCGTCGTCCCACCCGCCGAGCGCGAGCACCCGGCCCAGCAGGGCGTCCCCGTGACTCGCCCCGACCGCGGCGAGGTCTTCGGCCGGATCGCCCAGGCCGACCTCGTCCCAGTCGATGACCCCGCTCAGGCGCGGCAGCCCGTTCGCCGTCTCCCAGAGCACGTTCTCCCCACCGAGGTCGCCGTGGACCACGGCGGACGTGAGACGGGGCAGGGCGTCGAGCGCGGCGAGTTCACGGGCGGCCCGCTCCTGACCGGCCGCGGACATCAGCGGGAACAGCCGGGTGCGCACGTCGACCGCGAACCGCTGCCACTCCCCCTCGGGCGCGGCCCGCAGCGCCCCGCGCACCTCCCCGTCGGCGCCCGCCGCGGCGAGCCCGCGGAGGAGTTCGACGTACTGCCGCGCCACCGCCTCCGCGACCGCGGGGTCCCGCAGCGCCTCCGCGTCCAAGGGCGCCCCGGGGACCCGGCTCATCACCACGTACGACGCCTCCTCCGCCAGCAGCCGCGGGGTCCGGAAGCCGAGGTCCACCCCGTCGAGCACGCGCAACACCGCGGCCCGCTCGGGCAGCCGCCCCGCCGCGGCCTCCGTCCGCGCGAAGCACACCACCCGCTCCGCGCCGACCACCACACGGTGGAACTGGCCTTCG
Organism: Streptomyces sp. NPDC048057; assembly: GCF_040653095.1. Lineage (NCBI taxonomy): Bacteria > Bacillati > Actinomycetota > Actinomycetes > Kitasatosporales > Streptomycetaceae > Streptomyces > Streptomyces sp. NPDC048057. The sequence continues at coordinate 4,067 of NZ_JBEZNF010000021.1, forward strand.
TGGACGGCGAGTCGATCCGGCGCGTCGTGCGGGAGGAGCCCGCTCAGCAGGGGACGGTGGGGCGCCAGTACATCCGTGTCGTGGGAGTTCATGACCCCCATGGGACCGCACGGGCGCCGCTCCCGGCCACCGGGTTCCGCCCCGGGCGGACCTAGGGTCTGACGCCCCGGACGATCAGGGTGCCGGTGCGCCGACTTCCCGAGGGCGGGGCGAGCACGGACGCCGACACGTCCACGTAGCCGTGTTCCTTGAGGATCACCGCCCACGCGTCGGGTTCGTAGTCCCATCGCTTGACGACAGCGGGGTCCTCTTCGGGCCCGCGCGGGATGTAGGACGCCTGGCAGCCATAGCACCCTTCCACCGGAGGCCGCTGGGAGAAGGCGAACACTCCGCCCGGCTTGAGGCTTGCACGGACGGTCGGCAGCAGTGGACCGGGGTCGGTGAACCAGGCGGCGCCGAACACGCTGTAGATCGCGTCGAAGACCGTGAAGGCGTCTCCGAGGTAGGCCAGGGCATCGGCCTGGTGGAGTTCCATCCCGTCCACGCCCGGCCACCGTTCGCGCGCCTTGTCGAGCTGCCGTGTGGAGAGATCGACGCCCACGGCCTTCATGCCGAGCGCGGCGAGGTGCGCGACGTTCCCCCCCGAGCCGCACCCGAGGTCGAGCGCGCAGTCTCCGACGCCGAGGTCGAGCAACTCGGCCCCCGGACCGTGGTCCGGGTACTGGGTCCAGTTGAACCACGTGGCCTCGCCCTTGGCGTTGGTCGTCCGCCGCTGCGGCTTGCTCTGCGAGTAGGTGTCCCATGCGGTACTGCGAGCGTCAATCACCATCTGTCCGATCTCTTCCACGGCGACAGCCGCCCGGCACGATACCGGGCGGCTGAAGCCTTGGTGGGTCAGTCGCTCGGCCTGTGGCGGGGCTACTTCGCGACGGGACTGTCGGAGCAGCCCGCGTAGCTCTGGGTGCAGTCGGCAGCGCCGTCGATCGGCCAGAACTCCGGGTCCACGTCGAAGCCGGCCGATCGGATCATCTCGGCTGTCCGACGCAAGGCGGCCCGTCCAGCAGCGGGGTCGTGGCCGTTGTTGCGGTCGGGAACGTGATGGATGAACCCGCCGCCGAGCGCCTCGCAGAACGCGGCGTAGTGCTTGGTGTGGAGCACGAGTGCGTGCCAGAAAAGGTCCACCCGAAGGCTGGGCGAGACCCTTTCCGTGGTGTTCGCGGCGACGGCGAGGAAGGCCGCCACCTGGTTGACGCCGCGCTCGGCCTGGTCGTCGGTCATCTCCGGCCAGAAGTCCTCCCGGACCATCGTGATGACGTCGACCCTCAGTGCCGGAGTGATGAGTCCATACACGGTCTTCGTCGTGTCGGTGATCGTCACGGCTGTGCCTTCCTGGTCGATGAGGAACATCGGGGGCACGCATGATGTTCCCTCCATCAGTCGGTCGGAACGACGACACTTCTGACGTCGTCCGAGCGTCACTCAGGGGGTGTCTATGACACCCCACAGGCGTCATTCCGGTGTCATTGCCTGGCTGTTCGGTCTAGCGTTGACGTCATGACGACGAACGCCTTAGTGCCGAATGACGTGCTGCGGGCCGTGCGCATGGGCCTGCGGCTGAGCCAGGACGAGTTCGCCAAGGCGCTCCGCCAGGCCGGTGCGGACCTGGGCGAGCGGAACGAGGCTTCCAAGCGGCTGGTGCAACGCTGGGAGTCCGGGACGAGCAAGACTCCCCGGGGCGTGTACGCCAGGGCCTTGGAACGGGTCACGGGCCGTCCGGTCGAAGAACTGGGGTTCGCCCTCCCGGTGCCGGCGGCGCGTGTCCACGCGGACGGGAAGGGAGGACATGACATGGAGACGGGTGCAACCGGTGTCGCTTCGGCCGCCGTAGGAGCGCAACCCACCGCGCAGACGGGTGCGGAGACGTTTTCGGGAGTGTGGCTCAGCGGATACGAATTCTTCTCTTCGAGCCGGGGCGACTCGTACGAGGGAAAGCACTACGTCGTGATCGTCCAGCACGAGAACAGGCTGACCGTTCAGAGCCTGCCCGGAGCGAGCAGCAATCCTGACAGCCCCCTCACTCTGGACCTGACCGTTGACCGCAACGTGGTCACGGGGACGTGGGTCGAGCAGACTGCCACAGACGGCTACTACAACGGGGCCCGCTACCACGGCGCCGTTCAGCTGTTGGTCGAGCCGACCGGCCGGCGCATGGCTGGGAAGTGGGTCGGCTTCGGCAAGGACTTCGACGTGAACACCGGCCCCTGGGAACTGCGGCTGGTGGACCGGTCCACGAGCAAGGCGACGCTGGAGAGGTACAGCCGGCCGCCGGGTTGAGGCGACGCTCAAGCCACGTGAAGAACCCAAGCATCCCTGCCCCGTCCGGCGGCGGCATGACGGCACAATCGGGCGGGGCTCCGCGCTGTTCGGAGGACCCGACGGGTACCTGGTGGGACCACGTGTGCCGGTGTGACGGCGCCACCGAACGCGGTGCTCGGGTGCGCCGGCGGGCGCGGGAGGCGCACACCTGAACGGCGGGCCGTAACCGAGCAAGAGGCGCACGGGGTGCGTACCACTCGACGGACAATGGGACCGCGAAGGCGCACGGGCTCCGGTGCCGTCCCACGGGCGGCGCCGGGGTCGACACGAGAGGAAAGAGCGCATGCCTGAGGGCGTCGGGTGGGAAGGGCTTCCCGCCGGCTTACGGGAGCAGGTCGAGGAGCGGACCGGGCGGGTGGTGGAGGCGACCGCCGTCGGCGAAGGGCTCGGCGGGTCCCTCGCCGCCGTCGTGCGCACCGAACGGCAGGGGCGGCTCTTCCTCAAGGGCGTACGGGACGACGACGGTGAGCGGGCCGCGGCGCTTGCGTACGAGCAGGTCGTCAACCGGGCCGTGGCCGGGGTGGGGCCGAGCGTGCGGCACGTGGTGCGGGGTTCGGGGTGGCTGGTGCTCGCGTTCATCCACGTCGACGGGCGGCACGCCGACTTCCGGCCGGGGACCGGCGACCTGGCCGCGGTGCACTCCGTGGTCAAGCGCATGGCGCGGTTGAAGGCGCCGCGCGGGGTCGTCGTACCGGCGCTCGTCGAGCGGTACGCGGGGCGCCTCGGGCCGCGGGACGCCCGACTGCTGGCCGGAGAGACGCTGCTGCACACCGACGTACGGCCGCGGAACGTGCTCATCGGGCACGCCGGCGGGCACGCGTACGTCGTCGACTGGGCGCGGGCCGCGACCGGGCCCGCCTGGGTCGATCCGGCGCAGACCGCGGTGGCGCTGATGACGGCGGGGCAGCCCGTCGACGACGCGCTCGGCTGGCTCGCCACGGTCCCGGCGTGGCAGCGGGCGGACCCGGCGGCCGTACGGGCCTTCGTCGACGCCGCAGGCGACGTCGGGGGCGACGGGGGCGGGGGCGACCGCCACCGGCATTTGTTGGACGGGTAGTTCACAGCTCCTGTTCCGGCCAGTCCAAGAGCCGCGCGCCGATGACCGCCGTCTGGAGCGTGTAGCGGTGCACGGGGTCGCTCGGGTCCGCGCCGGTCAGCTTGCGGATGCGGTCCAGGCGGTACGTCATGGCCCGCACGCTCAGCGAGAGCCGGCGCGCGGCCTCCGCCGAGACGCAGCCGGTGTCGAAGTACGCGGTGAGCGTGTCGAGCAGCGGGCGGGCGCCGCCGCGGGCCGACTTCAGCGGGCCGAGCACCGAGCGGACCAGGTCGGCCATCGCCTGGCGGTCGCGGGTGAGCACGGGATAGACCAGCAGGTCCGCGGCGTGCAGCACGGGGGCGTCGAGGTCCATGCGGGCGGCCAGGTCCAGGGCGTTCAGGGCCTCCTCGTACGAGTGGACGACGCCGCCGGCGCCGGGGTGGGCGCGGCCGATGGCGACCTGGCCGCCGTCCATCGCCGCGTACGCCTGCTTGGCGAAGAACCGCAGCACGTCGCCCCGGTCGCCGGGAGCGATGCAGATCACCCGGCCGTCCTTGGTGGTGAGCAGGATGTGGCGGTCTCCGAAGCGGGTCAGCAGGGACGTCTCGATGCCGCGGGTCACGGGGTAGCCGTCGTCGTACGGCTCGGCGCCCTGCGCCACGGCGACCGCGTGCGCCTGGGAGAGCAGCAGGCCGAAGCGTTCGGCGCGCTCGGCGACGCGGCCGAGGTCGCTGCGGCCGTACAGCAGGTCGTCGATGAACTCCCGACGGGCCGCCTCCTCCTGGCGCACGGCCAGGCGCTGGGCCCGTTCGTGGCCCTCGGCGAACGCGTCGACGGCCTCTTCGACGGTGGCGAGGAGGTCGCCGGCGGCGGCCCGGGGCAGTTCGGGGACGACGGAACGGGCGAGCGCGAGTTGGGCGCGGACCGCGGCGCGCAGGCCGAGGCCGGCTTCCGCGGCGCGTTCGCCGCGGGCCCGCAGCAGGGCGCGTTCGTCCCGGCTGAGGCGGCGCCCGGTCGCGCAGGCGTCCGTCAGGATCCCGGCGTATCCGTCGAGGTGGTCTTCCGGCAGTTGCATGATCGTTTCCCCCGCTCTGTGCACATCCGGCATTAAGAAAGCGTAAAGACTGCCGGCGAGCGGCAGTGTGGGTGGGGGGCTCACCGGGGCAAGATGGACCTCGTTGGCCGGGTACGGGAAGCGGCCGAGAGCCGACGCGGAGACCGCGGAGGGCCGGTCGGGAAACCGACGGGCGGGGGAAGAAGGGGGACCATCATGAATGCGTTCATGGCAGCCGCCATCGGGTTCCCCACGCTCTTCCTGACCGCCGCCCTCGTCGTCGTCATCGGCTTCTGGCTGCTGGTCCTCCTCGGCGCCGTCGACCACGAGGGCTTCGACGTCGACGTCGACGCGCACGCCCTCCACCTCGGCGGGGTGCCGATCGCCGTCTCGGGCTCCCTGCTGATCGCCGTCGCCTGGTTCCTGAGCCTGGCCAGCGGCGTGCTGCTCCTCGACGCCGACGAGGGCGGCGCGGACGCCGTGCTGCCGCTCGGCTTCGCCGCCCTCGGCTGGTCCCTGGTCGGCGCGTGGGCGCTGGTGCGGCTGCTCGTACGACCGCTGGCGAAGCTCTTCCCCGACGAACCCGGGCCGTCCCGGCAGGACTTCATCGGGCTGACCTGCACCATCCGTACGGGACGAGTGGACGGGCGCTTCGGCCAGGCGGAGGTCACCGCGCGGGACGGCTCCACGGCGCTCGTCCAGGTCCGACAGACCGATGCGTACGCGCTCGTGAGCGGCAGCACCGGGCTGCTGTACGCGTACGACGAAGCCGGCGAGTTCTTCTGGGTCGCGCCCTACTAGGGCTCCCACCAGGGTCTTCCTGCGGGCAGCCGCCGCCCCGCCTCCTTCTGAATTCACACGTGAGGTACCCCACCATGGACGCCATCACCCTGGGCGTCGGCGTGTTGATCGCCGTCGTCCTCGTCATCGCCGTCGTCGTCGTGCTCGTCGTCAGCCGGCTCTTCCGCAAGGTCGAGCAGGGCAAGGCGCTCATCGTCTCCAAGATGCGGACCGTCAACGTCACCTTCACCGGGCAGGTCGTGCTGCCCGTGCTGCACAAGGCCGAGGTCATGGACATCTCGGTGAAGACCATCGACATCTCCCGCACCGGCCGGGACGGACTGATCTGCCGGGACAACATCCGCGCCGACATCCGCATCTCGTTCTTCGTCCGCGTCAACAAGACCGTCGAGGACGTCGTGAAGGTCGCCCAGGCCATCGGCACCGCCCGGGCCAGCGACCAGGGCACCCTCCAGGACCTCTTCAACGCGAAGTTCTCCGAGGCGCTGAAGACCGTCGGCAAGCAGCTCGACTTCACGGACCTGTACACCAAGCGGGACGAGTTCCGGGACCGGATCATCCAGGTCATCGGCACCGACCTGAACGGCTACAGCCTGGAGGACGCGGCGATCGACTACCTGGAGCAGACGCCGCTCGCCCAGCTCGACAAGGACAACATCCTCGACGCACAGGGCATCCGCAAGATCACGGAGCTGACGGCCGTGGAGCACGTGCGCACCAACGAGTTCCAGCGGCACGAGGAGAAGGAGATCACCCGCCAGAACGTGGACGCGCGGGAGGCCATCCTGGAGCTGGAGCGCCGCCAGGCCGACGCCGAGATCAAGCAGCGCCGCGAGATCGAGACCGTACGGGCCCGGGAGGAGGCCGAGACGGCGCGGGTGGTCGAGGAGGAGCGGCTGCGGGCGCAGGGCGCGTTCATCAAGACCGAGGAAGTACTGGGCGTCCAGCGGGAGAACCAGGCCCGCGAGGTCGCCGTCGCCGCGAAGAACCGCGAGCGGGTGATCGCGATCGAGAGCGAGCGGATCGAGAAGGACCGGCTCCTCGAAGTCATCGCCCGGGACCGGGAGACCGAACTGACCCGGATCTCCGCGGACAAGGAGGTCGAGGCCGAGCGCCGCGAGATCGCCGAGGTGATCCGGGAGCGCGTCGCGGTCGACCGCACGGTGGCCGAGCAGGAGGAGTCCATCAAGCGGCTGCGCGCCGTCGAGGAGGCCGAGCGGCATCGGCAGGCCGTGGTCATCGCGGCGGAGGCAGAAGCGCAGGAGCGGCTGGTCAAGGACATCAAGGCGGCGGAGGCGGCGGAGCAGGCCGCGGTGCACCGGGCGGCGGAGGAGATGACGCTCGCCGAGGCCCGCACCAAGGCCGCGGACCTCGACGCCCGCGCCAAGATCCGCCTCGCGGAGGGCGTGCGCGCCGAAGCCGCGGCGGCCGGGCTCGCGGCGGTGTCCGTCCGCGAGAAGGAGGCCGACGCGATCGAGAAGGCCGGCCGCGCGGAGGCCACGGCGCTGGCCGAGCGCCTCAAGGCGGAGGCGACCGGCATCACCGAGAAGGCCGCGGCGATGGCGGCACTGGACGAGGCGTCCCGGGCGCACGAGGAGTACCGCCTGCGGCTGGAGGCGGAGAAGGACGTCCGCCTCGCGGGCCTCGAAGTCCAGCGGGAGATCGCGCAGGCACAGGCGCAGGTGCTCGCGACGGGCCTGGAGAACGCGGACATCGACATCGTCGGCGGTGAGTCCGTCTTCTTCGACCGGCTGGTCGGAGCGGTGTCGCTGGGCAAGGGCGTGGACGCGTTCGTCGAAGGCTCCACGACGGCACGGACCCTGGCCGAACCGTGGCTCGACGGCTCGCGCTCCTTCGCGGAGGACGCGACGTCCGTCCTTAGCTCGGTCTCCACGTCCGACGTCCAGAACCTGACGGTGTCCGCGCTCCTGACGAAGCTGATGCGGTCGGGTGGGGCGGCGGGGGCCGGCGTGGAGGCGCAGCTCGGCGAACTGCTGAACGCTGCGCGCGGCAACGGCAACGGCAACGGCAACGGTTCGGGGTGACCCGTTCCTCGACTCCGCCGCTGCCGCGCGGGGGGCGGCAGCGGCGGGCTTCGACGGGGCGCGCTCGATGCGCGCCCCACCGGGGCGTCTGCGGTTGCTGCGTGTGCCCGGCGCCCCTGGACGTACCCGCCGTTCCTCTGCGAGAGCGTTGGTCTCTGCGGGTGTGTTGTGGCTGTTCGCGCAGTTCCGCCCCCTACGCCCAGAGGGCGTGGGGGGACCCCCAGCGCCCCCAAACCCCGCCGTTCCCCTGCGGGAGCGCTGGTCACTGCGGCCCGGTGGTGGGTTGCTCGCGCAGTTCCCCGCGCCCCTGATTGCCCACGCCCTGCGGGCGTAGGGAAACCATGTGCGACTCGCAGATGACCGACGGGGGAGCGAGTCAGGGGCGCCGGGGGTCCCCCACTCCCTCTGGGCGTAGGTGGGGGTTCCCCCATACCCGCAAGGCACAGGGGGAGGAACTGCGCGAGCAATCCACCACCGGGCCGCAGAGGCCAACGCTCCCGCGGGGAGACGCCGCCCGGGGCACACAGCACACACACCACACCGCACCGGCGTGCGAGACAGGAGGGGTCATGGGGAGCGACACCGGAGACACCGGGAACTACGACGTGTTGCGCACGCGGCTGCGGCGCGGCGCAGCCGAGTTGCAGCGCCGCGCCGACGCGCTCAACTCCAGCCGCACCAACGCGTTCGGCGCCGCCGAACTGCGCCTCGCCCGGACCGCACCGCTGCGGAGCGACGCCCCCGCCACCCCCCGCGACGCCGTCGCGGTCGGCGGCGCGCTGCTCATCGCATGGGACCCGCCCGCCGCGCTGTCGCCGGAGACCTCCGTCGGGGACGTGTTCGCGCTGTACGACCGGGAGTTGCAGCGGCTGCCCGAGGACGCCGTCCCGGGCCTCCTCGACGACCCCGCGTTCCACGCGGAGTTCGCGGCGCTGTGCCGCTACTTCCGGGGTGCCCGCCTGGAGCGGCTGCGCGTCACGGGCGAAAGGCTGCTCGCCGTCTTCCGGACCGGGGAGAAGGACGTGCGCGTGCTGCGCTGGTCGCTGGCGCCCCGCGGGTTCTTGGACGCGCGCGGCGAGCGCGACCTCGCCGACGCGCCGCCGGCGCAGGACGTGGTGTGGACGGAGACCAGCCGCGACGACCACGTGCCGGGGCGCCATCCGCACGTGCGCGTCACGGACGGGGTGTTCGTCGCCGTGACGGGCGGCGCGCTGACGGTGAAGACCGTGGACGACACGGACGCGCCGGACGGCGTGCACGCCGAGCCCGTGGACGACCCGTCGCAGGCCCTCGCGGACGCGGAGGTCGCATGGGCACGCGTGGGCACGCTGGTGCTGCTGCGGGTGCGCCCGTACAACGAGGACGTCGTGCGGCACCTGGTGGTCGACACGCTCACCTCGTCCGTGGTGCGTCTGGACGGCGTCGGGGAGTCCTGCCGTCGCCTCCCCGACGACCAGGGCGTCGTCTTCCCCGGCGGCTACTGCCTGACCAACGGCACGGTGCGCACGTTCGAGACCGTCGACGCCAAGAGCGCGCACGAGCCGCTGGAGTTCGAGCGCGCGGTGCACTCGCCCGGGGGCGAGAACGTGCTGTACGTGTTCCGCGGCGACGGCCGGAGTCGGCTGCTGCCGTACGACACGATCCGCGAGGAGGTCGCGGCGCCGCTCGCCTGCGACGCGTACGCCCTCTTCGACGACGGGTCGCTCCTCGCCCTGCACGGCGCCGACGAGCCGTCCCGGGTCCACCAGGTGCGGCTGTGGGAGAGCCCGTACGTCGCCGAGACGCATCCGCTGCCCGCCGTCGACGGCCCGCTCGCCCGCATCGGCAACGCCGACCTGGTGCGGGGCGTCGCGGACGCGTTCGCGCTGGCGCGCCGGGCCGCGGCCGTCGGGGACGCCGAGGGGACGCCCACGGTCGAGCTGTACGAGGCGCTGGTCGCGGACTGCGAGCGGACCGCTGACCGCTACCCGTGGCTGGGCGACGCCGAGGTCGGCGATCTGCGCACCCCGCTGACCGAACTGCGCGGGACCGCGGGGCGGGCGCTGGAGGAGTTCGCGACCGTGCGGGCGCTGACGGCCTCGGCGGCGGAGGCGCTCGCCGAGGCCGCGGCGACCGTGGCGCGTCTGGTGCGCCGCATCCGCGGCGAGGCGCCGGCGTCCGCGGAGGAGTGGATCGCGCGGATCACCGAACTGCGCGCAGCCCGCGGCCGGTTGGTGACGCTGAAGGAGATGCGGTACGCGGACGTCGCGGCGATCGACGCGCTCGCGGGGGACGTCGAGGCGGACACCGCGTCCGCCGCGCGCCGGGCGGTGGCGTTCCTCCAACGGGAGGAGGCGTTCGCCGGCTACGCCGAGGAGGTCGCGGCGCTCGCGGACCGGGCCGCCGCGCTGACGACCGCGGCCGAGGCGGAGGAGGTCGTGGCGCGGCTGGACGAACGTGCCGCGGGGCTGCGCACGTTGACGGAGGTCGTGACCGGTCTTGAGGTGGCGGACGCGACCGTGCGCACCGGCATCCTGGAGCGGGTCGCCGGTGTCGTCGGCGCGGTGAACCGGGCCCGCGCCACGCTCGTGGGCCGCCGTCGGGAGCTGGCGGAGCAGGAGGGCCGGGCCGAGTTCACCGCCGAGTTCGCGTTGCTGGCGCAGTCGGTGACGGGCGCGTTGGCCGCCGCGACGACGCCCGAGGAGTGCGACGGGCAGCTCACCCGGCTGCTGCTGCACCTGGAGGACCTGGAGTCCCGGTTCGCCGACCACGACGGTTTCCTCGCGCAGATCGCCGAGCAGCGCTCGGAGGTGTACGAGGCGTTCTCGGCGCGCCGCCAGGCGCTCCAGGACGACCGGGCGCGGCGCACGGAGCGGCTGGCGCAGTCCGCGGAGCGGGCGGTGGAGACGGTGGCGCGGCGGGCCGCGGCGCTGCCGGACGCGGACGCCGTCCACACGTACTTCGGCTCCGATCCGATGGTGGCCCGCATCCGGCGCACCGCGGACGAGTTGCGGGCGCTCGGGGACGCGGTGCGTGCGGAGGAGCTGGCGGGACGGCTGAAGGTGGCCCGGCAGGAGGCGGTTCGGGCGCTGCGGGACCGCCTGGAGCTGTTCGCGGACGGCGGGGACACGATCCGGCTGGGCCGGCACCGCTTCGCGGTGACCGCGCAGGAGCCGGAGCTGACCCTCGTGCCGCGCGGCGACGGCATGGCGTACGCGCTGACGGGCACGGACTTCCGGGCGCCGGTGAAGGGCGAGGAGTTCGCGGCGGCCCGACCGTATTGGACGCGGTCGCTGCCGTCGGAGTCGCCCGACGTGTACCGGGCCGAGCACCTGGCGGCGCGGCTGCTGCCGGCGGCGGTGGCGGGCGGGGACCCGGCCGGTTTGGTGGCGCGGGCGGTGGCCGACGCGTACGACGAGGGCTACGAGCGCGGGGTGCACGACCACGACGCGGAGGCGCTGCTGCGGGCCGTGACGGGGCTGTGGCGCACGGCCGGGCTGCTGCGCTTCCCCGGCGGGGAGCGGGCGCGGGCGCAGCTGTTCTGGGCCGGGCTCGCCGACGCGGCCGTACGGGAGCGGTGGGCGCGGCAGGCGCGGTCGCTGGTGGCGGCGCGGGAGCGGTTCGGTCCGTCGTCGGCGCTGGCCGCGCTGCACGCCGAACTCACCGACGCGGTGGGCTCCTCGGTCGCCGCGGAGTACCTGGTGGAGGAGTTGGCGACGGGCGAGTCCTTCGCGACGGGCGGCGCGGCGAGGGAGTTGCTGGCCGGTTTCCACGACGCGGTCGACGAGTCGTACGACGTACGGGACGTGCTGGACGCCCTGGACGCGGGTGAGGCGCGGCGGCTGGTGGAGGGCTGGCTGGGCGCGTACGCGACGGACGCCGAGCCGGACGTGGTCGCGGAGGCGGTGGCGCTGGAGCTGTGTCCGAAGCTGGAGCGGTACGACGTGGCGGCGGCGCAGGTCGCGACGGTGACGGGGCTGCTCGGCGACCACCCCCGGTTGCGGCAGGGCTCCTTGACGGTGCGGCTGGACGAGTTCCTGACCCGTACCGCCGACTTCGCCGCCCGGGAGGTGCCGGGCTTCCGGGCGTACCAGAAGCTGCGGACCGCGCTGGTGGCGGCGGAGCGGGAGCGGCTGCGGCTGGCCGAGCACCGGCCGCGGGTGATGAGCGCGTTCGTCCGCAACAGGCTGGTGGACGAGGTGTACCTGCCGCTGGTCGGCGACAGCCTCGCCCGGCAGATCGGTGCGGCCGGCGACGACAAGCGCACCGACAGCGGCGGGCTGCTGCTCCTGCTGTCGCCGCCGGGCTACGGCAAGACGACGCTGGTGGAGTACGTCGCCCAGCGGCTCGGGCTGCTGCTGGTGAAGGTCGACGGGCCGGCGCTGGGCCGGGACACGGTCTCGCTGGACCCGGCGCAGGCGCCGGACGCCGCGGCGCGTGCCGAGTTGGAGAAGGTGGAGTTCGCGCTGACGGCGGGGAACAACGTGCTGCTGTACCTGGACGACATCCAGCACACCTCGCCGGAGCTGTTGCAGCGCTTCATCCCGCTGTGCGACGCGAGCCGGCGGCTCGGCGGCCGGGACCTGCGGGGCAAGCGGTTCGCGGTGTGCATGGCGGGCAATCCGTACACCGAGTCGGGGGAGCGCTTCCGGCTGCCGGACATGTTGGCGAACCGGGCGGACGTGTGGGACCTGGGCGACGTGCTGACGGGCCGTGAGGAGGCGTTCGAGCTGAGCTTCGTCGAGAACGCCCTGACCTCGCACCCGCTGCTGGCGCCGCTCGCGGGGCGTGGACGGGGCGACGTGGAGCTGTTGGTGCGGCTGGCGGCGGGCGATGCGTCGGCCGACCGCGGCGGGCTGGTGCACCCGTACGAGCCGGGCGAGTTGACGCAGGTCGTGGACGTGCTGCGGCACGTGCTGGCGGCGCGGCGCACGGTCCTCGCGGTGAACGCGGCGTACATCGCGTCGGCGGGCGTTTCGGAGGCGGCCCGCACCGAGCCGCCGTTCCGGCTCCAGGGGTCGTACCGCGACATGAACCGGATCGTGCAGCGGCTGAGTCCGGCGATGAACGACGCGGAGCTGACCGCGGTGGTCACCGACCACTACACGGCGGAGGCGCGGGCGCTGCCGGGCGACACCGAGGCGAACGTGTTGAAGCTGGCGGAGCTGCGGGGTGCGTTGGACGGGCCGGGCGCGGCGCGCTGGGCGGCGGTGAAGGAGGCGTACGGACGGGCGAGGGCGCGGGAGCGGGACCCGTTCGGGGAGTTGGCGGAGCGGATCGCGGCGGTGGAGGCGGCGATCGTGCGGGCGACGGAGCGTTCCCGGCCGGTGCTGCGGGACCCCAGGGCTTGACCTCAGGTTTGGTTGATGTCCGAGGCTCCTGGTGCGGCGTCGGCCGCGGCCGGGGCTCGCCCCGGCACCGCTCGCGTACACCGAGGAGTCCACGATGTCCGCCCAGGTCAACCAAGTCCCCCCGCTCGCCCGGCAGGTCGTCCCGTGGATCGAGGGGCGCGCCCACCCGCTCACCACGTTCGACCCGTCGGCGCCGCTGACCGACCTCCGGCCGCTGGTGCCGTTGGTCGGCGACGCCTCAGTGGTGGCGCTCGGCGCCGCGTCCCGCCAGACGCACGAGCTGTCCGCACTCGCGCACCGAGCCGTACGGCTGCTCGTGGAGGAAGCGGGGTTCCGCGCCGTCGCGTTGGAGGGGGACGACGCGGCACGGGTCGGGCTCGACGCGTACGTCAGCACCGGGGCGGGCGACCCGCGGGCGCTGTTGGCGGGGGCCCGGTCGTTCTGGCGCTCGCAGGAAGTGCTCGACCTCGTCGAGTGGATGCGCTCGTACAACGTTCAGCACCCCGACGACCCCGTTCGGTTCACCGCGACGGTGCCCGGCGCGGAGCCCTCGCCCCCGGAGGAGGGCCTGGCCGGCATCGAGCGGGACCTGGCGCACCACGTCATCCGCTGGCACGAGCACCCCGGGAACAAGGGCGCCAAGGTCGTCTACTGGGGCGGGCTCGTGCACACAGCGAACGGCGACCCGCGGACGCTCGCGCCCTCCTCGCCGCCGCTGACCCACCGGAACGCGGGCGGCTGGCTGCGTCGGCACCACGGGCCCGGTTACGTCTCGGTCGGCCTCACCTTCCACCACGGCACCGTCGTCGCGCCCGGCCCCGGCGCCGAGCGCGTCACCGCCCGGGTCCCGGCGCCGCCCGCGGAGTTCGCCGAGGCGGTCTTGGGGAGCGCGGAGCCCGCCGCTTACCTGCTGGACCTGCGCGGTGACGGGCCCGCGCCCGTGGCGGCCTGGCTCGACGGCGCCACCAGGACGCGGTTCGTCGGCCCCGGCTTCACCGCCGTCGACCACGCCGAACACCACATGACGGGCGGATCGCTACGGGACTGGTTCGACGCGGTCGTCCACGTCCAGGAGGTCACCCCGGACCGACCGCTCACCGACTCGCTCACGAACTGACGCCGACCAAGCCCTCCTCTAGATAGAACGCTCGCTCTAGCGCCGTGCTACTGTCGCGTCAGTGCTCTAAATAGAGCGCTCATTCTAGAGCCGAGGGAGACAGCCATGCCTGCCACCGCCGCGACCACCGCTGCCAGCACCGCCCGCCCCGTCACCGTCATCGGGCTCGGCCCCATGGGTCAGGCCATGGTCCGCACCTTCCTGGACCGGGGACACGAGGTGACCGTCTGGAACAGGACCCCGTCGCGCGCCGAACCCCTCGTCGAGCAGGGCGCCGTGCTCGCCGCGAACGTCAAGGACGCCCTGCGCGCCAACGAGTTGGTGGTCCTCAGCCTGACCGACTACGACGCGATGTACGCGATCCTCGACCCGGCCGCCGACGCGCTCGCCGGCCGGGTCGTCGTCAACCTCAGCTCCGACACCCCCGAGAAGACCCGCGAGGGCGCCCGCTGGCTCGCCGGCCACGGCGCGACGATGCTCACCGGCGGGGTCGCCAGCTCACCGTCCGGCATCGGCGACACCGAGAACATGAACACCTTCTACAGCGGGCCGAGCGCCGCCTTCGAGCGGCACCGGGACACCCTGGGCGTGCTCACCCGCCCCGACTACCTAGGTGAGGAGCCCGGCCTCGCCGCGCTGATGTACCAGCTCGGCATGGGCATGTTCTGGACGTCGATGCTCAGCATGCTCCAGTCCGTCGCCCTCGCGGACGCCCACGGTCTCAAGGCCGCCGACATCCTCGACCACGCCAGGGCCACCCTCGGCAGCCTGGAGTCCTTCACCGCCTTCTACGCGGAGCGGATCGACGCGGGGAACCACGAGGGCGACGTGGACCGGCTGGCGATGGGGGTCGCCAGCACCGAGCACGTGCTGCACACGATGGCCGACGCGGGCGTGGACACCACTCTGCCGTCGACCGTCGTGGAGCTCTTCCGCCGCGGCATGGCCGCCGGTCACGCGGCGGACAGCTTCTCCAGCCTGCTGGAGGTGCTGAAGGCGGACCGCCCCGCCGCGTGACGACGGGCCGCATGACCGCCCCACCGCATGACCGCCCCGCCGCGTGACCGTGCGACCATCCGACGCGCGGGGGCGGTCAGCCCGGGCAGGAGACGTCCCGCGCGGGCCGCTTCCCCGTCGTCAGGAACTCGGTCACCGTCCGGTCGCCGCAGGCGTTGCCCGTCCCCACGTACACCGCGTGCCCGCCCTTCTCGACGGTGACCATCCGGGCCCGGTCGCCCAGCGCCCGCCGCATCTCCAGGGCACCGAAGTGCGGCGTCGCAGGGTCGCGCCGGTTCTGGATCATCAGGATGTTGGAGGGCCCGTCCGACGTGATGCGGGTGGGCTCCTCCCGCTGGTCGTTCTTCCAGAAGGCGCAGGGGGTGATGTTCTGCGGCAGGCCGCCGGTGAGCGGATGGCGCGCCCGGTCGACGGCCACGGCCCGCTCGTACCCGGCCACCGACTCAGGCCAGTTCGACACGTCGTTGCAGACGACGCCGATCGACACGGCCACGTCGGCGTCCGGCAGCGGCTTCGTCTGGACCGGGTCGAGCACCGGCACGCCGGCCGGCTCGTGCGCGGCCTTGATCAGCTTCGCGAGGCCCTCGAACCGCGCGTCGTCGTAGAGCGCGTCCAGCACCGACTGGCGCAGCCCGTTGCCGGTCAGCTCCAGCTTCGGATCGGCCGTCGGCTTCGGCTGCCGGTCGAGGCGCGCCATCAGGTCGACGACCAGCTTCCGCACCTCCTCGGGGCTCTCGCCGAGCCGCAGCGTGGACCCCCGCGCCGGGTCCGACGCCCAGGCGGCGAAGTCGGGGAACCGCTCATCCACCGCACGGGACATGTTCGCCAACCAGCCGCGGGCCACCCTGCGGTGGTCCGGGTCGCCGCTGCTGTCCAGCACCACGCGGTCGGTGCGGTGCGGGAACTTCTGCGCGTACACCGCCGTGACGTACGTCCCGTACGAGATGGACCAGATCGACAACTTGCGCTCGCCGAGCGCCTGCCGCAGCCGGTCGATGTCCCGCGCCTCGTTCGCACTGCTCAAACTGCGCAGCACCGCACCGCCGTTGCGCGCGCACAGCTCGGCCGTGCGCGCGGACCGCTCCGCGCTCTCCTTGATGGAGCCGTCGGCGCCGGGCCAGAAGCGCACGGACGTCAAGTACCGATCGGCATCGGGAAGTCCGCACTCCGCCTTGGTGCTGCCGCCGACCCCGCGCGGATCCAGACTCACCAGGTCGTACGCGTCGCCCACCTGCTGCCGCAGGGCCGCGGCCTTCTGGGTCAGCCGCTGCACCCCGGAGGAGCCCGGCCCGCCGGGGACGATCAGGAGCGTGCCGCGCCGCTCGCCCGGGTCCTCGCTGCGCACCCGCGACACGGCGACGGACGCCTTCGGGCCGTCCGGATCCCGGTAGTCCAGCGGCACTTCCAACGTGGCGCACTCCTGCGTCGCCGGCCCGCCGGGCTGGGCGCACGCCTTCCACGCGAGGGCCGGCGCGGCCGCCCCGACGGGCGCGCGGGGCGTGCTCGCACCGGCGACCCCGGTGGCTCCGGTGAGGGTCGTGACGCCGGTGACGACGGAGAGGGTCAGGGCTGCTGCCTTGTAGTGAGTGGCCATGGTCCAAGGGTGATCGCCCGTGCCGTCCCGGCCCATCCGGCGACCCCGTGTGCGTCGAGGGGGGTTAACCCCCGGCCCGGGAAGTCCGGAGTGACCCTCAACACACTTGATCTCAACCACAGTTGAGGTTCTACGGTGCGGGAGGAGCCCGCCGACCGCGGCGGGCGAGGCCGGTGCGGCGCAAGCGGAAGAGGTGGCGTGATGGAGTACTCGCACAAGGACGCGGACCTGGTCGACCAGCCGGTCGGGTACTGGACGTGGGCCGCGAACAAGACGCTGCTGGCGTACGCCAGGGGCCGGCTCGCGGCGATCGGGGTCACCCAGCCGCAGTGGTGGGTGCTCCACCAGGTGCTGCACGCCGAGGACGGCGCCACCCGCGCCGAGGTGATCACCGCCCAGCAGGCCAACCTCGACGTCGGCGCCGGCGGCCTCGCCCCCGACGTCGACCTCCT
Source organism: Streptomyces sp. NPDC048057 (assembly GCF_040653095.1). Classification (NCBI taxonomy): domain Bacteria; kingdom Bacillati; phylum Actinomycetota; class Actinomycetes; order Kitasatosporales; family Streptomycetaceae; genus Streptomyces; species Streptomyces sp. NPDC048057. The sequence goes on from NZ_JBEZNF010000021.1 coordinate 20,889, forward strand.
GGTGGAACGGAAGTTGCTCGTCCAGGACGCGGACGGCCGGCTGCGCCTCACCGACGAGGGCCGCGCCCTGCACCGCCGCGCCGCCGAGACCCAGCGCGCCAACCGGGAGCGGGTGCACGCGGACGTCTCCGACGAGGAGTACCTGATCGCGCTGAAGGTGCTCCAGCGGATGATCCACAACGCGGGCGGGGACGTGTCACGGCCCTGACCGGGGTCGCCCGGGGTCGCCCGGGGGCCGCTTGGACCGCGGTTGCGTCACGCGTGTGCGCGAATCCGCACACGTGTGTCACGGGACGTCGACAGACCAGGCTGAGCAGGCGGAATCCCTCCTCCCGCCGCGCAGACTGGCAACCGTTCGCCGCCCGCACCAGCCGAGGAGACCGCCGCCATGACCGAGACATCGCCTTCCGTGACCCGGCGCCTGCGCGGCCCGGCCACGGGACTCGTCGTGGCCGGTACGGCCCTGGTCCTCGCCGCCCCGGTGCCGGCGATGGCCGCCACCGCCCAGGCGGACGCCACCGCGGCGAACCCGGTCTCCGTCCTGACGTACTCCGCGAAGGAGCGCCGGGACGCCCTCGCCTACTGGACGCCCGCCCGCATCAAGGCCGTCGGCAAGTCCGTGGACCTCGGGCCGACGGGGCCGATGGCGAAGCCGTGGCAGGGCACCGCGCTGAAGTCCGTGGGACGGCTCTTCTTCGTCAACGCGCGGGGCTCCGACACCTGGTGCACGGCCACGGCCGTCACCAGCGCCAACAAGTCCGCCGTCATGACCGCCGCGCACTGCGTGCGCCGGGGCTCCTCCCCCGTCAACACCAACACCACGATGGTGTTCGTGCCCGGCTACGCCAAGGGCAAGGCGCCGCACGGCGCGTTCGCGGTCCGCACCGTCGCGTCCCCGCGCACCTGGGAGGAGGAGTCCACCAACGACGTCGCCGCGCTCACCGTCGACGCCAACAAGGACGGCCGCAAGCTCACCGACGCCGTGGGCGGCCTGCCCGTCTCCTTCAACCGCCCCGTCGGCAGCACCGTCTCCGCCTTCGGCTACTCCGCCACCCGCCCGCAACGCGGCGAGCAGCTCCTGAGGTGCACCGGCAGGACCAAGAAGGAGGACGGCACCCAGGTCATCCCCTGCGACATGACCGGCGGCTCCAGCGGCGGCCCGTGGCTGGCCGACTTCGACGCCGCCACCGGCAAGGGCGTCCTCGTCTCCGTCAACGGATCGCTGGACTCCATGACCCCGACCAAGATGTACGGCGAAGTGCTCGGCGCCACGGCCAAGAAGGTGTACGACCGCGCGGCCCAGACCCCGGCCAAGCCCTCCCCCAAGCCCAAGCCCGGGGCCACTCCCGGGGCCACTCCCGGCGCCGCTCCCGGGGCCGAGGACTCGCGCCGCACGGCGTGGGAGCGCCTGATCGGCTCGTGGTGGTCAAAGCTGGTGTGACCGACCGACGCCACGGTCGGCACCTCGACCGCACCTGGAGGACGGCATGTCCCTGGACCTCTTCGCCGGCATCCCCGTCACCGACTTCACCACGGCGCTGTCCTGGTACGAACGGCTCCTCGGCAGCCAGCCCTCGTTCCTGCCGAACGACGTCGAAGCGGTGTGGGAGCTGGCCGAGCACCGCTACGTGTACATCGTGCAGGACCCCGAACGGGCCGGAAACGCCCTGGTGCTGTCGTTCGTCTCCGACCTCGACGCCCGGGTCGCGGGAGCCGCCGGCCGGGGCATCGCGCCCGCGCGGCGCGAGACGTACGAAGGCGGCGTGACCAAGGTCGTCTACCGGGACCCCGACGGCAACGAAATCAGCCTCGGCGGCGCCCCGACGACCTGAACCGCCGCCCGAGAGACTGCGGGCCCGCTACCCCGCGGGCCGCGGCCCGTACCGGAAGCGGCGGCCCATCAAGTTGCGCGGGGGCGGGGTGTGCGCGGACAGGACGTGGCGCACGACGTCGGGGGACACGTCCAGTTCGGTGAGGGCCACGCACGCGCGCGAGGACGGGTCGGCGAGGAGGACCGCGAGCAGGTGGTGGGTGCCGACGACCACCGGGGTGCCTTCCGGGGTGGTCTCCACGGCGTGCAGCTCCGCCGCCGCCACCGCGGTCCTGGCCGGCGCCGAGTAGCCCTGGAGCAGTACGTCCCGCGGCCTGGGGTCGGCCATGCGCAGCCACGCCCTCCGCACCCGCTCGCGCGTCACGCCCAGGGAGCCCAGGACCGTGGCCGCGGTGCCGTCGACCCTCAGCAGGCCCTCCAGCAGGTGGTCGGTGTCCACGTCCGGGCCGCGCCCCTCCACGGTGGCCCGGTGCGCCGCGGTCAGGGCGGCCACCAGCTCCGCGCTCCTGGTGACGCCGGGCGCCGGGTCCTGGAGGAAGACCTGGCCCCGGTCGTACTCGTGGCGCGCCTGCTGCTCGGTGAGGCCGAGGCGTTCGCCGATCTCCGCCCAGGAGTGGTCGGCCTGGACGGCGTCCTGCACCGCCTTGTGGAAGGCCGTCTCCATCTGCACGGTCAGGTCCCACGCGGTGCTGATGACGATGTCGAGCCGGTCGAGGGCGTCCAGCTCGGCGAGGAGTTCTCCCTCGTCCTCGCCCAGTGCCTCGTCGATCCAGTTCCCCGAGTGCTCGTCGTCGTCGAAGGGGTCCGGGAGGTCCGGGTCGCTGCTGCTCACGGCGTCACCGTACGGTCGTCGCCCGGCGACGCCAAGGGACGAGGAGCGTCCGAATCGTGCAAGACGCGCCCTGACCGGCGGCCTACCGTCCCGGTATGGGCACACCGCGTCCCGGCCGGACAGCCTCGCCCGGGCGTGGTTCAGCGCTGCGGAGATGGCGCGCGGCCTGCGCCACCCGGCCTCCCAGCAGCAGGAGGACGGCGGGTGGCCGATCCGCTGGGCGCACTGGACCGCCACGACCGAGGTGGAGGCGCGCCCCGGGGTGACACTCGCCGCGCTGCTGACCCTGCGCGCGCACGCGGCCCTCCGAGCGCGCCGCGTATCCGGCTCCCGACCTGGGCACAACTCCTCCACCAGTCGGCCGTCAGTGGGAGACTGGCACGTCCCGAAGGAGCCCACCGTGCCGATGATCCGGACGCTTCGGCGCGCGATGCGCCGTGCGCACCGCCGCCGTCCCGTCGACCTCTCCCACCCCGCCCGCTCGCCGCTCGGCAGCGCCGTGGTGAACTGCGTCGTGTACGCGGACGGCGTGCGCCAGCGGTGCGACGGCGACGCCCGCGAGGCGCTGCGGCAGGTCCGCAAGAGGGGCCGGGGCTTCGTGTGGGTGGGGCTGCACGAGCCCACCGAGGTGGAGTTCGCGGTGTTCACCGAGGTGTTCGGGCTGCATCCGCTCGCCGTCGAGGACGCCGTCCACGCCCATCAGCGGCCCAAGGTCGAGCGGTACGGGGACACCCTGTTCGCGGTCCTCAAGCCCTGTGTGTACGTGGCGCACGCCGAACTCACCGCGACCAGCGAGGTCGTCGACACCGGCGAGTTGATGGTCTTCGCCGGACCCGACTTCGTGATCACCGTGCGGCACGGGCGGCACGGCTCGCTCGGGCCGCTGCGCGAGGCCCTGGAGGAGCACCCCGCGCAGCTCGCCAAGGGGCCGGCCGCCGTGCTGCACGCCATCGCCGACCAGGTCGTGGACGACTACCTGGCCGTGGTGGACGCCGTCCAGGAGGACGTGGACGCGGTGGAGAACGCCGTCTTCAGCGCGTCCGCCGGCCGCGCCGACGCGGGCCGGATCTACCAGCTCAAGCGGGAACTCCTGGAGCTGAAGCGGGCGTCGGGGCCGCTGGAGCGCCCGCTGCTCGCGCTCGCCACGCAGCAGCCGCCCGCCGCGCCGATCAGCGCCGCGATCCAGCCGTACTTCCGGGACGTCGTCGACCACCTCGCGCGGGTGGGCGAGCAGATCGCCGCGTACGACGGGCTGTTGGACTCGATCCTCCAGGCGCACCTGGCGCAGGTGACCGTCGCCCAGAACGAGGACATGCGCAAGATCACGGCGTGGGCGGCGATCATCGCCGTGCCCACGATGGTCTGCGGCGTCTACGGAATGAACTTCGACCACATGCCGGAGCTGCGCTGGACGTACGGATATCCGCTGGTCCTCGGCGTCATGGCGACGGCCTGCTGCGTCATCCACCGGGCCTTCAAGCGCAACGGCTGGCTGTAGGTCGTGTCCCGCCGCCCCGCTATATCACCGTGACGAACAGGCTCAGCGACACGACGGCCGCCCCGCACCCGTAGAGCGCGAGCGCCAGCGAACGGGCCTCGTCCGACGGGTCCGTACGGCCCGCGCTCGACAGGCGGAGCGCGGCGACACCCAGCAGCAGCAGCGCCATGACGGTGAGCGCGGCGACGGTCATTCCGGCGCCGGCCTGCACCGCGGCGATCAAGGATTCCCTCACCCGGCGAACGTCTCACGGCCGGTCGGAGCCCGCATGCCGGCTTAGTCCGTACCGGTGGGGCGGTGCCTCAGACACGGGGGAAGCCGTGCGCACAGCACCCCTGTCCGGCCCTGATGCTCCTGTGGGTGAACGATCAGACAAACGTCTCATTCATCAGTCCAAGTGATAGTGCTACCTGTGTCCTGGCTTGCGCCCATAACGTGCTGATGTGGCCCGATGGGAGCAGTTGAGCGCACTGGTGGCCGCGACGGTCCTCCTCGGTGCGCAGGGGGTGGGTGTGGCCGTCGCCACGGGTGGGGACCCGGGGGGAGGTGGGGGACGTGAGTCCGTAGCTGTGAGCGTGTCCAAGGCGCCGTGGTCGCAGTCGTCCCGGCCCGCCCCTTCGGCGTCGCCGCTGGCCTCACCAGCCGTACGTACGGACGCCGTTCTGCCGTACGCGGTCAGCCGACCGTGGCCGGTGCCGTCGTTCCACGTCTCCGTCGACGCGCGCGTGGACGTGCCGGGCGTCGTGTGCGCCTCGGCCGCGGTCTCCGCGTCCGGGCCGCGTCCGGTGCGGGTGTCCGTGAAGGTGTCGGTGCAGGTGCTGCGCGGGTGCCCGACCAAGCCGCCGAAGCCCACGCCGTCCCCGACGCCGAAGCCGACTCCCACGCCGACCCCCACGCCTTCGCCGACGCCGACTCCGTCGCCGACCCCCAGCCCGACGCCCTCGCCTTCGCCGACGCCGACGCCGACGCCGACGCCGACGCCGACGCCGACGCCGACCCCGCCTTCACCTCCGCCTTCGTCGAGCCCGCCCGTCGCACCCGCGGCTCCGGGGCCGGACGTCGCACCCGCCCCCGTGCCGGTGCCGGTCGTCGTCCCGTCCCGTACGGCGCCCCGTCCCGCGCCAGCGCCACCGCGCGTCCAGCCGATCACCCGGACCGTGCAGCCCGTACGGGCCCACCGGCCGCTCCCGGCGAAGCCGCGGCACGACGGGATGTCGATCGTCGTCCTGATGCTGGTCACCACCACGCCGGCCGTGCTCGCCGCGGCGCTGCTCAAGCCCCGCCGGGGCCGCTGACGGCCCGGGCGCCGCCCGCCCCCCTGAAGTACGGAGACACCCATGTCCGAATGGCTGGTCCTGGCCATCGTGATGGCCGCGGCGTGCGCCGTCGTGCTCGCCGTCACCCTGCTCAACCACCGCAGACGCCGCACCAGTGCCGCGCTTGCCGGCGACGGCGACCGCGCCGGGGTGGAGACCCCGGACGTGCTGGAGTACATGACGATGATGGTCGGCGTCGTGTACGCGATCGTCCTCGGCCTCGCCATCGCCGGCGTCTGGGAGGCGCGCAGCGCCGCGCAGGACGACGCCCGGCGGGAGGCGCAGGCACTGCACGAGGTGGTGCAGCGCGCGGAGGTCTTCCCCGCCGACTTCCGCGCGGCGCTCCGCGACGACGTGGACGCGTACGTCACGCACGTCGTGCGCCAGGAGTGGCCGCGGATGGTCGAGGGCCGGGAGGTGAACGGGCGGGGCGCGGAGCTGCTCGCGGAGGTCCGCTCGGACGTCGCGCAGCACACCCCCGCGAACGAGTTGGAGGCGCACGCGTACCAGCCCATGCTGGACCAGGTCGCGGTCGCGGACGCGGCACGCAACTCACGGGTGGCGAGCGCGGGGGCGACGCTGCCGGGGGTGGTGTGGTTCGGCCTGATCATCGGCGCGCTGGTGACGGTCGGCCTGATCTTCACCATGAACATCGGCCGCAGCTACCAGGAACTGCTGCTGGCCGGCTTCTTCACCGCACTGATCGCCTTCCTGCTGTTCCTGGTCTGGGACTTCGACGCACCCTTCGGCCGCTCGGGCACGGACTCCGCGGACGTCTTCCGCGCGCTGTTCCCGTCGGTGTCGTCCCCGTCAACGGGCTAGGGCCTGACGCGCCTGCGAGCGGCCCGGATCTTCCGGTTCGTCCCCGTCCGCGGCCCCTTTTTGCGGGCGCCGGCCGCGTGCTGGTGAGTTCGGTTGATCGTGGAGTCGACAGCGACGGTCCACTCCACCCTGCCCATCGCGTCGTGGCGGACCTGGACGTGTTCCAGCAGCTTTGCCCAGGTCCCGTCCGCTTCCCGGCGGGCGAACCGCTCGTAGACGGTCTGCCAGGGACCGTACCGCTCGGGCAGATCGCGCCACGGGGCCCTGGTCCGCAGCCGCCACAGCACCCCGTTGACCACCTGCCGGTGATCACCCCACGGACGACCGCGTCCGCCCGCCCGCGGGAACAAGGGCTCCATTCGCTCCCACGCCGCATCCGTCAGCTCACCTCGACCTGCCACAAGATCAATGATCAGACCGGCTATAGGCTCCCGCCTGTGGCGAATCATCAAGACGAGACCAGGGCGGCCTACGACGGAGTCGTCGAACTGTACGCATCACTGTTCGCGGACCGGCTGGAGGCATGGCCGCTTACCCGGGCCATGATCGGCACCTTCGCCGAACTGGTTCGCGCGACAGGCAACCTGCAGACAGCGGACGTCGGGTGCGGTCCTGGACATCTGACGGCCATGCTGCACGAACTGGGCCTGGACGCCTTCGGACTCGACCTCTCCCCTGGCATGGTCGATCATGCCCAGCGGGCCCATCCGGCACTGCGCTTCCAGGAGGCGCGGATGGAGTCCCTGCCGATCGAGGACGGCGTACTCGGCGGCGTACTGGCCCACTACTCGATGATCCACACCCCTCCGGGAGAACTCCCGAAGCTGCTCGCCGAGCAGGTACGCGTCCTGATTCCGGGTGGCCTGCTCCTGGTCTCGTTCTTCGGGACCGACGGACCAGAGCCGGTCCAGTTCGACCACAAGGTGACACCTGCCTACAGCTGGCCGGCAGACCGCCTCGCCGAACTGCTGGCCGATGCCGGGCTTGTTCCCTTCGCCAGGCTGCTCCACGACCCGGTCTCTGAACGGGGCTTCCTCGACGCCCACCTGCTGGCCCGCCGTTCGTAGGTCCTGCTCGGCGATGCCCGCCGGGTGGTCGACGCACCTCCGGGCTGCCAGCCAGGCGGGCGCTCGCTGACCCGACGAGAATGGTCAGACAGGCCCCGGCGCGTTTGCCCCGGCCGCGCCTATGCGGCCTCACCGCAAGACGGTGGTGGGCGCCGCCCGTAGGGTGTGGCACCCCCGGACAACCTCGCCGTTGCGCTACGGGAACGTTGGTCTCCGCGGCCCGGTGGTGGGCTGTTCGCACGGTTCCGCCCCCCCCGCCCCAAGGGCGTGGGGGCCCCTAGCGCCCCTGATGCGCTGCCCCTGCCATTCGTCTGCGGGGCCAGGGAGGAGGTTGGGGGCGCGGGGAACTGCGCGACAAACCCACCACCGGGCCGCGGGGACCAACGCTCCCGCAGGGAAGCGGCGAGGTTGTTCACATGGCGCAGGACTTCCGCAACGGAACTGAATCCAGGGCGCGTTGTCGCGCGGTTTCGGCCATGTGCGACGCAGTCGCCGCGCACAATGGAGTGTGGCCCACTCCGCTGAACTCCAGTTCCCGGACGGCACCCCCGTCCGCTTCCTCCTCGCGCCCGCGGCGACCGACGCGTACGACGACGTCAGCGACGACGCGTACGAGGTCGCCGAGGAGGACCTGCCCGACGGCATGGGCCCCTCCGTGCCCGTCGCCCGCGGCGACTCCCGCGGGGCGTGGCGGAGGCGGCCCGCCGGCGAGGTCGTCGCGGACGTCGCCACGACCGCCCTGCGCGGCACCCTCCGGCCCCTCGGGCCGCTCCTCCAGGAAGTGCACGACGCCGTCAGCGCCGCGCCGGTGCCGCCGTCGGAGATCACCGTGACGCTCGGGGTGCAGGTGGGGCAGGACCTGAAGTTGGGGATCGTCGGCGGCACGGGCAAGGCGCACCTCACGGTCACCGCCACCTGGTCACCCGCAGGCCAAGCCGCAGGCACCCGCAGGGGCGCTGCCGACGCGTCCCCGCCGGAGTGACACGTGGGCTGGTTCCGGATACCCGACGCCCAGACCACGGAAGACCCCCTCGCGTGTCTGGCGACCGTGCACCGGGTGGCGGGCGGAAAGGCGGCCGGCGGCGGGGTGCTCCTGGACGCGCGTTCCGTGCTGACCTGCGCCCACGTCGTCAACGACGCCCTCGGCAGGCCGCTGTTCGAGCCGCGGGCGCCCGGCCCGGACGAGCTGCGGCTGACGGTGCAGGGCAAGCACGGCTTGACGGCGTACTCCGCCCGCGTCTCGCACTGGATCCCGCCCCGCCCCGTCACGGGCGCCGGCGCCGTGCGCGAAGGGACCCGCGAGTGGCTCGGTGACCTCGCCGTACTCCGTTTCGAGGCCGAACCGGGCTACGACCGGGGCCCGCAGCGCTTCGCCCAGCGGCTGCCCATGGAGCAGGGGCGGCTCGTGCGGTCCTGGCACGGCAGCGGGAACAAGTCGACCTTCGCCACGATGCGGGTGGAGTACGTCGCCGGCGCCGTGGGGTACTTCGACGGCGAGCCCACCGGGATGGCCGTCGGCCGCGGCTACAGCGGCGGCCCGATCTGGTCGCTCCGCGACGGCGCCGTGGTCGGCGTCCTCATCGGCCACTTCATGCCCCCGGGCAGCGACGGCCCGGAGCCCGCGCCGCACAGCCCGCAGCACCTGATCCGCCGTAGCTGGGGCGCGCCCTGGCAGCACGTCGAGGCCGAGCTGCGCGCCGTGGGCGCCCTCGCGCCGGACCTCGCGGCCGGCGGACACGACGCGGACGACGCCGACCCGGCGCGGCAGTTGCTCGTACGGGCGCTGGGCGACGTGCTGCCGTCGAGCAGCAGCCTGTCGGACCTCGGGCGGCAGCTCGCCCGCGCCTTCGGCGGCACCGGGGCCAGCGAGATCACGCCGCCCACCGTGGCGGAGTTCGCGGACTTCCTGCTGGCGCAGCCGCGCGCGCTCGCCCACTTCACGGAGTCGATCCGGCGCTCCGACCCCGGCGCCTCGGACCGGCTCCTGGCCGCGGGGCGGCTGTCGCCGGTGCCGCTGCTGCTCTCGCCCGGGGAGTACGACCGGCTGCACGTACTGCTGCGCGAGACCGACCGAAGCGTACGGATCCGGTTCGCCGAGGCGGCGCGGGCCGCGCTCCCGCTGACGGCGTCGTTCCCGGTCGCGGGGGACGAACCGACGGCGCCGGGCGGCGGGGGCGACGACGGCGCGCCGGTCGAGGTGGACGGCGCCGCGGGCGGCGTCGGGGCCGTCGGCCGGGCGCAGACGCTGGACGAGCTGATCGACCGGCTGGAGCGGCTGCACGGCGACGGTCGTTCCGAGGACGGCCCGCGGGTGCCGGCGCTGCTGCGGTTCGTCGAGTACCTGGGCGTGCTGTGCACGGCGCCGCAGTACGCGCGGCTGCGGATGTGGTCGGACCGGGTCGCGTCCCGGCTCGGGATCCCCCACTCGGCGCTGAAGGAGCGGCGCGGCGACGCCCAGGAGTGGGGCAGGGCGCTGCGGGAGCGCACGGGCCGGGTGCGGGTGCTGGTGCAGGTCACGCCGAACGGCCGGGACCGGTACCGGCTGCGGATCTGGTGCGACGAGGGCGCGGGGCCGCGGCAGGTGTCGACCGCGTCCACCGGTTCGTACGCTGGTCCGGAGGCGGCGCGGGAGCTGCTGCGCGTCCTGGAGACCCTGGATCCGGCGGCGGTCGCGGCGCAACGGCCGCTGGTGGAGGTGCTGGTGGACCGGACGGGGCTGAACCTGCCGATCGACGAGTGGGAGGGGATGAGCCCCGGGGAGATCGTGCCCGGCGTGCTGGGGGCGGAGTTCCCGCTGGTCGTGCACTGCCCGGAACTGTTGCGGCGGCACGAGCGTTTCCTTCCCGACTGGCGTAGGAGATGGCAGCAGTTGGACTCGGGGACGACCCTGGTGTTCTCCGACACCGGTCTCGACGCCCGCGCCATTTACGCCACCTTGATGGACCGGTTGGACGCGGTGCGGGTCTCGGTGGACGTGCCCGCCGCGCTGCGCGACGACATCGTGCAGGTGTGCCTCGCGGTGGGGGTGCCGGTGGTGGTGTGGGACCGCGAGCGCGGGGAGACGTCGCACGCGGTCGGCGAGATGGCCGACGTCGCCACCCGCGAACTGCCCGACGGGGTCCGCTCGTACCGGGCCAAGACGATGCAGCGCCCCCGGGAGTACACCGGCCGGCCCGTCCTCGCCTGGGCCGACGCCGACCGGACCGTACCCCGGCTGCATCTGTCCGAGCCGACGGAGGGCGGATGAGGGCGCGCGGCGGGGCGGAGCCGCGGGCGAGCAGAGCCGACACGGCCGATAAAAGAGGGACGGACAGGGGAGAGAGCGCATGAGCAGCACACCCGGCGCCGCCGACTGGCGGCTGTTCCGCGGGGACGGCCGGCCGCGGCCCGTCGTCTTCCCGCAGGCCCCGCCGTGGCGCCGCTTCACGCCCGAGGCCCGCGCGGCCACCGACGGCGCCGCCCGCGCCGCGCTGCCGTATCTGATCGAGCCCCGCCACGCCGACGTGGTGAACGCGGCGCTGCACCTGCGCCGTCCACTGCTGGTCACCGGCCCGGCCGGGACGGGCAAGTCGTCCCTGGCGCGGGCGGTGGCGCACGAGTTGAGCCTGGGCGAGCTGCTGCGCTGGCCGGTGAACAGCCGCTCCACGGTCCGCGACGCCCTCTATCAGTACGACGCGATCGGCCGGCTGCGGGAGACCACGCTCAGCCGGGACCGGGGCGCGGCGGAGCCGTCGATCGGCACGTTCGTACGCCTCGGTCCGCTCGGCACCGCCCTGGTGCCCGCGCCGTCCCCGCGGGCCCTGCTGATCGACGAGATGGACAAGGGCGACGTCGACCTGCCGAACGACCTGCTGACGGTCTTCGAGGAGGGCGTCTTCGACGTCCCCGAGCTGACCCGGCTGCCGGAGGACCAGACGGACGTGGAGGTGCAGACCGCGGACCGGCGCGGCGCCGTCCTGGTGCACCGGGGCGTGGTGCAGTGCTCCGAGTTCCCCGTCGTCGTCATCACCAGCAACGGCGAACGCGACTTCCCGCCCGCCTTCCTGCGCCGCTGCATCCGGCTCGACCTGGAGGTGCCGGGCGAGGAGCGGCTGCGCGCCATCGTCGCGGCGCACCTGGGCGAGGAGGCGCTGCGGGAGGCGGACGACCTGATCGAACGGTTCCTCCAGCGGCGGGCGCCCGGGGAGCTGGCCACGGACCAGTTGCTGAACGCGGTGTTCCTGCGCAGCGGCGGGGTCGACCTGGACGCGGACGGGCTGCTGGACGCCGTGCTGCACCAGCTCACCGGGGCGATGTAGCCGTGTCGGGCGGGGGCGGCCAAGGAGGCGGCCAAGGGGACGGGCCCGCAGTCGGCGCGGTCGACCCGGCGGGCGAGCGGCTGACCGCGGCGCTGCGGGTGCTCCGCGCCTGCGGCCACGACCTGGACGCGGACCAGGTCCTCGACGTCCTGTGGCTCGCCCGGCTGCTGCCCCCGTCCGATGCTCGCGCCCCGCTCGTCCCCGTACGCCCGTCGCCCGTCGCGGCGCCCGACCCCGTCGAGCCGGGCGGCAGGGACGACACGGCGGAGGAGGCCGTCCCGCCCGCGCCCGACCCCGAAGACCTGCCCGATCTGACGGCGCCCTCGCTGTACGCCGCGGCCCAGCCCAAGCCCGTGCCGGACGTGGAGCTGTGGCGCGCCGCGGACCGGCCCCGGCCGGCGCTCCCCGTCCGGGTGCCCGAACGGAAGGCACTGGCCCAGCAGTTGGAGCTGGGGCGGGCGCTGCGTCCGTTGCGCCGGCGGCTGGCCAGTCGGGACCGGCTGGAGATCGACGTGGAGCGCACGGTCTCCGCGCTCGCCGAGACCCGGGTGCCGGACGTGGTGCAGCGCCCGGTCCGGGAGCGCTGGCTCCATCTCGTCCTCCTCGTCGACGACGGCCTGTCGATGCTGCTGTGGCACCGGCTCGGCGCGGAGCTGCGCACCCTGCTGGAGCGCCTCGGCGCCTTCGCGTCGCTCCGGGTCCACGGCCTGGACACCCGCGCCCCGGACGGCCCCCGGCTGCGCGCCCGCCCCTTCCGCCGGGACAGCCCCGAGCTGCCGACGAGCAGCGTCAACGACCCCTCGGGCCGCACCCTGGTCCTGGTCGTCAGCGACGGCATGGGCGCGGCCTGGCGCCGCGGCGACATGCACCGGCTGCTGGAGCTGTGGGCCGCCCGCGGCCCGGTGTCGGTGCTGCACACCCTGCCGCCCGAGATGTGGGAGGCGTCGGGCGTCACCGCCGACCGCTGGCAGGCGACGACCCTGCGCAGCGGCGGCGCCAACACCTCCTGGCAGATCGCCGACCCGGTCCTGCCGCGCGGCCTCGCCGACTTCGACGGCGTACCGGTCCCGGTGCTGGAGCCGACGGTGGAGGCGCTGGGCCGGTGGGCGCATCTGCTGGTCTCCCCCGGCGCCACGGTCGAGCTGCCGCTGCTGGCCCGCCCGAGCCGGCGGGCCCCGGTCGCCCCCGGCCGTGCCGCGCAGGGCCCCCAGCACTTCAAGGACGCGGCGACCCCGGAGGCGTACCGGCTCGCGGCGCATCTGGCGGCGGTCGCCCCGCTGTCCGTCCCGGTGATGCGGCTGGTGCAGGGCGCCGTGCCGTGGCCGGCGCGGACGTCGCACCTGGCGGAGGTGTTCCTCGGCGGTCTGCTGCGTCCGCACCCGGCGCCGGTGCCGGAGCCGGTGCCCGCCAAGCACCGGGTGTTCGACTTCACGGCCGAGTCGAAGGCGGCGCTGCTGGACGCGGTGCCGCAGGCGGAGCTGTTGCGCACGGGCCGCACCATCGGCCGGCAGTTGGAGCGGTTGGCGGGGCGTTCGCCGGACTTCCCGGCCTGGCTGGCGCATCCGGCGGGCGGCGCGGAGGTCGCCGGCGGACAGCGGCCGTTCACAAACGTGGAGCGCCGGCTGTTGAGCCGCTTCGGCGTGGCGGTGGACCGCCCCGAAGCGGACGGGCCGGCGACGGCGGACCCTTCGGCCGGCGCGCGGCCGATGGCCGCCGCGGAGCACGGCTGGGAGCCCCTGCTGCCCGACGACCCGACCCGGCTGGGGCAGTTCCGCCTCACCGGACGGCGGCGCGGCCGGCGCACGATCGTGTACCGGGGGTACGACGAGGTCGGCGCGGCGGTGGTCGTGCGCGTCCCCCGCCCCGACCTGCCCGCCGCCGCCCGGCTGATCGAGACGGAGGCGGAGGCGCTGCACCGGCTCGACGGGCGGTACGCGCCGCAGTTGCTCGGCGCCAGCCTCAGCGGCTCTCCGCCGTGGCTGGCGATGACGCCCGTCGAGGAGTCGGACCCGCCGGCGCAGCCGCTGCGGCTCAGTGACCTGGTGGACCGGGCGACGCCCACCGCCGCCGCCCCCTTCGACAAGCTCGCCGGGCTGTACGCGGCCTGGCAGTTGGCCACCGCGCTGGACGTCTGCCACGTCAACGGGCTGGTGCCGGCCGGGCTGGGCGCGGAGAGCGTGTTCGTGCTGCGCCGCTCGATCGTCCTGGGCGACCTGTCGGACTGTGCGATCGACGGGGAGTACGCGGGCAGCGGCCCGGTGCCCACCCCGTACGACAACGTGCTCGCGCTGGGCGACCTGCTGCGGCTGATCAGCAGCCGGGCCGGCCTTGAGGTGCGGGGGCTGCCGGAGGGCATGCACGTGTGGCAGGGCCCCACCTGGGACGCGCTGCGGCTGATGGTGCTGCGCTGTCTCGACCCGGACCCGCGCGAGCGACCCACGCCGGGCGAGGTGGCCGGGCTGCTCTCGCAGTACCTGGCGACCGCCCGGGTGCAGGGCGTCGGCGGGGTGGGCGCGACCGCGCCGCCGAAGGGTGCGGGCAGGGACGACGCGGCGGCCCGGCTGCCGTTCGCCCCGCTGCGCGTCGAGCCGCGGGAGGACCTGCTGCCGCTGCGCCGCTTCGGCCGGCGCGGGGTCCAGCAGCGCGGCCGGCGCGGCGAGGAGGACCAGGCGCGGCTGACGGCGCTGCGCACGCCGCTGGCGTACGGCCGACGCGTGACGCTCGTCGGCCCGGCGGGCGACGAGCGGGGGGCCCTGACGGTCGCGCTGGGCTCCCTGCTCGCGGCGGTGCGGGGCGAGCCGGTGCTGGCGGTGGACGGCTCCCCCGCAGAGGGGGCGCTGGCGCGGTTCCTGCGCGCGCGCAACGAAGCGTCCTGGAAGGACCTGGCGGCGCTGCCGCCGGACGCGTCGTACGAGGACGTCCGCGGCTGCGCCACGGTCCTGCCGTCCGGCCTCGAAGTGGTGGCGCACCGCCGCTCCGGCTACTTCGGCGTGAACCCGGGGCACGCCCAGGAGTACATGCGCGTCCTCGCGATGACCGCGCCGCACTACGCGTTCGTCCTCACGGACTGGGCCCCGCCGGCCCTGGACCAGACGGCGGACGTGGTGCTGAACCACACGGACCGGCTGGTGCTGTGGTGCCGGGACGACCGCTTCTCGCGCGATGAGACCGTGCGGAAGCTGGCGCGGCTGCGGGACGCGGGCCACGGGGCACTGGCGGACGGGGCGGTCGTGGCGCTCGGGACCAACGCCAAGGGGCGGCCGTACGACGCGTACGAGCCGGACGACTTCGCGCAGGACGCGGGGATCCCGGCCGCGTCGATGGCGACCGTGCCCGCCGATCCGGTGTTGGTGCACGCCGGGTACGCGCTCGGGGGGATGCAGCCGGCGACGGTGCGCGCGCTCCTGGACCTGGCGCGGCTCCTGGTCGACGGCGCCGCTGACGCCGGGGACGCCGGGGACGCCGGAGAAGCGGCGGACTGAGGCCGGTCGCGGTCTGTGGCGGGGTGGCGACAAAGGGCGTGCGCCGCTCTGTCGTCGAGCCGGGTCCGCGGATCACCGGGATCCGCCCGTACCACCTCTGACCTGTGAGGATGCTGATCCTTCAGCCGGGCCGACAGGCGCCGGGACACCCCCGGGCACACCCTGGAATAGACGCGAGGGGGTCCCCGTTGTAGGGTTTAGTTCAAAGTTCAACTAATGAATCCGGGGCAGCCCGGAGGCTGCACGCGAGAGGTGAGCTTCATGCAGTTCGGCATCTTCACCGTCGGCGACGTCACGACCGACCCGACCAACGGCCACACGCCGAGCGAGCACGAGCGGATCAAGGCGACCCTGGCCATCGCGCAGAAGGTCGAGGAGGTCGGCCTGGACGTCTTCGCGACCGGCGAGCACCACAACCCGCCGTTCGTGCCCTCGTCCCCCACGACCCTGCTCGGCTACGTCGCGGCCCGGACCGAGAAGCTGATCCTGTCCACCTCGACCACCCTGATCACCACCAACGACCCGGTGAAGATCGCCGAGGACTACGCGTACCTCCAGCACCTCGCGGACGGGCGCGTGGACCTGATGATGGGCCGCGGCAACACCGGCCCCGTCTATCCGTGGTTCGGCCAGGACATCCGGCAGGGCATCCCGCTCGCCATCGAGAACTACGCGCTCCTCCACAGGCTGTGGAGGGAGGACGTGGTCGACTGGGAGGGCAAGTTCCGCACGCCGCTCCAGTCCTTCACGTCGACCCCGCGCCCGCTGGACGGCGTCCCGCCGTTCGTCTGGCACGGCTCCATCCGCTCCCCGGAGATCGCCGAGCAGGCCGCGTACTACGGCGACGGCTTCTTCCACAACAACATCTTCTGGCCCATGAGCCACACCAAGAAGATGGTCGACCTGTACCGCAAGCGGTACGCCCACTACGGGCACGGCACGCCGGAACAGGCGATCGTCGGACTCGGCGGACAGGTGTACATGCGGAAGAACTCGCAGGACGCGGTGAAGGAGTTCCGTCCGTACTTCGACAACGCGCCGGTGTACGGGCACGGCCCGTCGCTGGAGGAGTTCAGCGAGCAGACGCCGCTGACGGTGGGCTCCCCGCAGCAGGTGATCGAGCGGACGCTGTCCTTCCGCGACGCCGTCGGGGACTACCAGCGCCAGCTGTTCCTGATGGACCACGCGGGACTGCCGCTGAAGACGGTGCTGGAGCAGTTGGACATCCTCGGCGAGGAGGTCGTGCCGGTGCTGCGCAAGGAGTTCGCGAGCCTGCGGCCGGCAGGAGTGCCGGAGACGGCGCCGCTGCACCCGGCGGTGCGGGGCGCGGGCGAGCCCGCGAAGGCGTGACGGCGCCCCGTCACGTACGAGAAACCTGAGGAGAGTAGAGAGTCATGACCCTGAAGCTGGTGGCCGTATCGGCCGGTCTGAGCGTGCCGTCCTCGACGCGTCTGCTCGCCGACCGGCTGACCGAGTCCGTACGCGGCTTCCTGGGCGAACTCCCGGGCGCCGGGGACGCCTCCGAGGTCGACGTGCGCGTCATCGAACTGCGCGAACTGGCCGTGGCGATCGCGAACCACCTGGTCACCGGCTTCCCGTCGGCGGACCTGGAGGAGGCGATCGACGCGGTCACGGAGGCGGACGGCCTGATCGCCGTGACGCCCGTCTTCTCCGCGTCGTACAGCGGCCTCTTCAAGTCCTTCTTCGACCTGATCGACCCCGACGCGCTCACCGGCAAGCCGGTGCTGGCGGGCGCGACGGGCGGCACGCCCCGCCACTCGCTGGTGCTGGAGCACGCGCTGCGACCGCTCTTCGCCTACCTGCGGGCGGATGTCATCCCGACGGCCGTGTACGCGGCGTCGGAGGACTGGGGCGGCAACGGCGACCCGCTGACGGACACGCTCCCGACCCGCATCACCCGCGCCGGCCGCCAGTTGGCGCAGGCGATGCTGGACGCCGCGAAGTCCCCGACCGCGGCATCGCCCGCGGAACCGGACCTGAGCGCCCTCCTCAGCGCGGTCTCCCCGCGCCGCGGATCCGGCACGGACGGCGCACCGCTGGACCCGCTGCCGTCGGCCTGACCAGCCTCGGTTCGGCCGAGGGGATGTCGGCCCCGGTCTCCAACGGCCCCGTGGGCCCTGGAGACCGGGGTCGTTCGGTTCGGCGGTTCGGCGGTTCGGCCGCTGGTGAACGCCGGCCCCCGGCCGCCCCCGTTCACCTATCGTCCGACCATGGCTGATCAACGCGCGGTCGACGTCGGCGGCATCCGGCTGGCCTATCGGACGTCCGGCCCGCCGGACGCCCCGCCGCTCGTCCTGCTGCACGCGCTGGGCGAGGACGCCACCGACTGGGACGCGGTCCTCCCCGCCCTCGCCCGAAGCCACCGGACGTACGCCCTCGACCTCCGCGGCCACGGCCGCAGCGACTGGCCGGGCGCGTACTCCCTCGAACTCATGCGGGCCGACGTGCTCGGCTTCCTGGACGTCCTGGGACTCGCCCGGGTGGATCTGATCGGCCACTCCCTGGGCGGGGTCGTGTCCTACCTGCTGGCCCAGGACCACCCCCACCGGATCCACCGCCTCGTCCTGGAGGACGCCCCGCTCCCCCGCCCCCGAGAGCCGACCACCCCGACCAGGCCGGACGGCGCCCTCACCTTCGACTGGGACATGGTGCTGGCCGTCAGGCGCCAACTCGACCGGCCCGCCCCCGACTGGCTGGCGCGCCTCGCCCACATCACCGCCAAGACCCTGGTGCTCGCCGGCGGCCCGGCCAGCCACGTCTCCCAAGACGGCCTCGCCGAACTCGCCCGCCGCATCCCCGACGGCCGCATGACCACCATCCCGGCCGGCCACCTGATCCACCGCGAGGCGCCGAAGGAGTTCACGGAGGCGGTCTCGGCGTTCCTGGCGGACGCCTGACCGAGGTGGGCGCTCCAGGGCCGTGACCGGGATGGTTCGCCGTGACCGGAAGGCGGCTCGTGGGGCGAGTGCACGCGAGACGGCTGGTATTACTGGGGCATGCAGGAAGAGACCGCACGCTCCGCGATCGACATGTTCATCTCTGCGTTCAACGCCTCGGACGACAGTTATGTGACCGCCCTGCTCTCCCAGTCCCTGACCTCGGACGTGGTCTTCTGGGGACCTTTGGGTCGCAGCGAAGGAATCGCGGCGGTCGAGCGGTTCGTGCTGGACATCCGGCGCCACCCGGCGGGGACCGGCACGATGGTGCGCTGCTCAGCGGTGGACATGCCCGACGAATGGGCCCGGTACCAGTGGGTCTTCACCACGCCTGACGGAGACCCCCTCCTGGCGGGAACGGACGTCGTCCATCTGCGACGGAGCCTCATCGACCAGGTCATCGTCTTCGCGGGGGAGATCGAGCCGTCCGCCTCCTGACCGGCACCCGGTTCCCGGCTGCCGCGGCGAGCAGCATCATCGCGCGCCGGTAGCGCACCGAACTCGTGCTGCCCGGGCGCACGACCTGCCGCAGCTTCCGCCCCTCCTGGCGGTCAGTCTGCGGACACGGACAGGCTCAGCCACCGCACCTCCAGCAGCCGGGGCGCGATCGCCCGTCGTGCGGCGAGGAGCCCGGCGTCCACCCGGTGTTCACGGCGTTCGGCACGCCGACGCCGTCCTCCGGTCGCGCAGCGGGCCCGGTCCGGGCGCCGGCAGCCGGACCGTCACCCGTGGCAGGAAGAACCCGACGAGGGGTCCCGTGCCCAGGACGACGAGCACGGTGCCGAAGCCGACGGTGCCGCCCAGCAGCCAGCCGGCGCTGGCGACGGACACCTCGATGCCCGTGCGGACCGCGGCGACGGGGAGGCGGGTGAGGCGGACGAGCCCGGTCATGATGCCGTCGCGCGGGCCCGAGCCGAACTGCGCGCCGAGGTAGAGCGCGTCGAAGAAGGCCAGGGCGACGAGGCCGAGCAGCAGGTAGCCGAGTTGTGCGGGGGCGCCCTGCGGGGCGGGGAGCACGGCGGCGGTGGCGTCCGCGGCGAAGCCGACGACGGCGACGTTGAGGAGCGTGCCGACCCCCGGCAGCTCCCGCAGCGGGATCCACGCGAGGAGGACCAGTACGGAGATCAGGTTCGTCGCCCAGCCGAACGAGATCCCCAGGGTGCCGGCGGTGCCCTCGGTGAGCACGTTCCAGCCCGCGGCTCCGAGCCCGGACTGGACGAGCGTCATCACCGCCGCCCCGTACCCCACCAGGCCGATCAGCAGCTGGGGGATCCGGCGGGCCTTCCGCCCGGCCCTGACCTGCGCGGATGCGGTCATGCGCAGGAGTACGGGCCGGTCGGGGGACGACGGGGAGCAGGAGCGTCGAGGGGGCGCGGGAGGTGTCATGGAGCAACCCTGCGAACGATCTGGCCTTCGATTCCATAGCCAGATCGCCTACCCTGGTCCGGTGAAGATCAGTGCGCACGCGGTGGCCCGGATGCTGGGGAGCTGGCAGGAAGGCGCCGGGCCGGCGCACCAGCGCCTCTCCGACCGGCTCCGGCTGCTGATCCTGGACGGCCGCCTCTCCCTCGGCGCAGCCCTCCCCGGCGAGCGCGACCTGGCCGCGGCGCTCGGCACCAGCAGGACGACCGTCGGCGCCGCGTACAGCACCCTGGTCGACCACGGGTACCTCGCCACCCGGGCGCGGGCCAGGGCGACCGTACGGCTGCCCGACGACGCGCCGCCGCAGCGCCGGGCGGGTGGGGCGCCGTCCACGATCGACCTGTCGTTCGCCGCGCCTCCCGCGCCGAACGAGATCCTCCACGCCGCGTTCGCGACGGCCCTCGAACAGCTCCCGCGACACTTCGCCCGCCACGGCTACGACCGGTACGGCACCGCCGAGCTACGAGAAGCGGTCGCCGACTGGTACGGGCGCCGGGGGCTGCCCACCCGCCCCGACCACGTCCTGGTCACCAACGGCGCCCAACACGCGCTGGCGCTGCTCGCGCGCACGCTCCTGGCGCCGCGCGACAAGGTCCTGATCGACCACCCGACCTATCCGCACGCCATCACGACGTTCACCGAGGTACGGGCCCGGCTGCTGCCCGTCGCGGTGACGCCGTCCGGCTGGGACGCCGCACAGCTCCGCGCCGCGGGGCGGGCCGCGCACCTGGCGTATCTGATCCCCGACTTCCACAACCCGACCGGGCTGTGCATGTCCGCGAGCGTGCGCCGCGGCCTCAAGCTGGCGTGCCCCACCGTCGTCGACGAGACGATGGCCGACCTGGCGCTGGACGGGACGGAACCGGAGCCCTTCGCGCTGCACGCACCCGCCGCCATCAGCGTCGGCTCGGTCTCCAAGAGCATCTGGGGCGGTCTGCGCATCGGTTGGATCCGCGCCGCGCCCGCCGTCCTGGAGCGGGTCGAACGGGCCCGTTCCGCAACGGACCTCGGCACCCCCGTCGTCGAACAGCTCGCCACCGCCGTCCTCTTGAACCAACGACAGACCCGCCGGCCCGAAGCGCTCGACCGGTTGAGGGCGCAACGGGACGCGCTACGACAGGCCGTCGCCGCGCACCTGCCCGACGTGGACGCGCCGGAACCGCCCGGCGGGCTGACGGTCTGGGCCACGTTCCCCGAGCCCGTCAGCTCACGGCTGGCGGCCCTCGCGCCCGACCACGGGGTGACGATCGCGGCCGGCCCGCGCTTCGGCGTCGGCGGCGCCTTCGAACGTCACGTACGCCTCCCGTACACGCTCCCCGCGGAGCAGCTCACGCGCGCGGTGCACGGACTCGCCCGCGCACGCCAGGCGCTCGTCGGGGGCGCGACCGGACGGCACACGCCCGCGCCCGTCGCGTGACGGCACCGGGCCGCGGCAGGCGGCCTCACGGGGCTCAGGGGCCTCAGGGCCTCACGAACTCACGGGCTCACGGGGCTCAGGGGCAGAACGACTTCTTCACCGCCGCCACGATCGCCGCGGCCTGCTCATCGGTGAGCTTCGGCACCGCGCTGCCCTCGAACCGCGCCTTCGTGTTGGGCTGCACCGCCTTCTTGCTCTTGCCGTGCTTGATGTCGTTGCACACCTTGCGCGCCCTGCTCACCGCCCGGTCCTCCTTCGCGACGAGCCCGGCGTCCACCGCCTTCAACGCACGCAGCAACGCCGTGCGCTGCTGCGCGGTCGGCGTCGGCACCCCGCTGCCCGGCTTCACCGACGCCCCCGCGGACCCCTTCGCCGCGGGGGTGCCGGCGGCGGCGTCATCGTCGTCGCCCGGCGAGGTCACCCACACCAGCGCGAGGACGGCGATCCCGATAATGATCCACGTTTTCCGGTCCACGCCGCCCCCAAT
Source organism: Streptomyces sp. NPDC048057 (assembly GCF_040653095.1). NCBI lineage: Bacteria > Bacillati > Actinomycetota > Actinomycetes > Kitasatosporales > Streptomycetaceae > Streptomyces > Streptomyces sp. NPDC048057. Next base: position 42,318 of record NZ_JBEZNF010000021.1, read on the forward strand.
CACCCGACCCTGTGAGCCCATTACACACAGCGCACGCACCGTGCACAGGGCGCACGCGACAGCGCGCCGGAGCAAGGGGCTGGCGCGGGCCGGGCATTTTTCCCGGGGCGATTGTCAGTGGGGCCTCCTATCGTTTGGGGCATGACCCCTGCACTGATCGGGCGGGCGCTCCCCACCCGCGTCCTCCGCACCGAAATCGGCCGGGTCACCGACAGCCACGGGGGCCTCGTGCTGGTCACGGGCGAGGCGGGCATCGGCAAGACGTCCCTCGTCACGGACGCCGCCGACGAAGCCAGACGGCGCGGTGCGCTCGTGCTCGGCGGCTCCTGCTGGGACTCCGACAGCGCCCCGGGGTACTGGCCGTGGGTCCAGGTCATGCGCGGACTGCGGCGCGCCGTCGGCGACGGCTGGCCCCGCATCGAGAAGGCCGCGGAGGGACGCCTCGCCACACTGCTGGGCGAAGAGGTCGCCCGCGTCGCGCCCGGCGAGGCCGCGGACGCCTTCCCGCTCTACGACGCCGTGACGACCGCCCTGGTCACGGCCGCGCAGCAGCGCCCCGTCGTGGTCGTCCTGGACGATCTGCACTGGGCCGACCCGGCCACCCTCAAGCTGCTCGAATTCATCGCGCGCCACGCCTGGTTCGAGCGGGTCCTGCTCATCGGGACGTACCGGGACGCCGAAGTGGAGGCCGCCGACCACCCGTTGCGCCCGCTGATCCTGCCGCTCGCCGCGCGTGCCACCGCCACGGTCACGCTCACCGGCCTCGACCGGGCGGACGTCGGCGCGCTGATAGCGCTGTTCGCCGGCAGCGAGCCGGAGGCCGCCCTGGTCGACGAGGTCCACCGGCGCTCCGGCGGCAATCCCTTCTTCATCGAGCAGACCGTGCGGAACTGGGCCGGCGGCAGCCCCTTCGGCACCGTCGCGCCCGGCGTGCGCGAAGCCGTGCGGCGACGGCTCGCGCTGCTGCCGGCGGCGGTCGTCGAGCTGCTGGACGTCGCGGCCGTGCTGGGGCGGGAGTTCCACCGCCAGGTGCTGGCCGCCGCCTCCGGGGTCCCCGTGGCGCACGCCGAGCGGCTGCTGGAGCGGGCGACCGCCGCCCGGCTGGTCACCGTCGGCAGCGCCGGCCGGTTCGCCTTCGTCCACGACCTCGTCCGGGAAACGCTCTACGACGAACTGGACGAGCAGCAGCGCCGAGCCCGTCACGCCTCCGTCGTACGGGCCGTGGAGGGCTCCTCCGCGCTCCGGGCCAAGCTGCTCCCCGCCGACGTCGCGCGCCACGCGTACCTCGCCGGCCCCGAGCTGGACCGCAAGGCCCGGGTCGCCCTGCTGACGGAGGCCGCCGAGGACGCTTCGGGCCGACTGGCGTCCGAGGAGGCCGTGGCGCACTACCGCCGCGCCCTGGAGGTCACGGGCGACGACGACGTCCAGCGGGCCACCCTCATCCGGCTCAGCATCGCCACCGAGATGCACCACCACGGCGACGAGGAAGGCTGGCGCATCTACGAGGAAGCCATCGCGCACGCCCGCCGCGAGCGCGATCCGGAGCTGCTGGCCCGGGTCGCCATCACGATCCACCAGAACGACTTCACCGCGGGCGGCGCCTTCGGCACGGGCAGGCGCAGCGTCGAGCTGCTGCGCGAGGCGCACCGGGCGCTGATCGGCGACGACGGGGAGCCGGTCGCCCGGCTGTCGGTGGAGGAGGTCGCCCAGGACCTGGCCGTACGGATCACGGCCCTGGCCCGCCGCGCGGACGACGACGACACCCTCGGCTTCTCCCTCTGGGCCCGGCACGACTCCATCTGGGGCCTCGGCACCGCCCGCGAGCGGCTGGCCCTCACCGACGAGATGGCGGCCGTCGCCCGGCGCACGCACAACCGCGACATGGAGATGCACGCCACCTCGATGCGCTGGGTCACCCTGCTGGAGCTGGGCGATCCGAGCTACTTCGAGCAACTGCGCTCCTTCAACGGCCTGGTGGGCCGGCTGGGGCAACGCCGCTTCGAGCTCTCCCGCGCCATCGACAACTCCCTCATCTCCGCCTTCACCGGCCGGTTCACCGACGCCGTGGACCTGCTGTCGGCGGCCAGCGCGCTCAAACGGGACCACCCCACCTTCGGCTACGTCACCTCCCACATGCAGTGGTCGCTCTTCCTGCTCCAGGGGCGTTACGAGGAAGCCCGGATCCTGCTGGCGGAGATGAACGACCTGGGCCACCCCTATCCGCAGATCGGCATCGGCATCACCGCCGTCGAGACCGGGGACACCGCCCTCGCCCTGCGGATGCACGAGGAGCTGGCGGCGCTGTCCGAGCCGGTGCCGCGGCTCTTCGCACCCCTCCAGATGCGGCTGCGCGCCCAGGCCGCGGCGGCTTCCGGCGACCCGGCCCGGGTGGAGGACGCCCGGGCGGCCCTCGCACCGCACGCCGGCGAGTGGCTCGTCTCCCTCTACGGCTGTGACCTCAGCGGTCCGGTGGACCTGTGGCGGGGGCTGCTGGAGGCGGCCCGGGGCGACCGGGCCGCGGCCGTCGCCGCGCTGACGTCCGCCGCGGAGTCCGCCGACCGGATGCGGGCCCGGCCCTGGGCGCTGCGCTCCCGTGCCGCCCTCGTCGACGTCCTCGGCGAGGACGCCCCCGCCGACCTGGTCACCACCGTCCAACGGGCCGCCGAAGAGCTACAGATGACGCACCTCCTCCGCCCCCGCCGCCCCGCCCCGGTGGCCGCGCCGGCGCCTGCGCCCGGATCCGGACCTGAGCCGGCCGTGGCGGACCGTCCGGCCGCGGACGTCTCGGACGGCCCGTCCGCGCAGTTCCATCGGGAGGGCGCCGTATGGGCGTTGGTCTTCGAGGGCCGGGTGGCGCACATGCCGGACGCCAAGGGCCTACGGGACCTGCACGCCCTGCTGACCCACGCCGGTGACGACCTGTCCGCCGTCCACCTGCTCGCCCCCGAAGGCGGCGCCGAGGTGATCGCCGCCCGCGGCCTCGGCGGCGACCCCGTCCTCGACGAGGAGGCCAAGGCCCGCTACCGCCGTCGGCTGGAACGGCTGGACGAGGAGATCGACCACGCGGCCGACCTGGGCGACGAACGCCGCGCCGCCGAGTACAGCCGCGAACGGGACGCGCTGCTCGACGAGTTGCGCACCGCCGCCGGCCTCGGCGGCCGTACGCGTCGACTGGGCGACGAGGCCGAGCGCGCCCGCAAGACGGTCACGGCCCGGATCCGCGACGCCCTGCGCCGCATGCAGCGCCTCCACCCCGAACTGGCCGGGCACCTCAAGGAGTCGGTGACCACCGGCGCGCACTGCTCCTACCGTCCCGCCCGCCCGGTCCACTGGCGGCTCTGACCTTCCCGGAAGTGTCTGGGTGCGCCCCTGCTCGCTGCGACAACCACCCCCGATCGTGTGTATGATCTTCCTGTAACTCCGGTTCACCGAACTTCGGTTCAACGACTGGACGTCACGCGTCTGTGGTCCAAGGAAAGACGCCCATCTGCCGATGGGAAATGTAGGTGCAAGGCCTGCCGGGCGCTCCATATGCGAAGGCCCCCTCTTCGGAGGGGGCCTTCGTCGTGCCAGGGCACGCCCCGTCCTACTTGCGGTTGTACAGCCGCATCGTGATCGCCCCGAAGACGACCGTCAGCGCGCCGGCCCACCCGAGCGACCACGCTATGTCCGCCGCGGGCCACTCGCCGGCCATCAGTTCGCGGACCGCCGTGGAGACGTGCGTCACCGGGCTGTTGTTGACGAACGCCTGGAGCCAGCCGGGCATGGTCTTCGGGTCGACGAAGATGTTGCTCATGAAGGTCAGCGGGAAGAGGACCATCATGCTGACGCCCATCACCGACTTCTCGCTGCGCAGCAGCAGGCCGAACATCGTCCAGGTCCAGGAGAAGCCGAAGGCGAAGACCATCAGCAGCAGGATGCCGAGCACCACGCCGACGATTCCGCCGTCCGGTCGGTAGCCGACGATCATGCCGACGCCCAGCATCACGACCGAGGCGATGACGTAGCGCACGAGGTCGCCGAGGAGGTAGCCCACCATCGGGGCCGGCCGCCAGATCGGCAGCGTGCGGAAGCGGTCGAAGACGCCCTTCTCGATGTCGGTGTTGACCGCGACGCCGGTGTACATGGTGATCATGACGATGCTCATCGTCAGGATGCCGGGGAGCAGGAACTGGATGTACTCCTGCGTGGAGCCGGCCAGCGCACCTCCGAAGAGGTACGTGTACATCAGCACCATCATGATCGGGAACGCCGTCACGTCGAACAGCTGCTCCGGGACGTGCTTGATCTTGAGCATCGCCCGCCAGCCGAAGGTGACCGAGGCGGAGAGCGCGCTGGGCTTCGGTGGTCGCTCCTGGCCCACCAGCACCGAGGCGAGGTGCTCGGCCCTGGGGGCTTCGAGGGAGATCTCGTCGAGGTCCTTGGTCGCCTTGGTGGTCGTCGCGGTGCTCATGCTGCCGCCCCCTTCGTCACGGTCGCTGCGGTGGTGGTGTCGGTCGCGGCGCGCGTGGCGCCCTTGTCGGTCAGGGCGAGGAAGACCTCGTCCAGGCTGGGCTGGCCCAGGGAGAAGTTGTCGACGGTGATGCCGGCGCGGGCCAGCTCGGCGAGCGCCCGGCCGGCCTGCTCGGCCGCGTCCTGTCCGGAGTCGGAGCCGCCGGCGCGGGCGGTCAGGGCGACCGGGTCCGAGTCCAGCTGTACCTCGCCGCCCAGCACGGCGCTGAGCAGTCGCTCGGCGTCCGGTCGCTGGGCCGCGTCGCGCAGCCGGACGTGGACCGCGCCCGAGCCGACCGACGCCTTCAGCTCGCCCTTGGTGCCCTCGGCGATGACCTTGCCGTGGTCGATCACGGCGATCCGGGACGCCAGCTGGTCGGCCTCGTCCAGGTACTGCGTGGTCAGCAGCACGGTCGTGCCCTGGGAGACGACGGCGCGGACGATGTCCCAGACCTGGCTGCGGCTGCGGGGGTCGAGCCCGGTGGTGGGCTCGTCGAGGAAGAGCAGGTCGGGGGTGTTCAGGATGGAGGCGGCGATGTCGATCCGGCGCCGCATGCCGCCCGAGTAGTTCTTGATCTGCCGGTCGCCGGCCTCGGTGAGGCCGAAGGCGTCCAGCAGCTGCTCGGAACGGATGCGGGCGGCGGCCTTGGAGTGGCCGAGGAGCCTGCCCAGCAGGATCAGGTTCTCCGTGCCGGTGAGGTCCTCGTCGACGGACGCGTACTGCCCGGTGAGGCTCACCCGGCTGCGGACCTCGTTCGCCTGGGTGAGGACGTCCTTGCCGAAGATGCGTGCCTCGCCGCCGTCGGGGCGCAGCAGGGTGGCGAGCATCTTGACCGTGGTGGTCTTCCCGGCGCCGTTGGGGCCGAGGACGCCGTAGACCGTGCCGGCGGGCACGGTGAGGTCGACGCCGTCCACGGCGCGGTTCTCACCGAAGGTCTTCACCAGACCCTTGGTCTCGATTGCCAGCTCTGTACTCATGCGTCAGTCCTTGTTCCTTCTGGTCCTCAAAAATCGAAAACATCTTCGGTGTGATGGCGGGAGGTGGACTCGGCCAGTTGCCGAAACTCATCGGTCGCCCGGCACGACGGATCGCCGCAGCCCTGGGCGTACCCCCTAGGAGGCGTACGGGCGGACGGCCCGTGCCTCACGAAGGGCGATGCCCCACCAGCCGAGCTGGTCGAGCATCAGGGCGACCGCACGGTCGCGGTCGTCCCAGGGCTCGTCGAGGAGGTCGATCGCCACTCCGTTGCGCAGGGTCACGGTGTGCAGCTCCGCGAAGACCGAGCGCAGGTGCTCAACCGCATGTATCCCGCACGAACCATGCCCATAGCTTACGAAAGCGACAGGCTTGGCGTGCCACTCGTCGTACGCGTAGTCGATGGCCTGCTTGAGCGAGGCGGGATACGAGCGGTTGTACTCCGGGGTGACGATCACGAATGCCTCGGCGCTGGCGATCCGGTCGGTGAACGCCTGCATCGGGGCGGTGGCGTGCCGGGGGTAGTGCGCGGGGAAGTCGAAGTCGATCAGGTCGATGACCGACAGCTCCAGGTCCGTGCGCGCGGATGCCCGCTCGGTGAACCAGTCGCCTATCTTCCCGCCGACCCGCTCGTCCCGCGTGCTTCCGATGATGACGGCCACCTGGAGCGGCGCCGTGCCCCCGTCGTCCATGTCCGTACCTCCCTTCACCCGGGAGGCGCTAGACATGCTCGCGCGGTCGCCAGATCGGATCTGGCGACCGCGCGAGATGCGCACTGACGGCTCGGTCAGGGCCGGGTCGGGACCCTGGCGCGGCCAGATCAGGGCTCGCGGGTGTGGAAGACGTAGAACGCCGCCGCCCCGATCGCCCCGCCGACGATGAGTCCGAGCACCGCCGAGCCGTAGACGCTGTCGCCGGTCAGGCTGTGCAGGAACCCCACCGCGGCGCCGCCCAGCGCGCCGTACGCCGTCGCGCGCACCTCCTGGAGGAGGGAGCCCTGGATCCTGCCCAGGCCGAAGACCAGCGCGGTGAAGACGATCCCGGCGACCACCCCGTACAGGACGTCCCACCAGGTCACCGGGGAGCCGGTGCGGTGGAGGAAGCCCGCGTAGAAGCCGAAGAGCAGGCCCAGGCCGAGAGGTACGGCCCACTGGAGGGATCCGTGGTGGCGCATCGGCGCCGTTGCGTGCGTGGCCATGGCGGAAGCTCCTTCCGTACCGCCGGGGCAGGTCGGTGCGCCGCGCCGCGCGCCGCGCGCTCGCCGCCTCCGCGCGTTCCTCCTCCAAGAGCACACCCGCGCCCCGCACCCGGCAACTCGGCCCGGTGCGTCGCCCGACCGGCGGATGGCCCGACCGGCGGTCCCACCGGGCGCGGGCGCGCCCGACCGGCGGCGCACCGCTCGCGCCCGGCGGCGGCCCCGCATTCCCTGGAGGAGTGCGGAGCTTCCTCTCGACCGTGCTGATCGTCCTCGTCGCCGTCCTGACCCCGCTGAGCGCACTCGCCGTCTGGGCCGACCGGGAGATCGGCGACACCGACGGATACGTCACCGCCATGGCTCCGCTCGCTTCGGACCGGGACGTGGAGGACGCGGTCGCCGACCGGGTCACCGACGAGGTGATGAAGGAGTTCGCGACGTCGGACGCCGCGGACGAGGTGCGGAGCCTGGTGCACGACGCCGTGCTCTCCTTCGCCGGCACGGACGCGTACCGGACGGCCTGGAACACGGTGAACCAGGCGGCCCACACCGCCGTCGAGAAGGCGCTGACCAGCTACGAGGGCGAGACGGCCAGCGTCGACCTGGCCCCGGTGATCGAACAGCTCAAAGCACAGCTCAGCAAGGACGGGGTGCCGTACGCGCACGAGATCCCGGTGGGCGACGCCACGATCACCGTCCTGGACCACGACACGCTCGGCTCGGCGCGCGAGGTGTTCGACACGCTCCAGCTCGCCGGCGTCTGGCTGCCGCTGCTGACGTTGCTGCTGATGCTCTCGGTGCTGCTGGTCGCCCGGCACCGGCTCCCGGAACTCGCGCTGTCGCTCGCCGCGGGCGGTCTGCTGCTCCTGCTCGCCGTGGCGCTGGCCCGCTTCCTCGCCCTGAACGACCTCCCGCTGCGGGTGAACCGCCCCGCGGCCGACGCCGCCTTCGACGCACTGACCGCGACGCTGCGGCTCACCGCGTGGTGCCTGATGACGGCCGGCGTGCTGGTGGCGGCGCTGGTCCGGCGCGGCCGGCGCAGGAGGGCCGGTGCGCGCCCGGCGGTCGGTGCGGGCTCAGGAGTTGAGGACTCCGTTCCGCATACGGCGAGTTGACGCCACGGCGGGGACAGCGGGAACGATCTCGTCGAAACTGAAGTCATCACAGGTGAGGACAGAGCGGCACAGACGCAGCAGACACCGCAGACAGCCGCAGGAAGTCACAGACACCGCGACACCGCATGACCTGAACACCGCACGACCCAAGCACCGCAAGCACAGTCGACACATCACATACCGCAGACAGCACAGACGACACAGACAGCCGGAGGCCGGAGTGGACAGCGCCATCTCGACGGCGGCGGACGCCGCCGCGCAGCGGGACGTCGACGCCCCTGGCGAGCGCCCGCAGGGCGGTGGCGGCCGTCGGGTGGCCGCCTGGTTCTCCGCCCTGCTGCTGCTCGTGCCGACGGTGGTGGTGGCCTGCCGGGTCGCCGACACCGACGCCACGACACCCATCCCCCAGCTGTTGGCCTTCCTGCCCTGGCTGCTGGTGCCCGCCGGCGCGGCCCTGCTGCTCGCGCTCCTCGCCCGGTGGCGTACGGGCATGATCTGGGCCGCCGCGGTGCTCGCGGTCGCCGGCTGGTTCGTGCGGCCGTACGACACCGGGCTCACCGAGAAGCCTTCGGGCAAGGTCATAGCGGGCGTCGAAGTCCTGACGTCCAATGTGGAGTTCGGGAACGCGACGGAGGACCTGCTCGCCGCCATCAAGCGCGAGCAGCCCGACCTGGTGTTCGTCCAGGAGTGCGCGGAGGAGTGCTCCGAGGGCCTGGCCCGGGAGATACCGCTGGCCGACTACCCCCATCGGAACGTCGTCGAGGGCAAGCTCGCCTTCGGCTCGGCCATCCTCAGCAAGTACCCGTTGCGCACCGCACCCGGCATCGACTCCACGCTGGCGCAGCCCAACTCCGTCGCCGAGATAGCGGGCCGCGAGGTGCACCTCCAGTTGGCGCACCCGATGCCGCCGGTGCCGAGCGGCCTCGACGACTGGCGCCGCGAGCTGGGACAGCTGCGGACGTACGCGGCGACCGTGAAGGACGCCCCAGGCATCATCGCGGGCGACTTCAACTCCTCGCAGGACCACGCCGCGTTCCGCCGCGTGCTGGACGCGGGCAAGCTGCGGGACGCCGCGGTCCTCGGGGGTGCGGCGCGCACTCCGTCCTGGCCGACGATGGTGAGCCGACCGCTGGGCACCCAGATAGACCACGTCCTCATCAGCGAGGAGTTCTCGGTCCGCTCGGCGCGCTTCCTGGAGCTGGCGGACACCGACCACCGAGCACTGCTGACCAAGCTGGAGCTCCACGACGCCCGCTGACCCACCCGCCCCGGGAGGTGCCCGGGCCGAGGAGCCACGGAAGGGGGCGGTCCCCGGCGCTCGGCTCCGGTCAGCGCTTGGCGACGCCGCGGAGGCGGTCCATCTGGCGGCGGTCGCGCTTGCTGGGGCCGCCGGCGCCGCGGTCGCGCACGGCGACCGGCGCGACGAACTCCCTCGGCGGGGGCGGCGGGCTGTTGTCCACGTAGCACTGGACGGCGACCGGCGGGCCCACCCGCTTGCGGATGAGCTTGGAGACGACGACGAGCCGTTCCCGGTCGGCGTGGAAGAGTCGGACCTCGTCGCCCACCTTGAGGGCGTGGGCCGGCTTGACCCGCTGTCCGTTGACCCGGACGTGGCCCGCCTTGCAGGCAGCCGCCGCCTGGGAGCGGGTCTTGGTCAGACGTACGGACCAGATCCAGGCGTCGATGCGCTCGGACCCGCCGGTGGGCGGCGGTGGTGCGGACGAATCCTGGGAAGCCATGCCTCGACTGTACGACCCGGCGCGCCCCGCGCGGCGGGGGTTTTCCCGGCGGGCGCCCCGCCCGGGGCACGGACGGGACGGGCCCCCGCCCAGGTGGGGGCGGGGGCCCGTGCCCGGGCACGGGCCGGGCAGTGCGGATCAGACGCCGATGTCGCGGCCGTCCTTGCGCCAGACCGCCACGACCGACGGGCGGACCAGCCGGCCGGGGCCGTCGGGCCAGGCGCTCGCGGGCTGCTCGACGGAGGCGCCGTCGACCTCGCCCGGGTGCTGGACCGCGACCAGCACCCGGCGCTGCTGGATGACCGGACCGCAGGTCTCGGCCCCCTTGGGCACGGTGAGGAACTGCTTCAGTTCACCGCGCCGCTCGCCGTGGGTGGCCACGCCGTACAGCCCGTCGTGGGAGCCGAGGGCGTTGCCGTCGGTGGAGATCCACAGGTTGCCGTACGGGTCGAAGGCGACGTTGTCCGGGCAGGAGATCGGGCTGACCTTCTCCTTGGGGAAGCCGGCGAAGTACGTGGACGGGTCCTTCGGGTCGCCCGCGACCAGGAAGAGCCGCCAGGCGAAGCCGTCGCTCGTCGGGTCGTCCCAGTTCTCGGCGAGCTCCAGGATCTGGCCGTGCTTGTTGAGGTTGCGCGGGTTGGCCTCGTCCGCGCCGGGCTTGCCCGGCTTGCCGCGGTCGCTGTTGTTGGTCAGCGCCACGTACACCCGTCCCGTGCGCGGCGAGGGCTCCACGTCCTCGGGGCGGTCCATCTTCGTCGCCCCGACCTTGTCGCCGGCGAGGCGGGTGAAGACGTACACCTCGTCCGCGGTCATGCCGGGCACGTGCGAGGTGTCGCCGGTGGCGAGCGGGATCCACACGCCGGAGCCGTCGAACTCGCCGTCGTTCGGCAGCTTGCCCGAGCCGTCGACCTCGCTCTGCGGGCTGTCGCCGGTCAGCTTCGCGACGTACAGGGTGCCCTCGTCCAGCAGCGTGCGGTTGTGCTCGCGCGCGGCCCGGGACTTCCCCTTCATCATCCGCTTCGACGACACGAACTTGTAGAAGTAGTCGAACCGCTCGTCGTCGCCCATGTAGACCACCGGGCGGCCGTCGTCCGTCATCCGCGGCTGCGCGGCCTCGTGCTTGAAGCGGCCCAGCGCGGTGCGCTTGCGGGGCGTGAAGTCGGGGTCGTACGGGTCCAGCTCGACGACCCAGCCGAAGCGGTGGGACTCGTTCGGCTCCTGCTGCACGTCGAAGCGCTTGTCGAACCGCTCCCACTTGCGCTCGGAGGCGCCCGTGCCGATGCCGTACCGCTTGTCGGTGGCGCTGGAGCCGTTGGCGAAGTACTGGTTGAAGTTCTCCTCGCCGTGCAGCGTGGTGCCCCAAGGGGTCTCGCCGCCGGCGCAGTTGTTGAGGGTGCCGAGGACACGGGAGCCCGTCCGGTCCACCGAGGTCCGCAGCAGCGGGCTGCCCGCCGCCGGGCCGGTCACCTTGAACTCGCTGGTCGCGGTCAGTCGACGGTTGAGGCGGTGGCGGGTCACCGGTGTCAGCCCGCCGGACTTGCGCTCCTCCTCGACCACGACGACGGACAGGCCGTGCGCCGCCCAGGCGATCTCCACCTGCTCGCGGGTCGGGTTCTCCGGGTCGTACCCCCGGAACATCAGCACCTCGTCGGTGTACTCGTGGTTCGCCACGAGCACCTGCCGGCCGCGCTCGTCCGGCAGCGGCAGCAGCGACAGGAAGTCGTTGTTGTAGCCGAACTGGCCCGCCTGCGCCTTCGCCGTCTGCTTGTTCGCGTCGAACTTCGGCGCACCCCGCAGGATCGGGTCGCCCCAGCGGATCACGATGCCCTGGGTGTAACCGCCCGGGACGGTGACCTTGTCGTCCTTGTTGGGCGCGACGGGCGAGAAGCGCAGGCCGCGGGCGCCGTCGCCGCTGCCGGCGCCGTGTCCGCGGCCCCGGCCGGCCAGCGGCGCGGCGGTGGCCTGCGCGCCGCCGCCCACGTTCGCCACGGTCGCGGCGCCGGCCGCGGTGGCGACGGTCACGACCGCGGCGGCCCGCACCATCGAACGGCGCGAGAGCGCACTCGCGATGATGTCGCCGGCGTACTCGTTGTCGCTGGTGTTCGGCACTTCCTGGAAGCAGGCGTCACCACAGCGGAAACGACAGGTCAGCGCGGAACGTCCACCCGCGTGCGGCTTGCTCAACAACGGCAGCAGCTTGCGCACTTCGTCCTCCTCCGGCGCGCAGCGCGCCGACAGCGTGTCGGAATCTCTCCGGGCGTGACGTTAGGGGGGAACGTGTGCAAAGTGGCGGACGTTGAGTGAACGGTGGATGAATCCGGGACGTGGACCGTACGGTCTCGGCCAAGCGAGGCGCGATCCGGTGCGGTGCGGGGGTGATCGCGAGGCGTGACGACGAGGCGGGATCGGGCGTCGTGGGGGTCGTGACCCGGCCGCGCCCGGGCCGTTGGTGGGGCATGAGAACGAAGATCACCACCACCACGCTCGTCGTCGGCGCCGCGCTCGCCCTGGGGAGCCCGCTGGTGACGGCCTCGGCCGCGGTCCCCGTCGCCGCGCCCGCGCCCGGCTCCGTCGCCGGCTCGTCACCCTCGACCGCGTACGTCGAGACACAGCTCTTCTTCGGCACCGCCCGCCCGGACGGCGGCCCCGCAGTGACGGCCCGGCAGTTCCAGGACTTCCTCGACCGGCAGGTCACGCCCCGGTTCCCCGCCGGCCTCACCGTCCAGGAGGGCCACGGCCAGTACCGCGACCGCTTCGGGGTCATCGAGTCCGAGCGGTCGTACGAGGTGATCCTGCTGTACCCGGCGTCGGCCGCGCCCTCGGCCGATCCGAAGATCGAGCAGATCCGCAGCCGCTACAACGAGCAGTTCGCGCAGGAGTCGGTGGCCCGGGTCGACCAGGACGCCCGCGTCGACTTCTGATCCCGCCTTCCGGTCCCGCCTTTTGGTCCCGCGTTTGGTCCGGTTTCCGTTTCCGTCCGAAGGGCCCGTCGGATCCGGCGAATCCGCTGGATCCGGCAGGTCGACGGCGAGCGGGTCGCCCCTGCCGGGCTGGCGGGCGCGCGGCGGATAACCTTACGTGTCCGCCCTGGCCAGGGGAGTACTGGGACAGTCTGCCCCGAGCGCGGATAAACAACGCATTCAACTCATGCGAAAGGGCTCACTCATGGGCATTCGGAGTTTGCTGCGCAAGGTGTTCGGTCTCGACCGCGCGGAGACCAGCGGGTCGGCGTCGGCGTCGGCCTCCGTTCCGCCCCAGTCCGACCGTACGGATCCGGCCACTTCGGCTTCGGAGCCGCGCGAGTCCGCGGATGCGGATGCGGATGCGGCCACGGCCGCGAAGCCGGCAGCGTCCGCGTCCGGTTCCGGCGCTGGAGCTGGAGCTGGAGCTGGTTCCGGTGCATCGGCGAAGGCGGCGGCGTCCGGGAAGGAGTCCACCGAGAGCCACGCGGCGGACCTGGTGTCGGCGGCCTTCGACAACCCCCGTCCGCGTTCGGCGTCCGTCCCGGCCCAGACCCGCTCGGAGCCCACGCCTGCGTCGGCTGACGCGGACGTGGCCACGGGCGCGGGCGAGGGCGAGGGGGAGGGCACTGCGGGTGCCGCGCCGGCGGCACCGGCTCCCGCTGGCGCGACCGCCGACGAGACGCCGAGCACGGCCGACGACACCAAGGACCAGGCCCCGTCGGCCGGCACGGCCGACGCGACCGCCGCGGACGACAACGCACCGGCTGGCGACGCTGCCGAGGCCGCGCCCGCCGCGTCGGCGAACAAGGACGCGGAGACGACCGCCGCGGTCGAGCCCGAGCCTGCGAAGCCGCAGGCACCGGCAGCGGCCGACGCCGACGAGACGCCGGCCGCCGAAGCGAAGAGCGCCACCGACGAGCCCCAGCAGCCGGTGGCCGCCGCGCCCGAAGCGGCGCAGGACGACGACGCCCCGGCCGGCGCCGACGACGAGACCAAGGCCGCGCCCGACAGCGCCACCGCTGCCCCGTCCGCGGAAACTGCGCCCGCCGCCGAAGACGACGCTGCCCCCGCGCAGCCGGAAGCCGCGACTGAAGCCGCACCCGCGGAAACCACCGCTGCCGCACCGGCACCCGCGGAAACGCCTGCGGACACCCGTACCGACGACACGGCACAGGCACCCGCGCCCGCCGCAGCGGCGAACGACACCGCACCCGCGGAGCCGGAGGCCGCCAGCGACACCCCTGCCGCCGACGTCGAGACCAAGGCCGCGCCCGACAGCGCCACCGCTGCCCCGTCCGCAGAGGCTGCGCCCGCCGCCGAAGACGACGCTGCCCCCGCGCAGCCGGAAGCCGCTGCCGAACCGACACCCGCGGAAACCACCGCTGCCGCACCGGCACCCGCGGAAACGCCTGCGGACACCCGTACCGACGACACGGCACAGGCACCGGCCCCCGCCGCGCCCGCCGCCGAAGCGAGCGAGGTCGCACCCGCGGAAACCACCACGCCCGCCGAGCCCGCCGCGGGCGACGCCCCCTCCGTCACCTCCCACTCCTCCGCCGCCGCGGCGGCCGTCGCGCGGGCCGGGGTCGAGGGCGGGCGGGCCGCCGTGTACCTGGTGCTCGACCGGTCGGGGTCGATGCGCGGGTACTTCAAGGACGGCAGCGCCCAGAAGCTCGGCGAGCAGTCGCTCGCGCTCGCCGCGCAGCTCGGACGGGCCGAGGTCTCGGTGGTGTTCTTCTCCACGGACGTGGACGGCACCGGAACCCTCACCGCCGAGGCGTACGAAGGCAAGATCGACGAGCTGCACGGCTCGCTCGGCCGCATGGGACGGACGAACTACCACCTCGCCGTCGAGAAGGTGCTCGAACTCCACGCCGCGTCCGCGGACCCCGCCGCGCCCGCGTTCGTCGTCTTCCAGACGGACGGCGCGCCCGAGTCCCGCACCGCGGCCACCGCCGCGCTCACCGCCGCCGCCGACCGCCCGGTGTTCTGGCAGTTCGTGGCGTTCGGCGAGCATGACGCGAAGGCGTTCGACTACCTGCGGAAGCTGACCGCGGAGAACCCGCCGAACATCGGCTTCTTCCACGCCGGCCCCGCCCCGAAGGACCTCTCCGACGCGGAGCTGTTCGACGGACTGCTCACGCTCTGGCGCCCCTGACGCGCCCCGTGGGGCGGGCCGGTCGACCGGTCCGCCCCGCGCCGCGCTCCGCACGGGACTCCGGCAGCCGCACGGTGACGGAGAGCCCGCCCGACGGCCCCGGCCTGGCCGTCACCGTCCCCCCGTGCGCCTCCGCGATCGAGCGCACGATGGAGAGCCCGAGGCCCGCGCCCGGCCCCATCCGGTCGCGCCCCTCCCCGCGCCTGAACGGTTCGAAGAGCGCCGGCACGTCCTCCTCCGACACCGTCGGCCCGGTGTTCTCCACGGTCAGCACGCCCCCGGACACCACCACCGACACCGTCCCGCCCGGCACGTTGTACGCCACCGCGTTCGCGACCAGGTTGTCCACGAGCTGCGCCAGCAGCAGCCGGTCGCCGCGGACTCGGGGCGCCGGCGCCCCGCCGCCCCTGCGCAAGGAAAGCCGCGGCCGGTCCGCCCCGGCCCGTACCGCCCGGATGTCGTAGCGCGCCGCCTCCTCCGCCGCGATCGCGCCCAGGTCGACGTCCTCGCGGTCCTCCAGGCCGCGCTCGCCGCGTGCCAGCATCAGCAGCCCCTCGATCAGCCGCTCGCTGCGCCGGTTGCTCTCCAGCAGCACCTGCTTCGTCGCCGCCAGCTCGTCCGCCGAGGCGGCCGGGTCGAGCCCGACCTGGATCGCGGTGCGCTGGGTGGCGAGCGGGGTGCGCAGTTCGTGCGAGGCGTTCGCGATGAACCGCCGTTGGCTGTCGAACGCCGTCTCCAGCCGCGCCAGCAGCGCGTCCAGGGTGTCGCCGAGTTCCTTCAGCTCGTCGTCGGGCCCGTTCGCGTCGCCGATCCGCTCGTGCAGCGTGCGCTCCGAGAGCTGGCGGGCGCGGGCCGTCATCGCGTGCACCGGGCGCAGCACGCGCCCCGCCGTCCACCACCCGACGGCCACCGCGCACAACGCCGTCACCAGCAGCGCGGCGACCGACCAGTACAGCATCTGCTGCGACGCGGCGTCGCTGACGTTGTCCGTGAGCTGGTACGCGGTGGAGCGGTCGGAGTCGATCCCGTACGACGCGGCCAGGTCCGACTGCGAGCCGCGGAGGCCGAGGATCGGCCCCACCTCGTACGGCACCCCGTACGCGTTACCGGGCCGGAACGCCTCCTGGGCGGGGCTCACCAGCGGCGCCGGCACCAGCTTCACCCGCCGGGCGATCGCCGCCGCCTCCGTCTCCGTACCGGCGCTGGAGAGCAGGTTGACGACGGTCAGCAGCGCCCCGCCCAGCACCAGGAAGACCGCGCCGAAGACGAGGGCGATCCGGGTCCGGGCCGACAGCCCCCCGAAGAAGCGGACGAGACGACCGATGCCGAGCGGCCTCACAGCGCGTACCCCGAGCCCTGCACCGTACGGATCAGCGCCGGCTCGCCGAGTTTGGCCCGCAGCTTGCTCATGCAGACCCGGACGGCGCCCGTGAAGGGGTCGGCGTGCGCGTCCCACGCCCGTTCCAGCAGCTCCTCGGCGGAGACCAGCCCGCCCTCGGCCTCCAGCAGGATCTGGAGCACGGAGAACTCCTTGGGCGACAGGTCCAGCTCCCGCCCGTCGCGCTCCGCGGTCCTGCGGACGGTGTCCAGGCTTATGCCGTGCCGTTCCAGCACGGGCGGTACGAAGCGGGCGCTGCGCCGGCGCAGCGCCCGCACCCGCGACACCAGCTCGGGGAACTCGAACGGCTTGCCCAGGTAGTCGTCCGCGCCCAGGTCGAGGCCTTCGACCCGGTCCTCCATGGACGCGGACGCGGTCAGCATCAGGATCCGGGTGCGGGACGCGGTGGCGACGAGGTGGCGGGCGACCTGGTCGCCGTGGACCCTCGGCAGGTCGCGGTCGAGGACGACGACGTCGTAGTCGTGGAGCCCGAGGTAGGCGAGGGCGGCGTCCCCGCTGTAGACGGTGTCGACGGCGAATCCGGCCCGTCGAAGTCCCGTGGCGACGAGTTCGGCCAGTACCTGCTCGTCCTCCGCGACCAGTACCCGCATGGTGCTGTCCCCATCCGTTCCCATTTACGGCATGTTTGCGGCATGTCTCCCCCCAGGATGCGTGCTTTCTACGCGTCGGGGTGTTTCGCCGATGTTTCGCAGCGCCCGCCGCCCGCGGTGAGCGGGCGTGCGCCACCGGTAATCCGGACGGGGCGGCGCGCCCGGGCCGATAGGATTTCGGGCATGGCGGCCACTGGATCCGAGAAGCAGGGGGCGAAGGCGTACTACGTCTCGACCCCCATCTACTACGTCAACGACGCTCCTCACCTGGGCCACGCCTACACGACCGTTGCAGGGGACGTGCTCACCCGCTGGCATCGCCAGCGCGGTGAGAAGGTGTGGTACCTCACCGGCACGGACGAGCACGGTCAGAAGATCATGCGCACTGCCGAAGCGAACGGGGTCACCCCCCAGGAGTGGTGCGACAAGCTCGTCGAGGAGGCGTGGAAGCCCCTCTGGGAGCACCTGGACATCGCGAACGACGACTTCATCCGGACGACGGAGAAGCGGCACACGGACCGTGTGCAGGAGTTCGTGCAGGACCTGTACGACAAGGGCGAGATCTACCAGGGCGGGTACGAGGGCCCGTACTGCGTGGGTTGCGAGGAGTACAAGCTCCCCGGCGACCTGATCGACGGCGAGGGCGAGTACGCGGGGCAGAAGCTCTGCCCCATCCACAAGAAGCCCGTGGAGCTGCTGAAGGAGGAGAACTACTTCTTCAAGCTCAGCGAGTACGGCCCGAAGCTGCTGGAGTTCTACGAGGCGAACCCGGGCTTCATCCAGCCGGAGTCCGCGCGCAACGAGGTCGTGAACTTCGTCAAGCAGGGCCTCCAGGACCTGTCGATCTCGCGCTCGACGTTCGACTGGGGCATCAAGATCCCGTGGGACGAGAAGCACGTGATCTACGTGTGGATCGACGCGCTCCTGAACTACGCCACCGCCGTCGGCTACAACGAGAACCCCGCGAAGTTCGCGGAGACGTTCCCGGCCAACGTGCACCTGGTGGGCAAGGACATCCTGCGCTTCCACGCGATCATCTGGCCGGCGATGCTGCTGGCGAACGGCCTGCCGGTGCCCGGCCGGGTCGCGGCCAACGGCTGGCTGATGGTCGGCGGCGAGAAGATGTCGAAGTCCAACCTGACCGGCATCAAGCCGCAGGACCTGACCTCGCACTTCGGCGTGGACGCCTACCGCTGGTACTTCCTGCGCGCGATCGCCTTCGGCCAGGACGGCTCGTTCTCCTGGGAGGACTTCACCGCCCGCTACACCAGCGAGCTGGCGAACGACTACGGCAACCTCGCCTCGCGGGTGGCCGCGATGGTCGGCAAGTACTTCGGCGGCGAGCTGCCGGCCTCGACGGCGGCGGGCGAGGCCGAGCAGGCGGTGCGGGAGGGCCTGGCGAAGGCCGTCGCCGAGGCCGACCGGAAGATCGGCGACGAGCTGGACTTCCAGGGCGGCATCCTGGCGATCTTCGACTTCGTCAAGCAGGTGAACGGCTACCTCACCGAGCAGGAGCCGTGGAAGGTCGCCAAGGACACCTCCGACGAGGGCCGCGCGCGGCTGGCGACGATCCTGTACACCGCGGCGGAGTCGCTGCGCGCGGTCGCCGTCCTGCTGAACCCGGTCATGCCGCGCACCTCGCAGGCGCTGTGGGACTCCCTGGGCGCCGAGGCGGGCCTCGGTGCGCTGGCGGACCAGCGGGTCGCGGCGGCGGGCGAGTGGGGCCTGCTGCCGGCGGGCTCGACGGTGACGAAGGGCGCGGTGCTCTTCCCGCGCCTTGAGGAGCCGGCGAAGCAGTAGCCAACCGTCGTACGACGGTTCACGCACGACGCGGTACGAGGGGCGGGCCCGGGTTTCCTCCGGGCCCGCCCCTCGTCCCTTCTTTGCTCCAGCACGTCCAGGAGGACGGACGAACATGACCGACGACGGTACGGAACGCGGGCTGGTCCTCGTCAGCGAGGGCCTGTCCTCCGAGGCCGTGGCGACGGCGCACCGCGCGGCGCTCCGGGTGGCGCGCCCGGGCATCGGCACCGCGCACGTCGACGCGTACAGCGACGCCCCCTGGCCGCCGGAGGTGCTCGCCTCGTACGGGGCCGTCCTCGCCCTGGGCCGCGCGGAGGCGGCGGCCCGCGGGGACTCCCGACGCGTGGACGTCGGGATGGGCGTCGACGTCGACGTCCGCGACGACGCCCAGTTCGCGCTGCTGCTGGACCTGGCCCCGTACACCATCGGCGCCGAGGGCTGGCGCGGCGACCGGCCGGTGTTCAGCGCGTCGGACACGGGGACGTCGCTGTGGGTCCGTCTGACCGCGGCAGGGGAGGCGGAGCTGTGCGCGCAGTTGGCGGCGCGGGGCGTGTCGCCCGAGGTGTTCGTCGAAGCGGTGCGGTAGCCCTCCCTCGGTGTGTCAGAAGATGCGGACGTCGGGCTCGGCGTCCCAGTTCATGACGTGCTCAGCGCGGCTGACGGACCCCTTCCCGTCCCCGAAGTGGACGTACGCGTTCGTGCCGGCGACCGTTCGCAGCGTCGCGACCCCATCCCCAGCGGGGCCGGAGCACGCCCCGATATGTCGTGTTGCCAGGACGCGGTCGCCCCCGGCCGGCTCGCGCACGAAGCGGTCAGGCCCGGTCTGCGGACGGGGCGAGGGTCGGTGCGGGCGTCCCCGCACGGCGGCGGCGGTAGTACGAGAAGGTGACCGCCCCCACCAACGGGCCCCACAGCACCAGCGGTTGGTAGAGGATGCCGACCACGAGGTTGCCGGTGTCCGTCATGTCGGCGTGCGGGACGCTCCACCACAGGGGGAGGACGGCCCACACCCCGGTCAGGACCAGCGCGCCCAGAGCCGCTGGGACCACCACGGCGAGGGGCGGGATGGGCTTGCCGCCGATCAGGGGGATCCAGCGCGGAACGACCTCTCCCCACGGCCGCACCAGGCCGATCGTCAGGAGCGCCAGGAGTTCGCAGCCCACGCTCAGCGTCAGCATCCACACCTTCGCGCCGAACGTTTCGAAGGGGACGAAGCCCTCGTCGGTGTAGCCGGACGGGTGCCCGAGCACCATGGCGAGTCGCCACAGCCCCGTCGGCAGCACCACCAGCGCGGTCAGGTGCGCCGCCCGGACCGCCCAACGGGGCGCCAGTGGGGTGGTGTCGACGGCGTCGCCGCGGGTGTCCGTGCCCGTCTCTGTGTCCATGGGCACCACCCTGCCGGCCCGTTCGCCGGCTGCCGTCGGCCCGGAGGCCCGATGTGCCTACGCCGCCGTGACGACGCCCGCCCCGCGCTCTCCGCCACATGGCGGGGGACGTCTCAACCCCGCTCGCCCCCGCCCGGCCGCGGACGCAGCGCCAGCAGGACCAGGATCGCGAAGGCCGCGACCGCCGTCGTCGTGCGCGCGGCGTTGAACAGCTCCCAGCGGTTCAGGACCTCCGCGTGGTCGGGCGGCGGGGCGTTCGTGGCCGACCACTCCTTGATGCGGGCGTTGATCGGGACGTTGCCGAACCGGGTGATGAGGAAGGTCGCGAAGGTCAGCGCGGCGGCCGTGGCCGCGAGGACCCGTGCGCGGGTGCGCGTCAGGACGGCCAGGGCGAGCGAGCCGAGGGTGGCGACGGCCATGGCGCCCTGGACGGTGATGCCGTTCATCGCCATCAGCTCGGTGTGGAAGTCGAGCCGCAGCTCCAGCGGGACGGCGTCGAAGGTCGGGACCAGGTTGGCCGCGCCGTAGCCGAGGGAGCCGGCGAGGAGGCCGGTGGCGAGGAGGGAGAGGGCCTGGACGAGCCGGACACGCATGGGGCGGGCCTTCCGCGGGGGCGGTCGCTTACGGCTCCGCACGCTAGGAGCGACCCGATCGCCTCGACAAGGCTGTAAGAGTTACGGCTCCGACGACCGACCCCGGCGAGACCCCGGCGACCCCGGAGGCCCTACTCCGGCTTCGGCTGCGACTCGTGCAGCTCGAACCAGATCGACTTGCCCTCGCCCCGCGGATCGACCCCCCACGCGTCCGCCAGCATCTCCATCAGCACCAGCCCGCGCCCGGACGACGCCAGTTCCCCCGGCCGCCGCTTGTGGGGGAGTTCGTCGCTGGCGTCGGCGACCTCGATCCGCAGCAGGCGCTCCCCCGCGCCGCCCGCGTGCGTCACCTGGGCGACCATGAGCGCGTTGCCGTCCGTGTGCACCAGGACGTTGGTGACCATCTCGGAGACCATCAGCACCGCCGAGTCGACCTGTTCCGGGTCCGCCCAGTCGTGCAGCAGCTCCCGCACGGTCTGGCGCGCCGCCGCGATCCGTTCCGGCTCCGCCTGGGCGATCGTCATCGCGGTGCGCCGCGGCGCGACGGCCACCGGGCCGCCCTCGCGGGAGAGCAGCACCAGCGCCACGTCGTCCTCGCGCCGGTCGGCCAACGGGCCGGTGGTGTGGTGCGAGACGGGCCCGTGGACCGCCTGGACGAGGGAGTCGGCGAGCTCCTCCAGGGACGCGGTGTCCGGGTGCCGCTCCATGACCTCCCGCAGCCGCACCCACCCGGTGTCCAGGTCGTGGCCGCCGGTCTCCAGCAGCCCGTCGGTGCAGATCATCATCGTCTCGCCGGGCTGGAGCCGCAGCCGGGTCGTCGGGTAGTCGGAGTCCGGGTCGATGCCGAGCGGCAGCCCGCCCTCGGTGGGCCAGACGATGACCGTCCCGTCCGCCATCCGCACCGCCGGCTCCGGGTGCCCGGCGCGGGCGATCTCGATGTGCCCCGTCGCCGGGTCGACCTCCAGGTACAGACAGGTCGCGAAGCGCGGCCCGGAGAGGCCGGAGACGTCGGCGGAGTCGTACGCGTCGGTGACGCCGTGCAGGAAGCGGGAGGCGCGGGAGAGCACCGCGTCCGGCCGGTGCCCCTCGGACGCGTACGCCCGCAGCGCGATCCGGAGCTGGCCCATCAGCCCGGCCGCCCGTACGTCGTGGCCCTGGACGTCCCCGATGACCAGCGCGATCCGGCCGGACGGCAGCGGGATCATGTCGTACCAGTCGCCGCCGACCTGGAGTCCGCCGCCGGTGGGGACGTAGCGCCCGGCGACCGCCATGCCGGGGATCGCCGGCCCGATCACCGGCATCATTGACCGCTGGAGGCCCAGCGACAGCTCGCGCTCGGTCTCGGCGACGCCGGCGCGCGCCAGCGCCTGCGCCAGCATCCGGGCGACAGTGGTCAGCACGGACCGCTCGTCGGGGGTGAAGACGACCTGGTGGCGGAAGGCGGCCAGCCAGGCGCCCATGGTCCGTCCGGCGACGATCAGCGGCAGGTACGCCCAGGACTGCCGGCCCAGCGGCTGCGCCAGCGGCCAGCTCGTGGGGTAGCGGCGGGCGTACTCGTCGGGGCTCGGCAGATAGACCGCGCGGCCGGAGCGGACCACCTCGGCCGCCGGGTGGTCGGTGTCCAGGCGCATGTCGCTGAAGGGGTCCCCGCCGGCGCTCTGGTGTCCGTGGTGGCCGACGATCCTCAGCCGGTCGCCGGCGGCGCCGAAGACCGCGAGGCCGTCCGGGGAGAAGCCGGGCATGGACAGGGACGCGGCGACCCGCAGCACCTCCGCGGTGGAGCGGGCCTCGGCCAGCGCCCGCCCGGCGTCCAGCAGGAACGCCTCCCGCGAGCGCCGCCAGTCGCCGGTGACCGGCGTCTTGGCCGCCGCGCCCTCCGCGGGCTCGGCGACCTCCTGGAGCAGGCCGACCAGCTCGTACGAGCCGTCCCGGGCGACCGGCTTGGAGCGGCTGCGCACGGTGCGCAGGACCCGGCCGTCGTCGTCGACCACCCGCAGCCGGCCCTCGGCGACCGTGCCCTCGGCGACGGCGAGGTTCACGACGCCGTTGATCTCGTTCCAGTCGACGGGGTGGATCCGGGCGCGGACGGTGGTCTCCGGGTACGGGACGGCGTCCGGGTGCGCCTGGGGCGCGGCGGGCAGTTCCAGCAGCCGGGCCGCCTCGGCGTCGAGGGTGACCGTCCCGGCTGCGTTGTCCCACCGCCACAGGCCGGTCGCGACGGCGGCCAGGACGTCCTCGGTGCGCATTGCCTCACTTTATTCCGATCCGTTGGGTGATGACCGACGGGGGCGGATCGGGGCCCGTAGGGGCGGATCCGGCGCGGATCGGCGCGGATCGGGGCGCTTCCCGCCGGACCCCCGCCGGGCCCCCTGCCGCGGGGGTCGCGCCGTGGCATGTATAAGGCAATGAGGTACGGGAGGGGCGGGCGGTAACCTTTTAGGGCCCCGTACTGCCCGGGGCACCCGCTGACCGGGGCGCACCCGACCCCCTACAGCACCCCCCGACCCCCAAGACTGGATGAACGACGATGCATCGGTACAGGTCCCACACCTGCGGCGAGCTCCGCGCCTCTGACGTCTCCACGGACGTCCGGCTGAGCGGCTGGCTGCACAATCGCCGAGACCTGGGCGGCATCCTCTTCATCGATCTGCGCGACCACTACGGCATCACGCAGCTCGTGGCCCGTCCCGGCACCGCCGCGAACGAGGCGCTGAGCCACCTCACCAAGGAGACCGTCGTCCGCATCGACGGCACGGTCGTCAGCCGGGGCGCGGACAACGTGAACCCGGAGCTGCCCACCGGCGAGGTCGAGGTCGAGGTCGCCGAGGTCGAGGTGCTCGGCGCCGCCCAGCAGCTCCCCTTCACGATCAACGCGGACGACGGCGTGAACGAGGAGCGCCGCCTGGAGTACCGCTTCCTGGACCTGCGCCGCGAGCGCATGCACCGCAACATCATGCTGCGGTCCGCGGTGATCTCCGCGATCCGGCACAAGATGACCGCGCTGGGCTTCAACGAGATGGCGACCCCGATCCTCGCCGCGACCTCCCCCGAGGGCGCGCGCGACTTCGTGGTGCCCTCCCGGCTGAACCCGGGCAAGTTCTACGCGCTGCCGCAGGCCCCGCAGCAGTTCAAGCAGCTGCTGATGGTCTCCGGCTTCGACCGCTACTTCCAGATCGCGCCCTGCTTCCGCGACGAGGACGCCCGCGCCGACCGCTCCCCCGGCGAGTTCTACCAGCTCGACCTGGAGATGAGCTTCGTCGAGCAGGAGGACGTCTTCCGGCCGGTCGAGAAGCTGATGACGGAGCTGTTCGAGGAGTTCGGCGGCGGTCGGCACGTCACGTCCCCCTTCCCGCGGATCCCGTTCCGCGAGGCGATGCTGAAGTACGGCAGCGACAAGCCGGACCTGCGCGCCCAGCTGGAGCTGGTGGACATCACCGACGTCTTCGAGGGCTCGGAGTTCAAGGCGTTCGCGGGCAAGCACGTGCGCGCGCTGCCGGTGCCGGACGTCGCCGCCCAGCCGCGGAAGTTCTTCGACCAGCTCGGCGACTACGCGGTCGAGCAGGGCGCCAAGGGCCTGGCGTGGGTGCGGGTCGCCGAGGACGGGTCCCTCACCGGCCCGATCGCCAAGTTCCTCACCGAGGAGAACGTCAAGGTCCTCACCGAGCGCCTCGGCCTCGCGGCCGGCCACGCCGTGTTCTTCGGCGCGGGCGAGTTCGACGAGGTCTCCAAGATCATGGGCGCGGTCCGCGTCGAGGCGGCGAAGCGCGCCGGCCACTTCGAGGAGGGCGTCTTCCGCTTCTGCTGGATCGTCGACTTCCCGATGTACGAGAAGGACGAGGACACCGGGAAGATCGACTTCTCCCACAACCCCTTCTCGATGCCCCAGGGCGGCATGAAGGACCTGGAGGAGAAGGACCCCCTCGACATCCTCGCGTGGCAGTACGACATCGTCTGCAACGGCATCGAGCTGTCCTCCGGCGCGATCCGGAACCACGAGCCCGAGATCATGCTGAAGGCGTTCGAGATCGCGGGCTACGCGCGGGAGACCACGGAGGAGGCGTTCGGCGGCATGCTGCGCGCCTTCCGCTTCGGCGCCCCGCCGCACGGCGGCATCGCGCCCGGCATCGACCGCATCGTGATGCTGCTCGCGGACGAGCCGAACATCCGCGAGACGATCTCCTTCCCGCTGAACGGCAACGCGCAGGACCTGATGATGGGCGCGCCGACGGAGCTGGACGAGACGCGGCTGCGCGAGCTGAACCTCCAGCTGCGCAAGCCTGTGTCGAAGCCCTCGGAGTAGCCTCCCGGTCTTCGCTACGAAAAGGCCCCGCACCGCCACGCGCCAACGGCGCCCGGCCCGGTGCGGGGCCTTTCCGCTCGCGCGGTGCGGGCTGCGGATGCGGTGCGGGTTGCGGGGTGGCTTGGACATGCCCGCCGTTACCCTGCGGGCCCGTTGGTCTCTGCGGCTGATCTGTGGCTTGCAGAGACCAATGGGCCCGTAGGGCAACGGCGGGTGGGTCAGGGGCGCTGGGGGTCCCCCCGTGCCCGCAGGGCACAGGGGGCGGAACTGCGCGAGAACCACCCACCGGGCCGCGGTCGCCAAACCGACCGTCAGGGCAACGGCGGGCATGTCCAAGCCACCCCGCAACGCGCACCGCACCCCGCACCGCACCGCGGCCCGCAGGGCGCTAGCGGGGCAGCGTCGTGTCGACGATCGCGCTGATCTCGACGACCTGTCCGGGGAACGTCAGGTCCGTGATGCCGACGGCCGTGCTGACCGGGCGGTGGTCGCCGAAGTACGCCCGGTTGCCCTTCGCCATGGCCTGGGCGTGCCGCTGGAGGCCCACCACGTACAGGACCTGCGAGACGATCTGGCTGCGGGTGGCGCCGTAGTGGTCCAGGATCCGGTCGAAGTTGGCGTAGGTCAGCTCCAGTTGGGCAACGAAGTCGTCCGGGTGGCGGAACGCGCCCGCCTCGTCGAGCGCGAGCTGGCCGGAGACGTGGATCAGCTCGCCGGACCTGATCGCCTGCACGTATCCGAAGTCGTCCTCCGCCGGCACGCCGTGGCCGTAGACGTCCGTGGTGGTCATGATTCCGCTCCCTCACCTTGGTCTCTTGTGGTTACTCAGGAACTGTAGGAGAGTGAGTGCACCTGCGGAAGAACGCACTTTTCGGCAACTGAGGAACCCCATGGTGACCAAGCAGTACACGGGCTCGCCCGAGGATGCGGACCTGCGCCGCGCGGACTCGCTGGCGCGGCAGATCTTCTCCGACGTCGCCAACAAGTGGGCGTTCCTGATCATCGAGGCCCTCAGCGGGGGCACCCGGCGCTTCAGCGAGCTGCGGGACGAGGTCGAGGGCGTCAGCCACAAGATGCTCACCCAGAACCTGCGCATGATGGAGCGGTACGGCCTGGTCGAGCGGACCGTGCACCCCACCGTCCCGCCGCGCGTCGAGTACGCCCTCACCGAGCCGGGCCGGGCGCTGCACGCCACGGTCGACGCCATGTGCGCCTGGACGCACCAGTACCTCGGCGACATCGAAGAGGCGCGCCGCCGCTTCGACGGCTAGGGAGCGTCGGGGGCATCCGGCGCGTCCGGCTCGTCCGCCCGGCCGTAGCGGGCCCGCAGCTCGCCGACGATGCCGAAGGCCGCCGCCGTCACCGGCACCGCCAGCAGCATTCCGAGGATCCCCGCCACCCCCGCGCCGGCCGTGATCGCCAGCATCACCACGGCGGGGTGCATCTGGACCGTACGGCTCTGGATCATCGGCTGGAGCACGTGCCCCTCCAGCACCTGCACGGCGAGCACCACGCCCAGCGCCCACAGCGCGATCACCCACCCCCGGTCGGCGAGCGCCACCAGGACGGCCACCGCGCCCGACAGGAAGGCGCCGAGGTAGGGGATGTACGCGCCGACGAAGACCAGCGCGCCCAGCCCGACCGCGCCCGGCACCCGCAGGATCAGCAGGCCGACGGTGATGCACACGGCGTCGATCAGGGCGATGACGGTGGTGCCGCGCATGAAGCCCTCGACGGCTTCGAAGGCGCGGCGGCCCATCGCCTCCACCATCTCGCCGCCCTTGCCGGGCACGACGGAGCGGGCGAGCCCCGCGGCCTTGTCGGAGTCCCGCAGGAAGAAGAAGATCAACAACAGGGCGAGCACGGCGGTCGCGATGCCCTGGCCCACCACGCTCAGCCCGCTGATCACCCCGGACGCCGCGGTGCCGCCGAACTTCGCGAGCAGGTCCTTCGCGTTGCGCGCGACGTCGTTGAGCGAGGTACCGGCGGCGCCGAAGTGGTCGGTGATGCCCTGGGCCGCGTTGCGCAGGGAGTCGAGGATCTGGGCGCCGTTGTCGACGAGCGCGGCGACGATCACGTACAGCGCACCGCCGACGACGGCGACCACGGCTGCGCAGGTCAGCCCGGCGGCGACCGAGGGGTGCACCTTCATGGCGACCAGCCGCCGGTACAGGGGCCCGAGCAGCGCGGTGCCGAGGATGGCGAGCAGGAAGGGGGTGACGGCGGTGCGGAACGTGATGATCAGCCAGATCGCGACCCCGCCGACGCCCGCGATGAGCAACAGGACGACGCACCACGCGGCGAGCCGCCGCACCGGTTCGGGCAGAAGGGTGTGCACCCTGCCACCCGACCACCCCACCGGGGTGGCGGCCCCCTGGAAGGTCCGTCCGGGTGACCCTCCGCCGTGCGGCGGGCCGTGTTGTCGCACCAGCGGGTTGCCGTGCGGACGCGGGGCGCCGTTGATCTGGCGGTCAGTTTTGCGCCTGCGGGCCATCTGCGGCTTGTCGCGCAGTTCCCCGCGCCCCTGATTCGCTGCCCCCGTCCTTTGCCTGCGGGCTGGGGCAGAGGTGTTTAGGGGCGCTGGGGGTCCCCCCACGCCCTCCGGGCGTAGGGGGCGGAACTGCGCGACCGGCCAGCCACGGTCCGCAGGCGCCACAGCACAGCCCGCCGCACGGCGAAACCGCGCTCCGGCGACCCGCAGGCTTCACCCCGCAAGCCCGCCGCACGGCGGACCCGCGGGTCGCGTGAGCGGAGCCTTGGGCGACGGTCACATGCCGTGGACCGCGGGCACGGTGCCCAGGCGTCCCTTCTGGAAGTCCTCGAACGCCTGCCGCAGCTCCTCCTGCGTGTTCATCACGAACGGACCGTAGTGCGCCATCGGCTCCCGGATCGGCCGGCCGCCCAGCAGCACGACCTCCAGGTCGGGGGTGTTCGAGTCCTGGGACTCGTCCGCGCGGACCGTCAGCGCACCGCCGTCGCCGAAGACCGCGGTCTGGCCGACGTGGATCGGTCGCCGGTCCGCGCCCACCGAGCCGCGTCCGGCCAGCACGTACGCCAGGCCGTTGAACTCCTCCCGCCACGGCAGCGTGATCTGGGCGCCGGGCCGCAGGGTCGCGTGGACCATGACGATCGGGGTGTGCGTGATGCCCGGCCCCTCGTGGCCGTCCAGCTCGCCCGCGATGACGCGCAGCAGCGCACCGCCGTCCGGGGAGGTCAGGAGCTGGACCTGGCCGCCGCGGATGTCCTGGTAGCGCGGGGCCATCATCTTGTCCGCCGCGGGCAGGTTCACCCACAGCTGGAGGCCGTGGAAGAGGCCGCCGGACACGACCAGGTCCTCCGGCGGGGCCTCGATGTGCAGCAGGCCCGAGCCGGCGGTCATCCACTGGGTGTCGCCGTTCTGGATGGTGCCGCCGCCACCGTTGCTGTCCTGGTGGACGAACGTTCCGTCGATCAGGTACGTCACGGTCTCGAAGCCGCGGTGCGGGTGCCAGGGCGTGCCCTTGGGCTCGCCCGGCGCGTACTCCACCTCGCCCATCTGGTCCATCATGATGAACGGGTCGAGGTACCGGTAGTTGATGCCGGCGAAGGCGCGCCGCACCGGGAAGCCCTCGCCCTCGAAGCCGGTGGGCGCGGTGGTCACGGCGAGTACGGGACGCGCCACGGCCTCGGCGGGCGCGGCGACGCGCGGCAGGGTCAGCGGGTTCTCGACAGTCACTGCGGGCATGGGGGCTACCTCCTTGTGCGACTGGTGACAGCCAGTTTAGTTGAAGACTGAACTTTCTGCCACTGGCAACGAAGGAAGCCCGGGAGTCATTCCCGGGCCCCGGAAGAAGAAGGACGGACGCGCTGCGGACCGTGCGTCAGCCGTACATGCGGCGCATCGCGAAGTCGACCATCTGCTCGACCGCCTTCGCGTCGAAGACCATCCGGTGGTCGCCCTCCATGTCGAGGACGAAGCCGTACCCCGTCGGCAGCAGGTCGATCACCTCGGCGCCGGTGATCACGAAGTACTTCGACTCCTTGCCCGCGTACCGGCGCAGCTCCTTCAGCGAGGTGAACATCGGGATCACCGGCTGCTGGGTGTTGTGCAGCGCCAGGAAGCCGGGGTTGTCCCCGCGCGGACAGTAGACCTTGGAGGTCGCGAAGATCTGCTGGAAGTCCTCCGCGGAGAGGGAGCCCGTGGTGAAGGCCCGTACGGCGTCGGCGAGGGACGGCGGCGACGGCTCCGGGTACAGCGGCTGCCCGGGCTGCTGCTGTGCGTGCTGCTGCCCGTGCTGCTGTCCGCCGTAGGGCTGTTGGGACGCGTACTGCTGCTGGGCGCCCTGACTCTGGTCATAGCCGTACATGCCCGCAAGAGTAACGAGTCACAGATGACCCAAACGGGGTTGCGCTTTATTACCGGTGGGTAGCATCATCGTAACTACTCACCAGTACTGGTAGTCGATCTACAACGGAGCCGTCGCCATGGGCCACTACAAGCCGAATCTCCGCGACATCGAGTTCAACCTCTTCGAGGTCCTCGGCCGCGACAAGCTGTACGGCACGGGTCCGTTCGCCGAGATGGACCCCGACACCGCCAAGAGCATCCTTGAGGAGATCGCCCGCCTCGCGGAGCACGACCTCGCGGAGTCGTTCGCCGACGCGGACCGCAATCCCCCGGTCTTCGACCCCGGGACGAACACCGCCCCGGTCCCCGAGACCTTCAAGAAGAGCTACCGCGCCTTCATGGACTCGGAGTACTGGCGGCTCGGCCTGCCGGAGGAGATCGGCGGCACCACCGCGCCCCGCTCCCTGATCTGGTCGTACGCGGAGCTGCTGCTCGGCGCCAACCCGGCCATCTGGATGTACTCGTCCGGCCCCGCCTTCGCCGGGATCCTCTACGCCGAGGGCAACGAGGCGCAGAAGAAGGTCGCCGCGATCGCCGTGGAGAAGGAGTGGGGCTCCACCATGGTCCTCACCGAGCCGGACGCCGGCTCGGACGTGGGCGCCGGCCGTGCGAAGGCCGTGCAGCAGGAGGACGGCTCCTGGCACATCGAGGGCGTGAAGCGCTTCATCACCTCCGGCGAGCACGACATGGCGGAGAACATCCTCCACTACGTGCTGGCCCGCCCCGAGGGCGCCGGACCCGGCACCAAGGGCCTCTCCCTCTTCCTCGTGCCGAAGTACGAGTTCGACTGGGAGACCGGCGAGCTGGGCGAGCGCAACGGCGCGTACGCGACGAACGTCGAGCACAAGATGGGCCTCAAGGCGTCCAACACCTGCGAGATGACCTTCGGCGACCGCCACCCCGCCAAGGGCTGGCTGATCGGCGACAAGCACGACGGCATCCGCCAGATGTTCATGATCATCGAGTTCGCCCGGATGATGGTCGGCACGAAGGCGATCGCCACCCTCTCCTCCGGGTACCTGAACGCGCTGGAGTACGCCAAGGAGCGCGTCCAGGGCCAGGACCTGGTGAACTTCGCCGACAAGTCCGCGCCCAAGGTCACCATCACCCACCACCCCGACGTGCGCCGCTCGCTGATGACGCAGAAGGCGTACGCCGAGGGCATGCGCGCGCTGGTGCTCTACACGGCGTCCGTGCAGGACGACATCGCGGTCAAGGAGGCGGCGGGCGAGGACGCGGCCGGCCTGATCGCGCTGAACGACCTGCTGCTGCCGATCGTGAAGGGCTACGGCTCGGAGAAGTCGTACGAGCAGCTCGCCCAGGCGCTCCAGATCTTCGGCGGCTCCGGCTACCTCCAGGAGTACCCGCTGGAGCAGTACATCCGGGACGCGAAGATCGACACCCTCTACGAGGGCACCACCGCGATCCAGGGCCAGGACTACTTCTTCCGGAAGATCGTCCGTGACCAGGGCCAGGCGCTGAACACGCTGGCGGAGGAGATCAAGAAGTTCCTCGCGCTCGGCAGCGGCGGCGAGGAGCTGGCCGCGGCGCGCGACGCGCTCGCGAAGGCGGCGGTGGACCTGGAGGCGATCGTCGGCACGATGACGAACGACCTCATCGCCACCGGCGAGGACGTGAAGAACATCTACAAGGTCGGGCTCAACACCACCCGGCTGCTGTACGCCTCCGGTGACGTGGTCGTCGGCTATCTGCTGCTGCGCGGCGCGGCCGTGGCGCAGGAGAAGCTCCAGACGGCGTCCGCGAAGGACGTCCCGTTCTACTCGGGCAAGATCGCCGCGGCGAAGTTCTTCGCGGCGAACGTGCTGCCGGGCGTCTCGGTCGAGCGGGCCCTCGCCGAGTCGGTGGACGGTTCGCTGATGGACCTGGACGAGGCCGCGTTCTGACGGCGCCGCCGTAGTCGTACGCGAACGTACGGCCCGCTCCACCGAGGATTCCTCGGAGGAGCGGGCCGTACGTATGATCGCGGCCAACGACATGGGGGGAACATGAAGTTCACGGGGAATGCGCGTTTCGCTGCCGTCACGACCGCCGCGGGGCTCGCGGCGGCGCTGCTGCTGACCGGCTGCTCGTCGTCCGACTCGGACTCCGACTCCGCCGACAGCAGCAAGAGCAGCAACAGCAAGAGCGCGGCCAGCAAGCAGGAGTCCGGCCCGCCCGTCGCGGCCCGGATCGACGCGGCCCGCGTCGCCTCCGTCCTCCCGGGCGCCAGCGACCTGCCCGGCTGGCGGCTCAGCGCCCCGCCCACGCCGTACGACCTGCAACAGGAGCCGCGCTCCAGCACCGAGCCGACCTGCCGCGGCAAGGCCACCGGCTGGTGCAAGGGCGCGCTGCACACGAGCACGGCGCAGTTCAACCGCCCCGACGCCGGCACCGTCGAGTTCACCGTCCACAGCTACGAGTCCGCCCAGGCGGCGACGGCGGCGCACCCGGCCCTGCTGACGGACCGGACCCAGTCGGAGCTGTTGCCCGACGGCCAGCAGAAGATCACGCTCCCCGCGCGCGAGGGCGAGAAGACCGACGCCGTCCGCGGCACCGGCAAGCTCCGCGCCCCGAGCGTCCTGTCCGTGAACGCGGTCGGCACGACCGTGCTGACCATCCGGACCTTCGGCCTCGGCACCGCCGCCAAGACCTACACGGACGCCGAGGTCGCCGCCCTCACCACCCTCCTCTCCGACCGCTCCCGCCAGACCCAAAAGGGCACCACCCCGACGGCCCGCCTCCAAGACGACGCCCTGAGCTACGCCGGGCCCAAGGGCTGACCTCTCGGGCCTGTACCAGCGGTTTCGCTGGCGCGCGTCAACTTCGAACGTCAGATCCACTCGTGCGGGTGGAACTCTCGTCGTATCAGCTGGGTAGGCTGGTACAGGGCCCCAGAATCCCGTTCATGGGAGGAACCATGACCGCCAAGGCGACGGACTACTCGAAGCACCGGCAGCCGGACGGCTCCTCGTGGCCCATGCCGCCCAAGGGCGGCTACACCATGGATGACCTTTTCGCGCTTGACCTCCCGCCGCACACGGAGCTGATCGACGGGAGCCTGGTTTTTGTGAGTCCGCAACGCGACTTTCACACCATGGTGTTGTTCGTACTGGAACGCGGTATGCATCAACACATCCCCGAGGATCTGCGCGTGCGCCGGGAAATGGCCATTGTGATCGGTCCACGCAATGTGCCCGAGCCAGACCTCATCGTGCTCAAGGCAAGCGCCATCACTGGCCGTCGCAAGACCCGATACGACGTCGCGGACGTCGTCCTCGCCGTTGAGGTCGTCTCCCCCGACTCCGAAGACCGCGACCGTGACACCAAGCCGCACAAGTACGCCGGTGCCAGGGTCCCCTACTTCTGGCGCGTGGAGATGGGCGAAGAGGACGAGTTGCCAGTGGTACACACTTTCGCCAGGGATGACAGCACCGGCGCCTACCTGTCCACCGGCGTCTTCCGCGACCGTCTGAAGCTGGCAGAGCCTTTTGAGATCGACATCGACCTCACGGAGATCGATCGGCTGTAGCCCCACTCCCCGGCTCCGCCGGAAAGAGAACACCTGCTCGTTACAGTGGGTCCATGAGCAGCAGAGCGCCCGGCCCGTTCGACCGCGGCCACACCGATGAACTGATGTCCTTCCTGGCCGCGTCGCCGTCGCCGTACCACGCCGTGGCGAACGTGGGGGCGCGGTTGGAGAAGGCCGGGTTCCGGCAGGTGCGGGAGACCGACGCGTGGGACGGGACCGCCGGGGGGCGGTACGTCGTCCGCGGCGGGGCGGTCATCGCGTGGTACGTGCCCCAGGGTGCCGCGGCGCACACCCCGTTCCGGATCGTCGGTGCGCACACCGACTCGCCGAACCTGCGCGTGAAGCCGCTGCCGGACACCGGGAGCGCGGGGTGGCGGCAGGTCGCCGTGGAGATCTACGGCGGGACGCTGCTGAACACCTGGCTCGACCGGGACCTCGGGCTCGCCGGGCGGCTGAGCCTGCGGGACGGCTCCGAGCGGCTCGTCGACGTCGACCGGGCGCTGCTGCGGGTGCCGCAGCTCGCGGTGCACCTGGACCGTTCGGTGAACACCGAGGGGCTCAAGCTCGACAAGCAGCGGCACATGCAGCCGATCTGGGGCCTGGGCGACGACGTCCGCGAGGGCGACCTGATCCGCTTCCTCGCCGAGGAGGCCGGGCTGCCGGCCGGCGAGATCACCGGGTGGGACCTGATGGTGCACCCGGTGGAGGCGCCGTCGTACCTCGGTCGGGACCGGGAGCTGCTGGCCGGCCCGCGGATGGACAACCTCCTCTCGGTGCACGCCGGCACCGCCGCGCTCGCCGCGGTCGCGGGCGACGCCGCCGAGCCGTCGTACATCCCCGTGCTCGCCGCCTTCGACCACGAGGAGAACGGCTCCCAGTCCGACACCGGCGCGGAGGGCCCGCTGCTCGGATCCGTGCTGGAACGTTCCGTTTTCGCCCGGGGCGGTACGTACGAGGACCGGGCGCGCGCCTTCGCGGGCACGGTCTGCCTGTCCTCGGACACCGGGCACGCCGTCCACCCCAACTACCCCGAGCGCCACGACCCGACGCACCACCCGCGGGCCAACGGCGGGCCGATCCTCAAGGTCAACGTGAACCAGCGGTACGCGACGGACGGCAGCGGCCGGGCGGTGTTCGCGGCGGCGTGCGAGCGCGCCGGGGTGCCGTGGCAGACGTTCGTGTCGAACAACGCGATGCCGTGCGGCACGACCATCGGCCCGATCACCGCGGCCCGGCACGGCATCCAGACCGTCGACATCGGCGTGGCCATCCTGTCGATGCACAGCGCGCGCGAACTGTGCGGCGCGGACGACCCGTACCTGCTGGCCAACGCTCTGACGGCGTTCCTCGCGGAGTAGGTGCAGGCCCCGGTGACCGTTTGACTTTTACCTCGTCTTTACGGTTATGTGCCGGTGCAATCGATCACCACCGGGGGGCTCCTCATGCACCGCTCCATCCGCAAGGCCGCCGTGGCCGCGACCGTCACCGCAGGTCTCGTCTTCGGTCTGACCGCCTGTTCCGAGGCCGAGGAGGCCGTGAAGGACAAGGCCGTCGACCAGGTCGACAAGGTCGTGAACGAGGAGTACGAGGTGACCCTGGAGGTCACCGGCAAGAACGTGGACTCCATCGTCTACACGGCCGGCGGCGGCACCGCCATGGAGCCGAAGATGGAGACCGTCGAGAAGCCCACCCTGCCGTGGACCAAGACGGTGAAGCTGCGCGGCGTCATGCCGGCGTCGGTGCTGCCGTCCGCGCTGGACGCCGGCGGCGACGCCGAGATGACCTGCAAGATCACCCACAAGGGCAAGGCCATCGCGGAGAAGTCCGGTTCGGGCGTCGCCGCGGGCGGGGGCTGCGTCGCGGTCTCCCCGATCGCGAAGTGACGCGCGGGGACCGGGCGGTACCAACAGTGGCCGAGGGCCGTGGTGTTCTGCACACCACGGCCCTCGCGCCGTTCAACGCAACACGACCGTCACCGTCGGCGCGGTCGTCACGGGGATCAGGCCAGCCCCGCCAGCACCAGCGGCAGCCTCGCCGCCCCGTCCGGCGTCACCCGCACCGGCACCCCCCAGTCCTGCTGGTGGACGTGGCACGCGGGATACGGGTTCTCCGGGTCGTCGTCGCAGGACGCCGCCATCGCCGAGACGTGCAGGACGCCCTCGCCCACCGCCGGGTCGATCTCCAACACGCGCGACAGCGCCGCATCCGTGCCCGCGCCGGAGCGCAGCAGCTCCGGGGGCGTGGCGGAGACCAGCAGCCGGGTGGAGGGGCCGTAGCGCCCGTCCAGCTTCTGGCCCGCCGGGGGTTCGAAGACCACGTCCAGCCGCAGCGCGCCGCCGGCGATGTCCGTGGCCGCGCGCCGGGTGCGGTGCGCGACCGCCTCGACGCGGACCGCCTCCTCCGGCAGGCGCAGCCGGGTCAGCCGGTGCCGGGCCGATTCGACGACCACGACGTCCCCGTCCACCACCACCGCGTCCGACGGCTCCCGCAGGTCCGTGGCGAGCGTGGTGACCTCGCCGGTCGCGGGGTCGTAGCGGCGCAGCGCGTGGTTGTACGTGTCGCTGACGGCGACCGAGCCGTCCGGGAGCACGGTCACGCCCAGCGGGTGCTGCAACAGCGCCTGCCCGGCGGACCCGTCGCGGTGGCCGAAGTCGAAGAGGCCGGTGCCGACGGCGGTGCGCACGACGCCGTCGCGGTCGATCCAGCGCAGCGCGGACGTCTCGGAGTCGGCGATCCACAGGCGGTCCTCGGCGGCGGCGAGGCCGGAGGGCTGGGCGAACCACGCCTCGTCGGCGGGGCCGTCCACGAGCCCTTCGTTGGTGGTGCCCGCGGCCTTGCGCACGGTGCCGTCGGCCGGGTCGTACGTCCAGAGCTGGTGCACCCCGGCCATCGCGATCCACAGCTTCCCGTCCCACCAGGCCACGTCCCACGGCGACGACAGGTCCACCTCGCGCGCCCGGCCCTCGGTGGGCGAGCCCTGCCACCACTGGCGGCCGGTGCCGGCCAGGGTCTCGATCGCGCCGCTGACCGGGTCGTACGCCCGGATCCGGTGGTGCACGGTGTCGGCGACGGCGACGCGTCCGTCGGGCAGCAGCGCGAGCCCCTGCGGCTCGTTGAACTCGCCGTTCCCGCCGATCCGGCGCAGCACGCTCTCGCCGTCCGCCGCGAACTCGACGAGCTGGTGCCGCGTGCTGTCGGAGACGAGCAGACGGCCGTCCGGCAGGGCGACGGCCTTGCCGGGGAAGCGCAGGTCGCCGGCGATCGGCTCGGGCGCCACATAAGGCCCGTCGCCGCGCCGCAGGGTGCCCTTGGCCGCGTGCTCCGCCTCCAGCTCCGCCACCAGGCGGGCGATGGCGTGGACGTGTCCCTCGCCGGCGTGCTGGGCGACGACGTACCCCTCCGGGTCGATCACGACCAGCGTGGGCCAGGCCCGCACCGCGTACTGCTTCCAGGTCGCGAGGTCGGGGTCGTCGAGCACGGGGTGGTGCACCTGGTAGCGCTCGACGGCGTCCACGACGGCCCCGTGGTCGGCCTCGTGCACGAACTTCGGGGAGTGGACGCCGATGACGACGAGGGTGTCCCGGTGCTTCTCCTCCAGCTCCCGCAGCTCGTCGAGGACGTGCAGGCAGTTGATGCAGCAGAAGGTCCAGAAGTCGAGGACGACGCACTTGCCCCGCAGATCGGCGAGGGTCAGCACCTGCCCGCCGGTGTTGAGCCAGCCGCCCTTGCCGACGAGTTCGGGGGCGCGGACGCGGGCACGGCGGGGCGCGGGCGCGGGCGACGGGGCGGGATCGTTCATGCTTCCAGCTTGCCATCCGGGTGTGAACGCCGGATCACGGCCGTTGAACCGGGGCCGACCGGCCGGCGTCCGTCCTCCACATGAGCACCGAACACGACCGCACCGACCGCGACCGCACCGACCGCGACCGCACCGACCGCGACCGCACCGACCGCGACCGCACCGACCGCGACCGCACCGACCGCGACGGGACCGACCGCGACCGCACCGACCGCGACCGCACCGACCGCGACGGGACCGAAGGCGGGGGCTCCGCGCCGCCGACCAGAGGCGCCGCCGCCCTCGCGTGGGTGGTGCCCGTCCTCTTCAACCTGGTGCTCGGCCTGCTCGCCGTCGTCCCGCTCTGGCTGTCGATCTACCTCGCGGTGAACTACCCGCTGGCGGAGCTGGGGCTGACGGAGCGCGAGCCCACCGAGAACGACGGCGTGCTCCCCGGGCTGACGCTCCTGGTTCCGCTGATGGGCGGGCTACTGGGACTGTGGTACCTGATCGGCAAGCTGATGCGGAGGGGGCCGCTGCGGGCCGCCCGGGCATACTGGTGGGTCGGCGGGGCGATGGCGCTGCTGCCGACGACGACGCTCTTCGTCCTGGTGGGGCTCCTGTGACGGGGCGGTCCCGCGGGGCCGGAGCGCGCGCGGGGGGAGCCCGGCCCAGGGTCGGATGCGCCCGATGCCGTGGCGTACCCACGCCGTTCTGTACTCGCCTCTTGCGTACGGGCCTACGATCGTCACACGAAAGCTCTGCCGACCCGGTGCCCGGCAGCGTACCTTTTACCCTGCCGAGCCTCCCACGCCACCGTCCACCGCCCAGCCGCCCGCAGAATCGTCGAGGGGTTCCGTGACCGTCCATCCCAGTCTCCAGACTTACGCCGATGCCTGGACCCACTCCATCGAAGCCATAGCGGAGCTGGTGACGCCCCTCGTCGAAGGCGAGTGGAACCGCGCCACGCCGTGCCCCGCCTGGTCGGTGCGGGACGTCGTCTCGCACGTGATCGGCATGGAGACGGAGATGCTGGGCGACCCGCGTCCCATCCACACGCTGCCGCGCGACCTGTACCACGTGAAGAGCGACTTCGCCCGGTACATGGAGATGCAGGTGGACGTGCGCCGGCACCACACCTCGCCGGAGATGGTGGCGGAGCTGGAGTACACGATGATCCGCCGCGCCCGGCAGCTGCGGAACGAGAGCAGGTCGCCGGAGACCATGGTGCGGGCGCCGCTCGGGGCCGAGCAGACGCTGGAGTTGGCGATGCGGATGCGCGCGTTCGACATCTGGGTGCACGAGCAGGACCTGCGCACCGCGCTGAACGCCCCGGGGAACATCGACTCCCCCGGCGCGTTCGTGGTGCGGGACGTGCTGTTGGAGGCGCTGCCCAAGGTCGTCGCCAAGGACGCGGGCGCCCCGGCGAACTCGGCCGTGGTGATCGACGTGCACGGGCCGGTGGAGTTCCTGCGCACGGTCCGGGTGAACGCGGAGGGCCGCGGCTCGGTCGACGGTTCGCCCTCGCTCGGTCCGCTGGTGACGCTGGCGACGGACTGGGAGACGTACTACCGGCTGGCGTGCGGACGGGTGCGGGCGGGCGCGGTGGCCGACCGGATCAAGGTCGAGGGCGACCAGGAACTGGCCTCGGCGATCCTGCGGGAGTTCGCGGTCACGCCGTGACGGCGGCGATCACGGCGTGACGGCGGGCCGCCTCGGCGCTCCGTCGCACCCGCAG
This sequence comes from Streptomyces sp. NPDC048057, assembly GCF_040653095.1. Classification (NCBI taxonomy): domain Bacteria; kingdom Bacillati; phylum Actinomycetota; class Actinomycetes; order Kitasatosporales; family Streptomycetaceae; genus Streptomyces; species Streptomyces sp. NPDC048057. The sequence goes on from NZ_JBEZNF010000021.1 coordinate 80,457, forward strand.
CGGCAGCGCCGTGGTCACGCCGGTACGTGCACCGCCTCCACCTTGCTCGCCACCAGCCTCTCCCGCTCCAGCCGCGCGGTCCGCCCGCGCAGCCGCAGGATCTGGGCCACGCCGAGCACCTCCAGCACGAAGACGCAGGAGAAGGCGATCCGGTAGGAGCCGCCGGTCGCGTCCAGCAGCAGGCCGATCACCAGCAGCGTCGTCATCGACGCGGTGAAGCCGCCGATGTTGACGATGCCCGACGCGGTGCCCTGCCGCTGCGGAGGGTTCGCCGGCCGGGCGAAGTCGAAGCCGATCATCGAGGCGGGTCCGCAGGCGCCGAGGACGGCGCAGAGCGTGATCAGCAGCCAGAACGGGGCGCGGTCGCCCGGGTGCGCGATCGTGGCGCCCCAGGCCAGCGCGGTGGCCACGACGGTGCCGAGGGCGAGCGGCAGTCGGGCCGCGTGGTGCCGGGCGATGACCTGCCCGTACACCAGGCCCACCACCATGCTCACCAGCACCACCAGCGTCAGCAGGGAGCCGGCGGTCTCCTGGGACACCCCCTGCGCCTCGACGAGGAACGGCATGCCCCACAGCAGCATGAACACCATCGCGGGGAACTGGGTGGTGAAGTGCACCCACATTCCGAGCCGGGTGCCGGGCTCCCGCCAGGAGTCGACGACCTGTTGTCGGACGAAGGACACACCCGAGCCGCGGCCCCGGCGCCGCTCGGGGCGGACCGGCGGCGGCTCGTGCCCCTCGGGGTGGTCCTTGAGGAAGCACACCACCAGGACGAGGACGACCGCGCCGGCCGCCGAGCTGCCCGCGAAGGTGGTCACCCAGCCGTGGTCGTGCAGCATCCGGGCGAGGACCATCGTGGAGACGAGGTTGCCCAGCATGCCGAAGAGCGCGGCGACCTGGCCCACCAACGGCCCGCGCCGGGCCGGGAACCAGCGGCTGCCGAGCCGCAGCACGCTGATGAAGGTCATGGCGTCGCCGCAGCCCAGCAGCGCACGGGCGGCGAGCGCGGTGCCGTACGAGGGGGAGAGCGCGAACCCCAACTGGCCGAGGGTGAACAGCGCGGCGCCCAGCGCGAGCACCTTCTTGGCACCCAGCCGGTCCACCAGCACGCCCACGGGGATCTGCATGCCCGCGTAGACCAGCAGTTGCACGATGGAGAAGGTGGAGAGCGCGGAGGCGCTGACGTCGAAGCGCTCGACGGCGTCCAGCCCCGCGACGCCCAGCGAGGTGCGGAAGATGACCGCGACGAAGTAGACGGAGACCCCGATGCCCCAGATCACGGCGGCGCGACGGCCGCCGGGCGGGTCACCGGGGAGGGCTATCGGGGCCGGCGTCGATCCGCCCGACGGGCCCCTGTTCATCGGAGGTCGCCCCGCGCCAGGTTGTTGAACCAGCCGACGTGCCGGTGGATGACCGCCGCCGCCGCGTCCGGGTCGCCGGCACGCAGCGCGTCGAGGATCTCGCCGTGCTCGGCGACGTTCTTCGCGATCCGGTCGGGGTGGGCGTGCATCACCGCGACGCCCATCCGCAGCTGTCTGTCGCGGAGCTGCTCGTACAGCCGGGACAGGATCTCGTTGCCCCCGCTGCGCACGATCTCCAGGTGGAAGTTGCGGTCGGTGACGGCGACGGCGGCCAGGTCGCCCGCCTCGCACTGGCGCTTCTGCTGCTCCAACAGCTCCTCCAGACGCGCCACCAGCCGCGGCGACGCGGGGACGGCCTTGCGCGCCGCGTGCTCCTCCACCAGCAGCCGGGTCTCGACCACGTCGGCGATCTCCTGCGCCGACACCGCGAGCACCAGCGCGCCCTTCTTCGGATAGAGCTTGATCAGCCCCTCGACCTCAAGCTTGAGCAGCGCCTCGCGCACGGGCGTCCGGGAGACCCCGACCGCGTCGGCCAGCTCCCCCTCGGTGAGCAGCGTCCCGCCCTCGTAACGACGGTCCAGCACCGCCTGCTTGATGTGGGTGTAGACGCGTTCGGCGGCGGGGAGAGCGGGCGCAGGAGCTGACATGCGCACAGCATAGATACAAGTGAGGTGCGTTCCCAGGGGCTGTCCACCATGCAGGACGAGCCCGGAGGCGCAGCACGGGGATCCTTCTGGTGACCAAGCGCCGGGGCCGGACGGAACTCGGTGTCCCCGGGGCACGGCGCCATGTCAAAATCCGGCGCATGGCCGTTCGATATCCCTCACCCCTGCGTCCCGGTGACCGCGTCGGCGTCACCTCTCCGTCGAGCGGGGTCCCGAAGGAGCTGCACGAGCGCCTCAGCGTCGCCGTCCGGGACGTTCGGGACCGCGGGTACGAGGTCGTCATCGGCCGGTGCATGGACGGCTCCGGGCACGTCAGCGCTTCGGCCGCCGAGCGCGCGAGCGAGCTGATGTCGATGCTGACCGACCCCACGATCAAGGCCGTCGTGCCGCCGTGGGGCGGCGAGACCGCGATCGACCTGGTGCCGCTGCTCGACTGGGACGGGCTGCGGAACGCAGAGCCCACCTGGCTCGTCGGGTACTCCGACATGTCGACCCTGATCACGCCGATGACGCTGCTCACGGGGACGGCGACCGTGCACGGCAGCAACCTCATGGACACGCCCTACCGCGTGTCCGAAGGGCTCCGGTCGTGGCTCGACATCGTCGCGGCGCCCCGGGGGCACCGCTTCACCCAGACCCCGCCCGGTCGCCACCGGACCGCCGGCTTCGACGACTTCGCCGCCCACCCCGACGTGCGCGAGTACACGCTCGACGCCGCGGGCGCCTGGACCCGGCTCGACGGCAGCGGCGACGTGGTGGCAGAGGGACGGCTGATCGGCGGCTGCATCGAAATGCTGTGCAATCTCGCGGGGACGCCCTACCTCGACGTCTCGACCTTCGCCCGCAACGAGTCGCCGGACGGCCTTCTCGTGTACGTGGAGGCCGGTGGCGACGACGCCTTCAGCATCTGCCGGAACCTGCACGGCATGAGGCTCGCCGGGTTCTTCGACCGGGCGAACGCGGTCCTCGTCGGCCGGACCAACACGCCCGGCGAACGTTCCCTCAGCCAGCACGAGGCCGTCCTCGACGCACTCGGCCCGCTCGGCGTGCCGATCATCGCCGACGTGGAGTGCGGCCACGTCCCGCCCTTCATGCCGATCGTCAACGGAGCGTACGGCCGCGTCGTCCACACACCGGGCCGGAGCGAACTGACGCAGACGTTGGACTGACGCGGGAGCCGACCAGGTCGAGATGCTCGAATCACCTGCTTGTAGGGCACCCGCACAGAAATCCCGGCTTCTTGTGCATCCATTCACGAGACTCACGCGTCTTTTATGTGAGTCCCTTCTCGCACTCCCATGACAACAGGGCTCCCACACACCTTTTGACACATACGCATTCGTCCACAACGGGAGCGTTCCCTTTGATTCTCAACAGCGTGCGGACGCGCCGAGCCGCCACCGTGATCCTCTCCGGCGGTCTGCTGCTCACCGCATCCCCGCTGGCCACGCCCGCCCAGGCGAAGGCCGCGGTGCCGACCATCACGGCCAAGAGCGGCTACGTGATGGACTACGACTCCGGCGTCTCGATCTACAGCAAGGACGCCCACACCACCCGCCAGATGGCGAGCACGACGAAGATCGCGACCGCGATCACCGTGCTGACGACCCCGGGCGTCGACCTCAACCGCAAGGTGAAGGTCAAGTCCTCGCACCGCGACTACGTGATAAAGCAGGGCGGCAGCACCGCCGACCTGAAGCCGGGCGACACCCTGACGGTGCGCCAGCTGCTGTACGGCATGATGCTGCCCTCCGGCTGTGACGCCGCGTACGCCCTGGCCGAGACGTTCGGCACGGGCAACAGCCCGAGCAAGCGGACCCGTTCCTTCGTCGCCAAGATGAACGCGAAGGCCGCGTCGCTGGGCCTGAAGAAGACGAAGTTCGACTCCTTCGACGGCATCTCGCAGGGCGGCCAGAACTACACCACGGCGGCCGACCTCACGAAGCTGGCCCGGCACGCCTACGCGAACGGCACCTTCCGCGGCATCGTGAAGGCGACGACGTACAAGGCGTCCGCGAAGACCAGCACGGGCGGCACGCGCACGTACACCTGGTACAACACGAACAAGCTGCTCGGTTCGTACAGCGGCGCGACGGGCATGAAGACGGGCACGGGCACGGCCGCCGGCCCCTGCCTGACGTTCACCGCGTCCCGCAACGGCAAGACGTACATCGGCGTCGTGCTGAACGGCGCGGGCCGCTATGACGACGCGGCGAAGCTGCTCGACTACGGCTTCGGCTCGAAGAGCGCGAAGCCGATGAAGCTCCGCACCCTCCCCGAGGGCGCCCAGCAGGACTGATCGCACCCGTAGCGACCGAGAGCCCCGTGGCACTGTGCCGTGCCGCGGGGCTCTTCGCTGTGGGGGTATTCGACCCGCTGCCTCGGAAGTCCCCTTGCCCGCCGCGACAACGGGAGTCTTCTACGGCCTGGCCAGGCCGAGAAGCATCAGCCCGAGGCAGCCGCCGACGATGCCGAAGAACACGGCGACGGCGAACCGCGTCATCAGCTCGCCGCCCGGGGCCAGGGCTCCGGGTAGGGGGTGGGTGGGCCCCAGCGGACCGGTTCGCGGTGGATCTCGACGAAGAGGTCGTGGCCGGTGAGGCGGAGGTGTAACTCCATCCATTCATCGACGTCGTCGTGCCCGGCGCACTCCCCGTCTTCCGGGGGCGGCATCTTGGCGCCGCACTGCGGGCCGCCCGTGATGCACTCGGCGGACACGACGATGTCCTCGGCCAGGACGTGGACGGAGCGCCAGCCCTTGTACCGACCTCGCTCGATCATGGTGCGACTCCCGTGCAGGATGGTTGAGAGTTGATTTCGGTCCCGGCCGCCAGGGACGGGGGCACGCCCTCTGGCGACCGGAACCAGGAGAGGGACCCTTCGGTCCCGCCCCTTGCCGCCCTCGCGTCATTGCCTTCAGCGCCAGGGCGCGCTGATGCGCGAGAGCGGAGCTGGTGGGCCTCGCCCGTCACCTGTTCTTGCGGCTGTTGGCGTTCAACTCAGCGACAGCCGGGCGCAGAACGTCGGAGAGCGTGGCGCTGAGGTCCTCGCGACGCGCGGTCCATTCGATTCCGCCTTTGCAGGGGCGGAGGTAGTAACGGCCACCGTCGTGGGCCATGACGACACCGGTCCGCTTGGCAACGGAGTCACGGACCACGGTGCCTTTCGGCAGGTCTCGGGGGCCGCTCATGGCGCGCCTTCTTCGTGTCCGCCGACTAACAAGTCCAGTTCTTCTGACACACGTTGACGCGGAGACATTCCGGGCACGACCACTCCTCTCCGTAGCGGTTTCACTACCAAGCGGATTCAGAGTGGACTAGAGTCAGAACCCAATCAACATGGCTGCCTGGGCAGATCAGTTGGGGGATGCATGGTTAACCGTAAGGAACTGAACCCGGACGCATCACCGCAAGCGGCGTTCGGCGCGCGTCTCCGCAGTTCACGGGAGCTACGCTGCTGGACACAGGAGGACCTATCCGAGCATATGAACGTATCCAGCGGGCATATCTCGGGAGTTGAAACCACGCGCAAGTCGCCGTCCTTGCACTTCGCGAAGGCTGCCGACGCGGCATTCGGCCTCGTGGGCACGGATGCCACATTCGAACGCCAGTGGCATGAGATGCAGCACGGAAGCCTGCTGGAAGGGTTTCCCGAGTACGTGGGCTACGAAAGCCGCGCGACCGAGGTCCGGCTGTTCGAGGCAGGCTTGATCCCTGGACCGCTCCAAGCTCGCGAGTACACCCAGGCGATCGCGAGGTTCAGTGTCCAGCAAGGTGACATCACACCTGAGCAAGCTGCGGAACGCGTGGATTTCCTGGCGGACCGACAGGTGGCGCTGTATCGGACTCCGGGCCCGTTGTTCCACGTGGTGCTCGACGAGAGCTGTATCCGCAGGCCCGTCGGCGGCCCAGGCGTGATGGACGCACAGTTTGCACGGTTGCTTGAGTTCGCCGCCATGCCCAACTCCGGGCTACAGATCGCCCCGTACTCCATGGGGGAACGGCAACCGTTCAACCGACTGGTGCACCTGCTGACGATGGCCGATCGGTCGGTGATGTCTTACGTTGAGTCGGAGACCCAGGGGCACTTGGACCGTGATCCATCCTCCGTCCTGCCGCTGGTAAGGAAGTACCATCAACTTCAGATCGAGGCTGCGTCACAGGCTGAGTCCGTCGCCATGATCGAACAGCTACGAAAGGGCACTTTGTGATGGCCAAGACCAACCCCTCTCCGTTGCGGTGGGTCAAGTCCTCGTACAGCGTCAACAATGGTGGGTCATGCGTCGAATGGGCTCCTGACCACGCCTCCACCGGCGTCGTCCCCGTCCGCGACTCCAAGGTCCCGACCGGACCCATACTCAACGTCCCTGCCAACGTGTTCACCGCGTTCGTCACGGGCATCAAAGAAGGCACCGTCTGACGATCGAGCCGCCCGCAGCATCCGAGAGCCCCGTGACACGGGACCGTGTCACGGGGCTCTTCGCTGCCCGCGGGCACGCCCTGGCCGGTACGAACGGGCACAGTCCAATGGCTTGTTGGGGGAACGGCTCGTCGGTCGGGAACCGCTGCCGGTCGGATCGCGTTCCTCTTCCCGACCGTCGAAGGGACGCTCATGAGTGTCGATCCGCCGCAGCCGTTTCCGTCGCCGTGGCAACGGATTCGTGAGGACGAGTGGCCACCGCTGGGCGAGGTGGTACGAGGGATGCCCCCCGGGCTGGTGCTGGTGCTGGCCCTTCCGTGCCTGTGGTGGCTGACCGTGCCGCTGCTGCTCGGCTACGCGTCGGCGCGTACGGCCCGCCGGGTGGCGCGCCGGATCTTCCCCGTACGCCCGGAAGGGCACGTCGAGGACGCCCCACTGCTCCGGGTGCAGCGGGTACGGGCCTGGGTGGGCCTCGTCATGTCGGTGGCGGTACTGGCCGTGTTCGGCGACTTCGAAGACGTCGAGGAGGCGCAGGTACAGCTCACGCTGCGGCTGTTCCTCACGCCCTGGGGCGCGCTGTTGAGTGCCGTGGTGGTCGTGGCGCTGTTCTTCTGCGCGGCCAGGCCCGGGACGCGGCGGGCCATGCGGACGAATCTGTGGCCGGCCGGCCGGTCAGCCTTGTGGTACTTCGGTGCCTGGAGCCTGATCCCGCTGTTTGCCGTGGTGGCGTTCCAGACGATGGGTTGGCTGGCGCCGAACCGGTTCGAGGGCGGGTCCGGGCTGCTGCTCGGGGTGTTCCTGCTGTTCGTGTTCTTCGCGCTCTGGACGCCGTTCTGGTGGCTGGTCTACTTCGTCGGCTTCTCCTCCGGCCCGGCGCTGCGTCACGCCTTCAACCTGACCGCCCTGCACGCGGCGCTACCCGCGCTGGTCACCGCCGTCCTGGTCTGGGTCTTCGCCTTCTTCGGCCTGGCGACGGGCGGCCTCCCGCCGGGCCCCGTCCCACTCGCGGTCTGCGCGTTCCTCGGCGGCCCGCTGTCGGTGACGGCGCTGGCCTGGTGGGAGATCCACCGGCTGCGACGGCACGGGGTTCGGGTGCGGACTTAGTCGGTCCCCCGTGCCCATAGGGCGCAGGTGAGGGTCCCCCCACGCCCAGAGGGCGTGTGCGCGTCCTTGATGTTCGGCACGATCAGACCGCGCGGCCTCGTCCCAGGACGCATTGAGGGGCAGACACGCGCAGGCTGCGTGGTGGCAGGACTCATCGGCAGACGAGTATGCCGCCCAGGCAGGTGATGCGAAAGGCGCCTTCTGCCTCAATGGCCTCGTTGACCCGCTCTCGCGCGCGCTCGATCGTCTCCAGGAACGGAACGCCCATCCTGTCCGCCCACGCCTCGTACGAGGCCAAGTGCGCGACGACCGGTTCGGCGTCGGTCACCTCGATCACCCCGGGGAGGGGGATCGTACGGATCTCGCCGAAGACCGTACCGAGGATCGCCGGCGCGTCCTCCAGGGTGAAGCGGGCGGACAGTTGCACCCGGGCCGGCCCCTCCTGGATGCCCAGCACGTCGCCCGCGGCCCGGCGCCAAAGGTGCTCCAGTTCCCGCTTGTCGGTCCGGCTGTTGGTGGAGACAACTGCGATGCCGCCGGGCGCCAGAACGCGGCCCAGCTCCCGTACGGCCTGTGCCTGGTCCTTGACGTGGTACAGCATGTGCAGCGCAAGAACCGCGCCGAGGGCTCCATCCGCGATGGGCAACTGTTGGACGTCCGCGACGACTGCTCCGGGGATGGCGCCGAGGATGCCGTGAGAGACGTCCATGGGCAGCACGTTCAGGTCGGGACGGTTCTCCCGCACCCGGGCGACGAACTTCCCGTTACCGCACCCCGCGTCCGCGACCGCACCGCGTATGCCGGCCAGTTCGTTCACGACGATGCCCGGAAGATCATGACTCGGGGTCTGCCATTGGTAGAGGGACTGGCGGGCGGCCAGGTGCTGACCCGTGCCGTACGCCTTGGAGGAAAGAAGGTTGCGATCGGTGACCAAACGATCATGCGGGGGATGAGCGGTCATCGGGACTCCGTGGCGTTGCTGGTGAGAGCGGGCCGGACGGTCACCTCGTGAATGTGCGCGCGGAGATCGACTGCCGACTGTGCGCCACGGTACGGCTCGCTTCCGAGGAGCGCGGCCAGATTGCGGAGCCTGATGGTGATGCTCGCCGTGTATCCCTCGGCGGTGAGCACCTCCGAGAGCTTCGCACCGGCTCCCTCAACCTCACCGCTGGCAAGGTAGGCCGTGGCCAGGTCCAGATGGGCAGCCTGTAGATCGCCGGGGGAGCGGTCGCGTTCCGGCCCGGCCTGGTACAGCTCCACGGCGCGATTGGACGCGCTTATGGCGTGCCGGATCTCCTCCTCTCCCCCGGCGGCCAACAGGGTGGTACCGGCGTAGGCCCACTGCTTGGCCTCGGGAAACGAGAAGACCCCGGGTAGCTCGTCGGGTCCCGCAGCACCACGTGCCTCATGGGCCAGTGCAAGTATCCGCAGTGCGCTGTGGTTGTCCCCTTCGGCTGCGCGGGCACGTGCCTCCAAGCTCAGCAGCCGGGCCTTGATCGTTCCCGTGCCGGGGCCTCGACGCTCGCTCTGCCCGGCCTGCGCAAGGTCTCCTGCCCGCCGGTAGTCCCCCGCCCAATATGCGGCCAGTGACTGGAACGACCGTGCCCATGCGCGTAACGGTGAGTGCTCCGAGATCTCCGCGCACTGCACCACGGTGCGGGCATGCGTAGCTGCGGCGGAACGGTCCCCCAGGTCGAGCGACACGTGCGCCGCGAGACCGGATAGCCACCCCGCGACCACGTACAAGTGACGGGTCTGACGGGGGTGCTGTCGGCCCTCCAGTAACCGGAACACCTCACCCCGAACCGCGCGGATCTCCGGAACAAGGAGAGGCAGAGGCCGGCTGACGAAGTCACGGGCGAGTCGGTCCACGTCAGCGTCGAACTGCTCCAGCACGAGGGCGTTGACGTTGGTCTCCGCCGCATGCCGAGCCAGCCGAGCGGACAGCTCCGCATCGGCGCCCAGGGATCGGACATCATCAGGCGGAGCCTCAGCGGCCGGCGTACCTTCCGGTGCGGCGGACCCCTTCGGGGAGAGGTCCAGCTCCGCCTCGCTGGTGACCTGGAACACCGCGCACAGGGCGGCCCTGTAGTCGCCGGAAGGCCACGTGATGGCTCCACGCTCAAGGCGGGAGACCCAGTTCGCATCAAGCTCCGGGTCCCGCCCGGTGGCTGCCCGGACCTGAGCGCAGACGCGCTCCGCGACCTGGGCCTGAGTCCATCGCTGGGCATTTCTGCGTCTGCGAAGAGCCTCGTTTGCCATCATCCCGCCGTCCGCTGGTCGAGTCGGGCGCCGAAAGCGTAGCCGCAATCTGCCTTCTGACTGCCTACAACGTGCCCAGCGGAATGCCCTGTTGGGCGTCCGGCCAGCGGAGTTGACTGATCTCAGCCCGCCAGGAGAGGGCGGTCTCCCCCTCGCGGCAGGCCGTGGGGCCGTCCGTAACGTCACGCCTGTGGCCGCTGCGTCCCCTGGAGTGCAGTGCCCGACCGAGACCGAGGAGAGGCGCGGTGTCCACCAAGAAGCGTGTTCGTACGACGGGTTCGGCGAGATCTACTGCCGCGCCGGCCGTCAGGGCCCACCCTTGCCGTCACGTTCCACGATCTTGAAAGAAGGCCGTTGATGGCCCACGTCCTGATCGCATCCCCGTTCCTCGACGGGCACCTACTCCTCAAGCCCGGAGCGAGGGCTGGTGCCCGCATCCCGGTCGGCCACTACGAGGGCCTACGACAGGCCGCCGGCGGTGAGAGTCTGCCCTCCTGGACGGTGCAGACTGCCGCTGACGTGTGGGGTATCGACCTGAGCGGCCGACCCGCGCAGGGCACGGTGCTGGTGCGCGAGCCGTCCCCGTACGGCTACTGCCGTGCCTCCTGGGAGATCAACCTCGGCTGCAACTTCGGCTGCAAGCACTGCTACCTCGGCGAGCGTCCCTTCTCGGGCCTTGGCTGGGAGGACAAGGTGAGGCTGCTGGACATCATGCGCGAGGCTGGTGTGCTCTGGCTCCAGATCACCGGCGGTGAGCCCACCATGGACCCTGACTTCCAGGGTGCTTACCGGTACGCCTGGCAGGCCGGGATGATGCTCACCATCTCCACCAACGGCTCGCTGCTCTGGCGGCCGGACCTCCTCAAGCTCTTTCGGGACTGCCCGCCCTACCGGTTGGTCGTCAGCATGTACGGGGCGAGCGAGGAGTCCTTCGACGTGCTCACCCAGCGCCGTGGTGCGTGGAAGGCGTTCCGGCGCGGCATGGACGCCGCACGCGAGGCGGGGGTGCCGCTGCGCATCAACCTCGTGGTGACCGAGGACAACGCCTCGGAGGCCGACGAGATGGCCGCCCTGGCCGAGGAGTGGAACGTCGAGAACCACGCCTACACGAACATGACGCCCACGATCTACGGCGGCGGCGATCCGCTGCTTGCTCAGTCCGCCGCCCATCTGCGGCAGCGCAAGCCGTTCGCCGGATGCAACGCGGGACACACCTTCTTCCACGCCGACCCGCATGCCAAGGTGTCGATCTGCAAGGTCGGCCGGGACGACCAGATCGACCTCATGGCCGAGGGCATCGACGGCCTCACCCGGCTCGGCGCCATCGCCGACCGCCTCATGCTTCGCACCGGAGGGTGCGAGGGCTGCGCCCTGTCCGGCACCTGCCGGGTCTGCCGCCCCCTGGCCAAGCACTACCAGGAAGCCAAGGCGCCGCTGCACAGCTACTGCCAACACGGAGACAAGGAGAACGCGTCATGACCCCGCCCGTACTGGTGAACCTTCTGCCGGGCCCGCCGGCCTCGGCGCGCCGCGCGGCGCCGCCTGTCGCCGCGCTCACGGTGACCGCAGTCCTGGACCTGGACGATGTCGTGGAGAGCGCCGAATGCTCCTGCGACGCCGGCGACGACAACCCCCACTGACCGACAGGTCCAATCGGTTCCGCACAGGCCCTGGCGTGTTCGCGTCGGGGCCTAAGCGCTGATCGCCCGACCGCTAGGGTGCCGCTCATGTTCTTCCGCTGGGACTGGCTCCGGCCGGTACTGACCGCGCCAATCGTGCCGACTCTCGGCCCCGTTCACCCCCACGCGCTCACCGTCGACCTGTTCGAGGACACTCTGAGGGCGGCCGTCACTGACCGGTCTTTCCTCCACTACGACAAGGACCGACGGTGGAGCAGCGAGAAGAGCGAGACGGTTCTCCGTGATGCTGTGGTCCACCAGCCCGACCACACCCTCATCCCCACCCTGACCCGGCGTGGACGCGGCACCGTCAAGGTCTTCGCCTACGGACACCGCGACAGCGTCGTGGATGAAGCCGCCGAGCTGGCGGTGAAGCTCGCCGCCGTGCACGACGCGATGAAGGCCCGGGTTGTGCGCCTGCTGGGCCCCGAGACCGGCTTCCCGCGCGGCACCCGTATCCAGCTGAAGGACTTCACCACCGGCCCGTGCCCTGACCCCGGCGGTCCGGTCCGCCCCGTCACCGACTGGCCGACCGCCGTGCAGGAGACCTTCGCGCCGTTCGCCACGGCCATGGCCGCCGATGGCCTGGCCTTCCTCCACACCCAAGTGCAGGCAGGTCGGTGCGGCCCGGTCCTCGCCGCCGCCGTCGAGAACAGCATCGTCGGCGCGATCGGTCCCATGGAAGTACGCCCCGACGCGATCGGATGCCCCCAGCTCATGCCTCAGTACTTCGCCGTCCTCCCCCAGGCGCGAGGGCAGGGCCTGGGCCGTGCTCTGTGGCGGGCCGCGATGCAGTGGGGCCAGTCCCACGGCGCCTCCTACCAGCTCCTCCAGACCGAGATCGGCGGCCCATCCGACAGCCTGTGCCAAGCCGAAGGACTGATCTGCCTGGGCTACAGCCACACCACACCGGCGCAGCGCTTCAGCGCCTCCGCAGGCACACGCCAACTACCGCCCCCGCTTTGACCGTTCGCCCATGCAGGCGCGGCATCCAGCGCGGTCGGCCGGAGCGGCTTCGGCCGGTGTCCTGTCTGGTTGGGGTCGGGCATGTTCAGGGGGCCGTGGGCTGGCCGGCGGCTCGCGCAGGCTGCGGCCTGAGAGCAAGGCGTTTGGGGCCCCGGAGAGTCCCCCATGGGAGGAACTGCGCGACCAGCCGTAGGCGGGCCGCAGGGGAACGGCGGCAGCGGCACAGGCTGCCCGGTGCAACCCGACGCTGTGCGCCGCCGTCCCCAACCTCACAGGGCAATACACCTAGCCCCAGGTGATCAGCCTCTTCGGGTTCTCCAGTATCGCCGCGACGTCCGCGAGGAACCTCGAACCCAACTCGCCGTCGACCAGGCGGTGGTCGAAGGACAGGCCGAGCGTGGTCACCTGGCGGGCCTTCACCTTGCCCTTGTGGACCCAGGGCTGGAGCTTGATCGCGCCCACGGCCAGGATCGCCGACTCGCCCGGGTTCAGGATCGGCGTGCCGGTGTCGACGCCGAAGACGCCGACGTTGGTGATGGTGATCGTGCCGCCCTGCATCGCCGCCGGCGTCGTCTTGCCGTCCCGGGCCACGGAGACCAGCTCCGCCAGCGCACCGGCCAGCTCCGGCAGGGTCTTGGCGTGCGCGTCCTTGATGTTCGGCACGATGAGACCGCGCGGGGTGGCCGCCGCGATGCCCAGGTTGACGTAGTGCTTCTGCACGATCTCCTGCGCGGCCTCGTCCCAGGACGCGTTGACGCCGGGGTTGCGCTTCACCGCGACCAGCAGCGCCCTGGCGATGATCAGCAGGGGGTTGATCCGTAGCCCCGTCATGTCCCGGTCGGACTTCAGCTCTTCGACGAGCTTCATCGTGCGGGTGATGTCGACCGTGATGAACTCGGTGACGTGCGGTGCGGTGAACGCGCTGTTCACCATCGCCGCCGCGGTCGCCTTGCGCACGCCCTTCACGGGGATGCGGGTCTCCCGGACGCCGAGGTCCACCGGTTGCGCCTGCGGCGCCTGCTGTACGGGCACGGGCGCGGGCGCCGCGACAGGTGCCGCCGGTGCCTCGGGGGCCGCCGGGGCGACCGCCGCGTGCACGTCCTCCCGGGTGATGATCCCGTCCGGGCCGGTCGGGACGACCTGCGTCAGGTCGACGCCGAGGTCCTTGGCCAACTTCCGTACGGGCGGCTTCGCCAGCGGACGCTCAGCAGAAACAGCAGAAACAGCAGGAGCAGGAGGCGCGGGAGGCGCAGGCGCGTGCCCGTTCAGCTCGCCTTGGACCGCCGCTGCCGCCGCAGCCGCCACCGTCGCCGCGGCGACCGGCGCACCCGATCCGGCCGGCGCCTTGCGCGCCCGGCGCTTCGTGGAGCTCTCCGCCACGCCGTACCCGACGAGCACCGGCTGGCGCCCCTTCGGCTCGTCCGTGTCGGACTCCGGTGCCGCCGCCTCAGCCGGCGCGGCCTCCGACGCCGTGCCGGGCGCCACGTCGACCGCGATGATCACCTGGCCGACGTCGACCGTCGTCCCCTCCGGGTAGCGCAGTTCGTGCACCACCCCGTCGTACGGGATCGGCAGCTCCACCGCCGCCTTCGCCGTCTCCACCTCGCACACGACCTGACCGTCGGTGACCCGGTCGCCGGGCTGCACGTACCACTTGAGGATCTCCGCCTCCGTGAGCCCCTCGCCCACGTCGGGCATCTTGAACTCGCGGTAGCGCAGGGAAGCGTTCTCCGTCATCGTCTCGGCACTCCTCATTCCTCAGTACGCCAGCGCGCGGTCGACGGCGTCGAGCACCCGGTCCAGTCCCGGCAGGTACTCCTCCTCCAGACGCGCCGGCGGGTAGGGCGCGTGGAAGCCGCCCACCCGCAGCACCGGCGCCTCCAGGTGGTAGAAGCACCGCTCCGTGATGCGAGCGGCGATCTCCGCGCCGGAACCGTAGAACACCGGCGCCTCGTGCACCACCACCAGCCGCCGGGTCTTCTCCACCGACCGCTGGATCGCGTCGAAGTCGATCGGGGACATCGAGCGCAGGTCGAGCACCTCGATGGAGGTGCCCTCCTCGGCCGCCGCCGCTGCCGCCTCGGTGCAGACCCGGACCATCGGCCCGTACGCGGCGAGCGTGAGCTGGCTGCCCTCGCGCACCACCCGCGCGGTGTGCAGCGGCCCGGGGATGGCCTCGGTGTCGACCTCGCCCTTCTCCCAGTAGCGCCGCTTGGGCTCGAAGTAGATGACCGGGTCGTCGCTCTGGATGGCCTGCTGGAGCATCCAGTACGCGTCCGACGCGTTCGAGGGTGAGATCACCTTCAAGCCCGCGACGTGCGCGAACAGCGCCTCGGGGGACTCGCTGTGGTGCTCGACCGCGCCGATGCCGCCGCCGTACGGGATGCGGATGACGACCGGCAGCTTGACCTTGCCGAGCGCCCGCGCGTGCATCTTCGCGAGCTGGGTGACGATCTGGTCGTACGCCGGGAAGACGAACCCGTCGAACTGGATCTCCGCCACCGGGCGGTAGCCGCGCAGGGCCAGGCCGATCGCGGTGCCGATGATCCCGGACTCCGCGAGCGGGGTGTCGATGATCCGGTCCTCGCCGAAGTCCTTCTGGAGCCCGTCGGTGACCCGGAAGACGCCGCCGAGCTTGCCGACGTCCTCGCCCATGACCAGGACCTTGGGGTCGTTCTCCAGGGCCGTGCGCAGGGACGCGTTGATGGCCTTCGCGATCGGAAGCTTCTGTACGGCCATGGTCACTTCTCCCCTCCCTCGGGGGCGTCCGCGAACGACGCCTGGTACGCGGCGAACTGGGCGCGCTCCTCGTCGACGAGCGCGTGCCCGTCGGCGTAGACGTTCTCGAACATCGCCATCGGATCGGGGTCGGGCATGGTCCGCACCGTCTCCCGCACCCGCTTGGCGAGCGCGTCGCTCTCCTCCTCCAGCGCGGCGAAGTACGCCTCGTCGGCGTGGCCCTGGGCCTCCAGGTGGCGCCGCAGCCGCAGGATCGGGTCCTTCGCCTCCCAGGCCGCGCGCTCGTCGTCGTGGCGGTAGCGGGTGGGGTCGTCGGAGGTGGTGTGCGCGCCCATCCGGTACGTGAACGCCTCCACGAGGGTGGGGCCCTCGCCGCGGCGGGCCCGCTCCAGCGCCCAGCGGGTCACCGCGTAACAGGCGAGGACGTCGTTGCCGTCGACGCGGACGCCGGGGAAGCCGTAGCCCTGGGCGCGCTGGTAGAGCGGCACCCGGGTCTGGCGCTCGGTGGGCTCCGAGATGGCCCACTGGTTGTTCTGGCAGAAGAAGACCACGGGTGCGTTGTAGACCGCGGAGAAGGTGAACGACTCCGCGACGTCGCCCTGGCTGGAAGCCCCGTCGCCGAAGTACGCGATCACGGCGGAGTCGGCGCCGTCCTTGGCCACGCCCATCGCGTAGCCGGTGGCGTGCAGGGTCTGCGAGCCGATGACGATGGTGTAGAGGTGGAAGTTGTTGGTGTTGGGGTCCCAGCCGCCGTTGTTGACCCCGCGGAACATGCCCAGCAGGTTCGTCGGGTCGACCCCTCGGCACCAGGCCACGCCGTGCTCGCGGTAGGTCGGGAAGACGTAGTCGTCGTCGCGCAGGGCCCGGCCGGAGCCGATCTGGGCGGCCTCCTGGCCGAGCAGCGAGGCCCACAGGCCCAGCTCGCCCTGGCGCTGGAGTGCGGTGGCCTCCGCGTCGAAGCGGCGGGTCAGGACCATGTCCCGGTACAGTCCGCGCAGCTCGTCGGGGGTCAGTTCGAGGTCGAAGTCGGGATCCTGGACGCGTTCGCCCTCGGGATTCAGCAGCTGTACGAGCTGGGGCTCGGAACGCTGTGGTTTCTTCGCGGCGCTCACGCGCTTGCTGCCGCGGCGCGGCTTGCGCGCGGCAGTGCTCTCCACGGTCACGTGCGTGCTCCTCCGTCTGTCCGGTCCCCGGGTTCGCCGGGAGCCTGGGGTCGCCCCTGCCCCCGAGGGCAAGGGGAGGCTCACCTGCTCTCGAACCCCCGCACGGGGTGGGTGCGGCGCCGGAAGCAGGCGTGACAGGTGTCCCGGCGAGCGCCCTGTGCCATGCACGTTACCCAGTGCGTCGCATTCCTGCGAAACCCTATTTGACCTGCATTTTTGCTTGGATTTCCAAGTAAATCGGTCGTGGGGTCGCAGGCACGGGTGACAATGACTGGTCAGGGCCTTGACGCGGCCTTTCGGTGGGGCCTCGCGGACCGCCGGGAACACGGGAACGTTATCCCGGGCACCCGGCACACGGGAAGAGTCGATGTGTGAGACTGCAAGCGTGCGCGAAGAAGGAAAAATCACCGTATTCCTGCTGGATGATCATGAAGTCGTCCGCCGGGGCGTCCACGAACTGCTCTCCGTGGAGGACGACATCGTGGTCGTCGGCGAGGCCGGCACCGCGGAGGACGCCCTCGCCCGCATTCCGGCCACCCGCCCGGACGTCGCCGTTTTGGACGTACGCCTGCCGGACGGCAGCGGCGTCGAGGTGTGCCGGGATATCCGCTCCCGGGACGAGTCGGTGAAGTGCCTGATGTTGACGTCCTTCGCCGACGACGAGGCCCTCTTCGACGCCATCATGGCCGGCGCCTCCGGATACGTGCTCAAGGCGATCCGCGGCAACGAGCTGCTCTCGGCCGTCCGGGACGTCGCCGCCGGCCGCTCGCTGCTCGACCCGGTCGCCACCGCACGGGTGCTGGAGCGGCTGCGGGACGGGAACGGCCCCAAGCGGGACGACCGGCTGGCCGCGCTGACCGAGCAGGAGCGCCGGATCCTGGACCTCATCGGCGAGGGCATGACCAACCGGGCGATCGGCGAGCGGCTGCACCTCGCCGAGAAGACCATCAAGAACTACGTGTCGAGCCTGCTGAGCAAGCTGGGGATGGAGCGCCGCTCCCAGGCGGCGGCGTACGTGGCGCGCATGCAGGCGCAGGGCAAGGCGGGCCAGACCGAGCCTTACGCTCCGTGACGCACGCGTCAGAGCACCACCCGCGCCCCGAGCACCGCCCCGGCCAGGGGGCGCCGGCCCGGCACCACGAACGGCCGAACCCTGACGGACCCACCCGTACGGGACTTACGTCCTCCACGAGGAGGGGCGCCCGCCCCTTCCCGTCCGACCTCCCGTCACCGAGAGTGGAACGCATGTCCACCGAGGAACGCCGGGTCGGGGAACGCCGCGCCGTGCACGTGCGCACCGACGAGCGCGGGTACGCGTACGGGTACGGGCGCGCACACGAGAACGAGAACGAGCAGGGACGCACCGACGAGCAGCTGCGCGCGGACGAACTGCGCGCCCTGGAGCTGCTCGGCAGCGTCTCGTACGGACGGCTCGCCACCAGCATGCGCGCGATGCCCTTCGTCGCCCCCGCCCGCCACGTGGTGTGCAACGGCGGCGTCGTGCTGCGCATCCACCGCGGCTTCGGCTACCACCGCGCCTGCAACGGCAGCGTCGTCGCGTACGGCGCGGACGGCTTCACCACCGACGGCCTCCCCACCGGCGGCCCCGACGGCAGCCCGGGCAACGGCACCGGCACCGGCCCGCAGCCGCCCGCCTCCGCCATGTGGTCCGTGCAGTTCATCGGCACCGCGGCCATCGTCCAGCCGACGCCCGAGGAGGTCCGCCGCTTCGGCCGGCCCCCGCTGCGCGCCGACGGCGAGCCCTTCGAGCCCGTATTCATGCGCGTAGAACCTCAGTTCGTAACCCTGCACACGCTCGACTATTGCGAAGAGCAGCCCAACGGACACGCTGCGTGATCTAACATCTGGCGCGTGCTGCGCTCATTTGCCACCGCCGTTCCTCCCCTCGGCGCGCTGCTGCGCCGATACGACGGCCCCGGCGAGCCCCTGTCCTGCGAACCGGTCACGCTGGGGCTGCTCAACCGCGGTTACCGGCTGTCGACGACCGAGGGGGCGTACTTCCTCAAACACCACCTCGACGGCGACCACCGCGCCATCGCCCGACAACACCGGGTCACCCAGCGCCTCCAGAGCCTCGGCGTGCCCGTCGCACCGCCCGTGACCGACGCCCACGGCGAGACCGTCGCCGTCATCGGCGGCGACTGCTACGCCCTGCACCCCTGGATCGACGGCCGCCACCGCGACGGCGCCCACCTCTCCACGCTCCAGTGCCGCCGGCTCGGCGGGCTCCTCGGGCTGGTGCACACCTGTCTGGAACAGGTCATGGGCCGCACCGAAGGCGACGGGAACGGGAGGGAACCGGGCGCGGGGGCCGCCGGGTACGCGAGCGCCGACCCCGAGGACACCTTCACCCTCATCGACGAGCTGCTCGCCCTCGTCCGCGCCACCCGCGACCGGGACTCCTTCGACCTCCTCGCCGAACACCGACTGCTGGAGCGGCGGACCCTGTTGGAGCTGCACGCGGACTCCCGCCCCCCGCCGGCCGTCGCCGGCGGCTGGGTGCACGGCGACTTCCACCCCCTCAACCTCCTCTACCGCGGGGCCGAGCCGGCCGCGATCGTCGACTGGGACCGGCTGGGCGTCCAGCCGCGCGCCGAGGAGGCGGTACGGGCCGCCGCGATCTTCTTCGTACGGCCCGAGGGCGCGTTGGAGCTGACGAAGGTGCGGACGTACGCCCGGGCGTACCGCAACGCCGTCGGTGCCGACACCTCCGAACTCGCCGCCGCCGTCCACCGCGTGTGGTGGGAGCGGCTCAACGACTTCTGGATACTCCGCTGGCGCTACCAGCTGAACGACCGAAGGGCCGACCCGCAGTTCGCTGCGGTGTCGGCCCTGGCGGTGTGGTGGACGAGGGAGTACGAGGCGGTGCGCGAAGCCTTCGCGTCCTGAAAGGCCCTGGGGCCTGCCTCAGGTCCTGTCTGGACCTAGGGCGACTCCCCCGTGTCCGGCCCGCCTGAATTGCCGGGGTTGCCGGACGAGCCCGGATCCTCCGACTGGGTGGGCTGGGTGGGCGTGTCGTCGGACGGCTTGACGTCGTCCGAGGGCTTCACGTCGTCGGACGGCTTGACGTCGTCCGAGGGCTTCACGTCCTGCGTCGGCTTGTACGTCTTGCTGGAGGTGGGCCACCGCGGGGTGTTGTGGTACGAGGGGGTGTCGTCCCGCTCGTCGTCCTGCGAGGGCTCGGTCTCGGTCGTCGGGGAGGTGGTCTCCTTCTGCGTCGGCGCGTCGGAGACCTTGGTGTCCTGCTTGGGCTTCGCCGGCTTGTCGGCCGCCTTCAGCGCGAAGGCGACGCCCGCCACGACCGCGATCACCGCGAGTGCGGCGACCAGCCACACCTTGCCGCGCCGACGGCCGCCGCCCGGCCGGCCGTTGTAGCCGGTGAAGCCGCCGTCGTCCGGATTCACCGGCGGCAGGATCGGGCCCTGCGAGGTCTCGCCGTGGCCGTGCGCCGCGGGGTGCACGGCGGTCGCGCCGGTCATGCCGGCCAGGCCGCCGCCGACCTGGGTCTGGCCGTACGCGTCGACCGGACCGGTGTTCCAACTGCCGCTGTGGCCGCCCGCCTGCTGAAGCATCTGGAGCGCGTACTGCACCAGTCCGCGCATCTCCTCCGAACTCTGGAACCGGTCGTCCGGGTCCTTCGCCAGGGAGCGCATCACCAGGCCGTCCAGCTCCGGCGGCACCGAGTCCAGCACCTGGGACGGCGGCACCGGGGTGTCCTGGACGTGCTGGTACACCACGGAGAGCGGGGTCTCGCCGGTGAACGGCGGGCGCAGCGCCAGCAGTTCGTAGAGCAGACAGCCCGTCGCGTACAGGTCGGAGCGGTGGTCGACCGCCTTGCCGAGCGCCTGCTCGGGCGACAGGTACTGCGGGGTGCCCATGACCATGCCGGTCTGCGTCATCGTCGTCGAAGCGCCGTGCAGGGCGCGGGCGATGCCGAAGTCCATCACCTTCACGGCGCCGGAGTCGGTGATGATGACGTTGGCCGGCTTGATGTCGCGGTGCACGATGCCGTGCTGGTGCGAGTAGGCCAGGGCCTCCAGGACGCCGGAGACGATGATCAGCGCCTGCTCGACCGGCGGCGCCTCCGCGTTGATCAACAGATCGCGGATCGTCCGGCCGACGACCTTCTCCATCACGATGTAGGGGACGGCCTGGCCGGCCACCACGTCCTCGCCGGAGTCGTAAACTGCCACGATCGCGTGGTGGTTCAGCCCGGCGACGGACTGTGCCTCGCGGGTGAAGCGGGCCTTGGCGATCGGGTCCTCGGCGAGGTCCGCACGGAGCAGCTTCACCGCGACGTCCCGGCCGAGCCGTACGTCCTCGGCCGCGAACACCTCGGCCATGCCGCCGCGTCCGAGGCGGTAGCTCAGCCGGTACCGACCGTCACCGACCAGTCCGCCGGCGCCCCAGGCGTCCCCGGAGTCCGGCACACCGCCGCCGCCTGCTTCGGGTTCGGGTGCCATCAGTCCTCGCCGTCCGTTATCCGTGGAGCTGTCGTGTCCAGTGCCAGTGCTGTCGCCGGTGCTCTTGCCGGCGTCGTCGCCGGGGCCGGCGTACTGCCCGTCGTGCTGCCGTACTTGCCGTCGCGGCGGGTTCCGCCGTGCGCTCTGGGTGATTGTGAGGGGTTCGTAGGGGCTTCCGGTCAGGGGATGCGTCTGTATAACGGAGCCGCAGTGCGTTCCGTTGCCTCACGCTACAGCCTTCATACGACATGACCGCCCGGGACGGACCGGTCATCAAACCCGCTGTGAGCACGGCCACGCAAATTCCGGTGGTGTTCCTGTAACGCTTCCGGGACGCTTCGCGTGGTTACGGTCACGGAACGGGCACCCGACTTGACGGCGCGGCGCGCGGCTCGGGCAGACTGGCCGGGGCACCGGCGCACGACCACGGGCACCGGCGCCCAGGACACCACACAGGCACCACACGCACCACAGGTCGAGCGCGGAGCGGATCGAAACGGATCGTCGCGTGAGCAGCCGCCGACGGGCGCGCCCCCCGGGCACGCCGGCTCCTCACGCCGAGGGGGAAGCAGAACCATGAGCCAGGACGGCGTGCAGGGCCGCCACGTGGGCGCTTCGATCGCAGGCGGACGCTACGAACTCCGCGACCTGCTCGGCGAGGGCGGCATGGCGTCCGTCTACCTCGCCTACGACACGGCGTTGGCCCGCCAGGTGGCGATCAAGACGCTCCACACCGAGCTGAGCCGCGAACAGTCCTTCCGCGAGCGGTTCCGCCGCGAGGCGCAGGCCGTCGCCAACCTGTCGCACACCAACATCGTGTCCGTCTTCGACACCGGCGAGGACGTGCTCGGCGGCTCGCCGATGCCGTACATCGTCATGGAGTACGTCGAGGGTCAGCCGCTGGGCTCGGCGCTCCAGACGGACGTGCAGAGCTACGGCGCGATGCCCGCGGACCGGGCGCTGAAGGTCACCGCGGACGTGCTGGCCGCGCTGGAGAGCAGCCACGAGGTCGGCCTCGTCCACCGGGACATCAAGCCGGGCAACGTGATGATCACCAAGCGCGGGGTCGTCAAGGTGATGGACTTCGGCATCGCGCGGGCCGTGCAGTCGGGCGTCACCTCCATGACGCAGACCGGCATGGTGGTCGGCACCCCGCAGTACCTGTCGCCCGAGCAGGCGCTCGGACGGGCCGTGGACGCCCGCTCCGACCTGTACTCGGTCGGGATCATGCTCTTCCAGCTGCTCACCGGGCGGCTGCCGTTCGACGCGGACTCACCGCTGGCGATCGCGTACGCACACGTCCAGGAGGAGCCGGTCGCGCCCTCCACGATCAACCGCTCGGTCACCCCGGCGATGGACGCGCTCGTGCTGCGCGCGCTGCGGAAGAACCCGAACGAGCGCTTCCCTGGCGCGGACGCCATGCGCACCGAGGTCCTGCGGGTCGCGGGCGCCGGCCAGAGCGCCGCGCCGGTGATCGTCAGCGGGACCCCGGCGCCGTCGAACGGGTCGGGCGTGGGCTCCGCGGTGTTCCCGCCGCTGGGCCAGGGCACGGCCCAGGGGGCCGCGCCGCACGGCGTGCAGGCGCCGTACCAGCCGGGGCCGGCCCCGACGCCGGGGCCGTACGGGCCCGCGACCCCGCCGCCCGTACAGCAGCCCGTCCAGGGGACGCCGCCGCCGTACGGCTATCCGCAGCAGGGCGCGCAGGGCTATGCCCAGACGGGGCACGGGGGCGTCGCCCACGGAACCCCCCTCCAGCACGGCCAGCACGGGGTGCCCACGCCGGCGCCGTACGCCGTCGCGCCGCAGCCGCACACGGTCGGGGCCGGCCAGGGCAGCGGCCGGGGCGGGCGGGGCAAGACCGCGGCGCTGATCATCGTGAGCGCCGTCCTCGGGCTGTTCCTGGTGGTCGGCATCATCAAGTCGTTCGCGGACCCGGACGACAAGGGCGACGACACGGGCCGGGGCGGTGACCCGACCGCCTCGGCGTCCGCGGACGCGGACGGGGGCGCGGGCACGGTGATCCCGCCGGACCGCACGCGCAAGATCGACGCCGACAAGTGCACCGACGCGTCGGAGGACAGCGACGACCCGTCGAAGGTGTACGCGCCCGACCTGCGGTACCGGGACGTGCTCTCGGTGAAGGAGTGCCTGCGGGCGGCGGGCTGGACGTGGCGGCTCACCGAGGTCGACAACCCCCAGTACCCGAAGGACGCGGTGGTCGACCAGTTCCCCAGCAGCCGTACGCCCGTCACCCCCAAGAGCCAGGAGTTCGAGCTGAAGATCTCCACCGGGAAGGCGGGCTGAGCAGGCCGTAGGACCTTCCCCGGGCCGGGTCCCGGCCCGGGGTTCGCTCGCCCTGAAGTCGGGCGATTTCTCCCGAGATGCCGGAAAGACGGCGCCGTGTGAACCTGAGTCCGTGATCACGGCCGTCCGCCGCCACCGAGCGGCCCGCACGGGAGGGGCTTCACCCCGGTGATTCCCACACTCCGCAAGCGCTGCGCGATCACCGTCGGCTCGCTGCTGGTGCTGGCCTCCCCGCTCTCCCACGCGAACGACCTCGGGCCCGGCGCGGCGGCCCCCGGGGGTTCGTTCGCCGCCGTGCCCGCCGCGGCCACCCCCGACCCCACGGGGTCCTTCGCGGGGCGGCTCGCGGGCGAGGGGCACCCCCGGCCGGGCCGCGCCCCGCAGTCAGCGGACCCCGACGCGTCGCTGCCGGCCGAGTCGCAGCCCGCGGAGCCCTGGACGCCGGACCGCAGCGCCGACGCGGACACGGGCGCCAGCGCGGGCACGGACGGGGACGGGGACGGGGACGCGGACGCGGACGGGGACGCGGACGGGGGTGTTGATGCGTCCGTGTCACAGTCCCGTCCCAGTGCCCAGGACGGCGCGGCGGACCAGGAGCCGAACGCCGATCCGGAGGCGGACGCGGAGCTGGACCCGGTCGCCGACCCGCAACCCGAGCTGACCGCCAACGCGCCCACCGCCGCCCGGCAACGGCCGGCCCAGCCCGTGGACACCGCGGCCGAACAGCAGGTTTCTCCCGTGTCCTTGGGCGTCGGCATGGCCCTGATGGGGCTCGGCATCGGCTTCCTCGGCCTGCGGCTGAGGCGTCGCTGAGGCGTCGCTGAGCCCTGCGGGATCCCTCAGAAGAGGGGCCCGCCGCCGCGGACTCCCCCGTACGTACTCCGCCCCTCCCCCTTGAGTCGGACCTCCAAGGTCCATCTGGCGGCGGTTGGCCGAGCGACGCCATACCGGGTATACATACTGAGTATGTCGATCCGCCACGGGCTGCTTGCCCTGCTAGAACACGGGCCTCGGTACGGGTCTCAGCTCCGTACGGAGTTCGAGGCGCGTACGGGGGCGACCTGGCCGTTGAACGTCGGCCAGGTGTACACCACGCTCAACCGCCTCGAACGGGACGGCATGGTGGCCCAGGACGGCGAGGACGAAGCGGGCCACGCCCTCTACGTCATCACCGACGCGGGCCGCCGCGAGCTGATGAGCTGGTTCGAGGCGCCGGTGGACCGCACCAGTCCGCCGCGCGACGAACTGTCCATCAAGCTGGCGATGGCGATCGGAGCACCCGGTGTCGACATCCGCGAGGTGATCCAGGCCCAGCGGCACCACACCGTCAAGGCCATGCAGGACTACACCCGCCTCAAGGCGCAGGCGCTGGCCGCGCTGGAGGGCCGGGGCTCCGGTCGGGAGCGGGACGACGTGGCCTGGCTCCTGGTCCTGGAGCAGCTCATCTTCCAGACCGAAGCCGAGGCCCGCTGGCTCGACCACTGCGAGTCCCGGCTGATCCGGCTCTCCGCCACGGCCGAGCGGAGAGCACAGGCACCCGCCCAGGCCACCGCGCCCGTCCAGGCAACCGGCCGTTCCGAAGCCAGCACGCCTTCCCGGGCCACCGGTCCCACCGGACCCATCGGCCGCGCCCGCCGCGGCTGACCGCACCACCCGTCCCACCCAGGTGCACCATCCGCACCGCCCGTCCCACCCGCACCGCCCGCTCTGCCTGAACCACCCGCACCACCGACCGTCCCGACCCACCCGGCCCGCGGCCCCGCCCGGTCCGTCCCGCCAGCGGCCCCGACCGTCCTGCCAGGCCCGTACGGAACATCCGTACGGCCCGCTCGGCCCGGAACCTTCCCCGTTCCCGCCGAACACGCGTCGGGCCAGCCGCTCACAAACGTCCGCTCAAGGGGGATACCCAACCCATGTCCCAAACCAGCCCTCAGCAGTCACAACAGCCACAGGGTTCACAGGCGTCCCAGGGCGCACCGACTCCGGTGCTCCAGCTCCAGCAGCTCGCCCGGGTGCACGGCAGCGGGGCCACCGAGGTGCACGCGCTGCGCGGCATCAACCTCGATGTCTTCCCCGGTGAACTCGTCGCCGTGATGGGCCCGTCCGGCTCCGGCAAGTCCACGCTGCTGACCATCGCGGGCGGCCTCGACATGCCCACCTCGGGCCAGGTGATCGTCGAGGGCACGGACATCACCACCGCCAGCCGCAAGACGCTCGCCGCGCTGCGCCGCCGCAGCATCGGCTACGTCTTCCAGGACTACAACCTCATCCCGGCGCTGACCGCCGCGGAGAACATCTCCCTGCCGCGGGAGCTGGACGGCGTCTCCGCCCGCAAGGCCAAGGTGGAGGCCCTGGCCGCGCTGGAGGAGATGGAGCTGGAGCACCTCGCCGACCGGTTCCCGGACGAGATGTCCGGCGGCCAGCAGCAGCGGGTGGCGATAGCCCGCGCGCTGGTCGGCGACCGGCGCCTGGTGCTCGCCGACGAGCCGACCGGCGCGCTGGACTCCGAGACCGGCGAGTCCGTGCTCGCGCTGCTGCGCGCCCGCTGCAACGCGGGTGCCGCCGGCGTCCTCGTCACCCACGAGCCGCGCTTCGCGGCCTGGGCGGACCGGGTCGTCTTCCTGCGGGACGGTGCGGTCGTCGACCAGACCGTGCGCTCCGACGCCGACTCCCTCCTCACCGGCCAGGCGGCCGAGCTGTGAAGACCTGGCTCCACTCCTGGCGGGCCGCCCTGCGGATCGCCCGCCGCGACGCCTGGCGCTCCAAGGGCCGCAGCTTCCTCGTCCTCGCGATGATCGCCCTGCCCATCATGGGCGTGAGCGCCGCCGACCTGACCCTGCGCAGCGCCGAACTCTCCACCACGGAGAAGATGGAGCGCCAGCTCGGCACCGCCGATGCCGTCCTCAGGGACCCCAGCATGGGCGGCGTGGCGATCCTCCAGGCGCCTTTGGGCGACATGTACGACACCGCGGAGAACTACGAGAACAAGCCCTGGCCGGACGGCAAGGGCGACGTCACCAAGGGCCTGCCCCCGAAGGCCAAGAGCCTGACGGACACCATGGGTCGGGCCAAGCTCAACACCGAGCACGGTCTGATGAACACGGAGATCCGTGAGCTGAAGACCGCTGACCCGATGGCGAAGGGGATCGCGACCCTGAAGAAGGGCCACTTCCCCGAGCGCGCCGAGGAGGTCGCCGCCACGACCTCCTTCCTGGAGAAGAGCGGTCTCTCCGTCGGCGACAAGCTCACGGCGCGCAACTTCGACCGGGAGTACCGGATCGTCGGTGCGTACGAGCTGCCCAGCGCGCTGAAGACGGACCAGGTCAACGCCCTTCCCGGCGCCCTGCTCGCCCCGCTCAACAAGGCGCTGGAGAAGGCCGACCTGTCCAAGAGCCACCTGGAGACCATGCACCTGGTCTCCGTCGAGGGTGGTTTCACGTGGAACATGGTCAAGGAGGCCAACGCCAAGGGCGTCCTGGTCGAGTCCCGCCAGGTGGCCCTGGACCCGCCGGCGCGCTCGGACGTCCCGTACTACGAGAAGTCCCCGTACGCGTCGTACGAGTCGAGCCGTGGTGCGGACGCCGCCGCGCTCGCGGCCATCGCCACCGTCGTCGGCCTCGCGCTGCTGGAGATCTGCCTGCTGGCCGGCCCGGCCTTCGCGGTCGGCGCCCGGCGCTCGCGCCGTCAGCTCGGTCTCGTCGGTGCCAACGGCGGCGCCCGCAGCCACATCCGGGCCATCGTGCTCGCCGGCGGTCTGGTGATCGGTGTGGCTGCGGCCGTGGTCGGCACCGTGCTCGGCACGATCCTCGCCGTGGTGCTCCAGCCCGTGCTGGAGGGCCAGATGGAGGAGCGGTTCGGCAGCTTCGACGTACGGCCGCTGGAACTCCTGGGCATCGCGCTGCTGGCGGTGTTCACGGGCACGATGGCCGCGCTCGTCCCCGCCGTCACCGCCTCCCGCCAGTCCGTGCTGACCTCGCTCACCGGGCGCCGCGGCGTCCGCAAGACGGGTCGCGTCCTGCCGATCCTCGGTCTGATCGCGGTGGCCTTCGGCACCGCGGTCGCCCTGGCGGGCTCGCTGATGTTCGACAGCTTCGCCATCGTCGGCATCGGTGCGGGCGTCGCCGAGCTGGGCGTGGTCGCCCTGACCCCGGCACTGGTCGGGCTGTTCGGTCGGCTCGGTCGCTTCCTGCCGCTGTCGCCGCGGCTCGCCCTGCGGGACGCGGTGCGCAACCGGGGACGTACGGCTCCGGCGGTGGCCGCGGTCCTCGCGGCGGTCGCCGGCACGGTCGCGGTCGCCACGTACACGGCGAGCAGCGACGCCCAGCAGCGCGCGCAGTACGAGGCCCTGATGCCGCACGGGACGGTCGTCGTCATGGACGAGGAGAACCCGCGGGACGTGCCCGCCATCCGCGACGCCGTGCACAGCGGGTTCCCGATGGACGTCCGGGCCGACGTGTCCCGGATCGCGGTCGGCAAGGACCACTGCACCCAGTACGGCGGCGAGGCGGGGTGCGGCCGCTACGAGATCGTCATCCCCAAGGCCAACCAGTGCCCGCTGTACTCCCTGGGTCCGAACGAGGACGTCACGGCGAAGTACACGGTCGCCGAGCGGCGCAAGCTCGCCAAGGACTGGCGCTGCGAGCAGAAGAACAGCTACTACGGCAACGAGATCGTCATCGCCGACGAGAAGCTTCTGTCGGTCCTCGGGATCAAGGACGAGGCGGCGGTGAAGGCGCTGAAGTCCGGCAAGGTCGTGTCGTTCGACAAGCAGAGCATCGACACCGCGGGCAAGTTCGGCATCCGCGTGATCACCGACGAGAAGGCCGCTGAGAAGGCGTGGGAGGAGGGCAAGGAGCCCCCGGGCGAGATCAAGTCCTTCGCCGTGCACCAGGCGCCCGAGTCCGTGAACAGCTACGGCATCAAGATGGTGGTGCCCGCCTCGGCCGCCACCGCAGCCGGCTTCAAGGTCGTCCCGAGCGGTGCGTTCTTCTCCACCGACCGGATGCCCAACAGCAAGGAGGAGCAGGGCGTCGACGACGCGCTGTCCAAGATCAGCACGGACATGACCCTGCACGTCGAGAAGGGGTACGAGTCCGAGGCCAACCTCGTCCTGCTGGCGCTGGCCGTCTTCGCCGGGCTGATCACCATCGGTGCCGCGGGGATCGCCACGGGCCTCGCCCAGGCGGACGCCGAGGCGGACCTGAAGACGCTGTCGGCCGTGGGCGCCCCACCGCGGGTGCGCCGTACGCTCAGCGGGTTCCAGTGCGGGGTGGTGTCCACGATGGGGGTGGTCCTGGGATCGGCGGCGGGCGTGCTGCCGGCGATCGGGCTGCTGCTCACCGAGCGCCGCGACGAGCAGAAGTGGTACCAGCAGGCCCTCGACTCCGGCTTCGCCCCCGGTTCCGAGCCCTACGTACCGCTGGTCATGCCGTGGGGGACGCTGGGCGCGCTGCTGGTCGCGGTTCCGCTGGGCGCCGCGCTGCTGGCGGCCCTGCTGACCCGCTCGCGCGGTGCGCTGGCCCGCCGCGAGGCGTCGTGACCCCGCGTCGTCACAGCGCGTCGTCGGACCGGTAGCGACGGTTCACCGGGCCGACGACGCGTCCCACCACCGGGCCGTCACCGCCACCGTCCATCGACCACCAGCGGTTTTGTGCCCGGGCCGTGCCCCCGGGCGGGAGTGATCACTCCCGCCCGGGGGCACACCGCGTGGGGACGCGGCCGTGCGAGAGAATGGCGGCATGGAAATGCCGAGGAATGAAAGCTCGCAGGAGAATCCCCACGTTCTCGTGGTGGGGCAGGACGGCATGGCTCTCGGCGGGGGCAGCGGGGACGACGAGTCGCGCGAGATCCCGGTGACGGAGATGGTCGAGCAGCCGGCCAAGGTCATGCGTATCGGCAGCATGATCAAGCAGCTGCTGGAGGAGGTCCGCGCCGCTCCTCTCGACGAGGCGAGCCGGGTCCGCCTCAAGGAGATCCACGCCAGCTCCGTGAAGGAGCTGGAGGACGGGCTCGCGCCGGAGCTGGTGGAGGAGCTGGAACGACTCTCCTTGCCCTTCACGGACGAGGCGGTCCCCTCGGAGGCGGAGCTGCGCATCGCGCAGGCCCAGCTGGTGGGCTGGCTGGAGGGGCTGTTCCACGGCATCCAGACCGCACTGTTCGCCCAGCAGATGGCGGCCCGCGCACAGCTGGAGCAGATGCGCCGCGCCCTGCCTCCCGGCGCCTCCCACGACGAGCAGCCGGCCGGGGGCGCGCTCCGCTCCGGCCCGTACCTGTAGGACGCCTGTCGCCCCTGCGGGCCCGTCGGATGGACCGGACGGGCACGCAGGGGCGTTCTTGGTTCCTTTGACCTTCTTGACCTTCTTGACCTTCTTGGGCTTCTTGGGCTTCTTGGGCTTCTTCGGCTTCTTCGGTTGAGCGCTCGGGGCTCTCGGGGTCAGGGCTCTTGTGGGTCGGGGCTCGGGGCCTCACTCCACCGTGAGGAGGACCTTGCCCACGGGGGTGCCGGCTTCCAGGGCCCCGTGGGCCAGCGCGGCGTCGTGGAGGGGGAAGGCCCGGTCGATCACCGGACGGACCCGGCCCGCTTCGACCAGGGGCCACACGTGCTCCCGCACCGCCGCCACGATCGCCGTCTTCTCGGCCAGCGGACGGCCCCGCAGCGACGTCGCCGTCACGGCCGCCCGCTTCCCCAGCAGCGTGGCGAGGTTCAACTCGCCCTTGACGCCGCCCTGGAGCCCGATCACGGACAGCCGTCCGTTGACCGCGAGCGCCCGCACGTTGCGGTCCAGGTACTTGGCGCCGACGATGTCGAGGATCACGTCGGCTCCGTCCCCGTCCGTCGCCTTCCGCAGTTCCTCCACGAAGTCCTGTTGCCGGTAGTCGATCAGGACGTCCGCACCCAACTCCGCGCAGCGCGCCAGCTTCTGCGGACTGCCGGCCGTGACGGCGACCTTCGCCCCGACGGCCTTCGCCAGCTGGATCGCCATCGTCCCGATCCCGCTCGCCCCGCCGTGGATCAGCACCGTCTCACCGGGGCGCAGGTGGGAAATCATGAACAGGTTGGACCAAACGGTCGCCGTGACCTCCGGCAGCGCGGCGGCGTCCCGCAGCGACACGCCCTCCGGCACGGGCAGGAGCTGTCCCGTGGGCACGACCACCCGTTCCGCGTAACCGCCGCCGGCCAGCAGGGCGCACACCGGGCTGCCCACCTCCCAGCCGGAGACTCCGGGACCCAGCGCCGCGACGCGCCCTGAGCACTCCAGGCCCGGGTACTGGCTGGCGCCGGGCGGCGGGTCGTAGTGGCCCTGTCGCTGGAGCAGGTCGGCCCGGTTCACGGCGCTCGCCGCGACGTCGACGAGGACCTCACCCGGCCCCGGCTCCGGGTCCGGCACGGTGGTCCAGGTGAGCACGTCCGGCCCACCCGGCTGCGGGATCGTGATTGCCTTCATGACCTCAACGTATCGAGCGCCGGTCGACCGCAGCGGACCCCGTGTTCGACCGACCTCCGCCGGCGGGGGCCTGCGGGCGACGTCAGGGGGGCGTCGGGTGCGTCGTCACCCGTCGTCGGAGCCGGTCTCGTTCGCCCGGACGATCGTGATCACGCGGTCCGTCAGCTGCAACGGGCTCGCCGCCGGATCGTCGTACCCGATCAGCCGGTGCCCCCTCAGCACACTCACCACCAGATCGTCGGTGTCCCGGACGTTCCGCCCCACCTCGGCCTTTATCACCGGGCGTTCCACCAGGTCGAGGCCGCTGCCCTGCTGGATCAGGTCCTCCATCACCGCGCCCGCACTGGGGCTGAGGACCGACAGGCCGAGCAGCCGGCCCGCCGCGCCCGCGCTGGTGATCACCGCGTCCGCGCCGGACTGGCGCAGCAGGGGGGCGTTCTCCTCCTCCCGCACGGCCGCGACGATCTTCGCCTCCGGGTTGAGCTGGCGCGCCGTCAGGGTGACCAGCACCGCCGTGTCGTCGCGCTGGGTCGCGATCACGATCTGCCGTGCCTTCTGCACCTCGGCCCGCATCAGCACGCCGCTGCGCGTCGCGTCGCCGACCACCCCGGCGTACCCCTCGGCGCCGGCCGCGTCGATGACCTTGCCGCTGGGGTCGATGACGACGATCTGCTCCTTCCGCAGCCCGGTCGCCGTCAGCGTGTGGATCGCGGAACGGCCCTTCGTGCCGAAACCGACGATGATCGTGTGGTCGCGCAAGCCATGCCTCCAACAGTCGGATCCGGCGAGACTTACCCGGAGAGATCCGCGACCATGGTCACCCATGTCCCGCGACGAGGCCAACGCCACAGGAGAGACCCGATGAAGGACGACGACCATCCCCGCCCCACGGCGGGAAAGTTCTCGATCCTCCGCTCCGTCTGGGCCCGCTCCCGCAAGGAAGCCAGGGACGACGCCGAAGCCGGCCGCTCCATCACCATGCCGGCGCAGTCGGTCGTACCCCCGCTCCAGCAGGTGCTGCGCCGCCTCGCGATGGCCCTGCTCGTGCTGGCCGTCACCACCCTGCTCGTGTGGGTCGACCGCGACGGCTACACGGACAACGCGGACGGCAAGGTCGACTTCCTGGACGCCGCGTACTACACCACGGTCACCCTCTCGACCACGGGTTACGGCGACATCGCCCCGGTCAGCGACGCGGCCCGGCTGACGAACATCTTCATCATCACGCCGTTGCGCGTGGTGTTCCTGATCATCCTGGTCGGCACCACCCTGGAAGTCCTCACCGAACGCACCCGCCAGCAGGTCCGGGTGCACCGCTGGCGGGCCCGGATGCAGGACCACGTGGTGGTCGTGGGCTACGGCACCAAGGGGCGGCACGCCATCAAGACCCTGGTCGGCCAGGGCGTCCCCAAGGAGAAGATCGTCGTGGTCGACCCGCAGCAGAAGTCGGTCGACGCGGCGAGCACGGACGGCCTGGTCGCCGTCCAGGGCGACGCCACCCGCTCCCGTACGCTCCTCAAGGCCGAACTCCAGTCGGCCGCCCGGGTCATCATCGCCCCGCAGCGGGACGACACCGCGACCCTGGTCACGCTCACCGCACGTCAGCTCAACCGCCGCGCCACCATCGTCGTCGCGGTGCGGGAGGACGAGAACGTCCCGCTGCTGAAGCAGAGCGGCGCGGACACCGTGGTCACCAGCTCCAGCTCGGCCGGCCGGCTGCTCGGCGTCTCCACCGCCAGCCCGCACGTCGCGGACACGCTGGAGGACCTGATGAGCCACGGCACCGGACTGAGCCTCGCGGAACGGTCCGTCGGCAAGGACGAGGTCGGCAAGTCGCCGCGCGAGTGCGTGGACCTCGTCGTCGCCGTCGTCCGGCGCAAGAAGATGATGGATTACGCGGACCCGGAGGTCGCCACCCTCCAGTTCGGCGATCGACTGATCGCCATCAGCCGGGAGCAGACCACGTACTGAGCCCGGCCGCGACGGCATGCGGTCGCACTGAGGCCGGCCGCACTGAGCTTGGGCACCGGGCTTGGTCACTGAGCGTGTTTCACGTGAAACACGAGCGCTCAGCAAGGGCTCCACGGCAGGTCCAGCACCTCCAACTCGTCCCCCGGCCGGGCACCGCCCGGGGGTACGACCGCCAGCCCGTCGGCCGCCGCCACCCCACGGAGCATCGCCGGCCCGTTGAACCGCAGCGGCACCAGGAACGCGTCGTGGTGCACGATCGGCACGAGGCGGGTGTCGTGGGGGTGGCCGGGGACCTCGTCCTGTACGGGTGCGGTGTACGGGGTGGGGTCCGGCAGACCGGCGAGCCCGCGGAGCACCGGCCCGGCGAGCGTGAGCAGCCCGGAGACCGCCGCGAGGGGGTTGCCCGGCAGCCCCACCAGATGGCGGGTGCCGTCCTTGCGCGCTAGCTCTGCGAGGAGCATCGGATGCCCCGGGCGTACGGCGACGGAGTCCACCAGCAGTTCGGCGCCGGCCCGCGCCAACACCCGGTGGACGTGGTCGACCGGGCCGGCGGCGGTGCCGCCCGTGGTGAGCAGCAGATCCGCCTCGGTGCCGGTCACGGCGCGGTGCAGCGCCTCGGCGTCGTCTCCCAGCCGGCGGGTGGCGATGACCTCGGCCCCGAGGAGCCGGAGCCACGGTGCGAGCATCGGCCCGAGGGCGTCCCGGATCAGCCCATCGTGCGGCAGTCCTTCGCCGAGGAGTTCATCGCCGAGGACCAGCACCTCGACGCGGGGGCGGGTGACCACGGCCACCTCGTCGTAGCCGGCCGCCGCGGCGAGCCCCAGCACGGCGGGCGTCACCACGGTCCCCACGGGCAGCAGCCGGTCGCCGGAACGGCACTCCTGGCCGCGCGGCCTGATGTCCTGCCCGGGGACGACGCGTCGATCGGCGGAGAGCTGGCGCTGGTCGGGGTTCGTCCGGGCGTGCTCGCTGCGGAGCACGGCGGTGGTCTCGGGCGGGATGCGGGCGCCGGTGGCGATCCGGACGGCCGCGCCGTCGGGGAGCGCGGGGGCATCACCGAGTCCGGCGAGGACGGGGGTCTCCCGGTCGACAGTCCAGGGGCCGGGCCCGGCGACGGCCCAGCCGTCCATGGCGGAGGTGTCGAAGGACGGCAGATCGCAGAGCGCCGTCAGTTCTTCGGCCAGCACCAGTCCGACGGCCTGCTCCAACGGCACCCGGCGCACCCCACCGACCTCACCGCCACCGGTGGTTCCCGTGGCGGTCGAGCCGGTCGTACGGCGGGCTCCGGCCTGTCTGCCGGTGCGCCCGGCGAGCCGTCGCGCCTGCGGCCAGGGCATCGCCGAACGGCGGGACGGCCTCCCGGCCTCGGCCCGGTCCGGTCGCTCGCCCCGCTCGGGGTCCTGAGGGGCCGGCTGCGGCTGGCGCGCCTGCCGCCCGACCAGTGCAAGGACGTCCTCGACGCCGTCGTCAATGCCGTCGGGCTCCGTGCGCGGTCCCCGCCCGTGCTTCGTGCCCTCCCCGCCGGACGCGCTCATCCTTCGTCGGCCCGGGTGCTGCCGCCGGCCCCCGGGCCCTGCGGCGACTGCTGGTCCCCGGCGGCCCGTTCGGCTTCGGCGGCTCCTTCGGCCTCCGCCGCCCAGCGCAGGGCGAGCGCGGTGGCCTTGCGGGTGGCTTCCGCCACCGCCTCGGGACCGCCCCCACCCGCCGACGCCGCCGCGTATCCGACCAGGAAGGTGGTGAGGGGGGCTGCGGGGCGGGCGACGCCGTGTGCGGCGTCCCGCGCCAGGTCGAGCAGGGCCTTGGCGTCGACGTCGAGTTCGATGCCGAGGTCGTCCTTGACTGCGGTGATCCATTCATCCAGCACGTTGCCATGCTCCCTGATCAGGGCCCTGGCGGCGGTGATGTCCGCCCAGGTGTCGCAGTCGAAGGACGCCAGCGGGTCGGCTTCGGTCCGCGCCAGGTCCAACTCGTGGGTGAGCAGCCGAAGCGGCAGCCCGGCCAGTGTGCCGTACTCGGTGGCGAGCAGGGCCAGCTCACGGCGCAGCGGCTCCGGCCGGTACGCGGCGACGAGCGGCTGGTCCCGTCCGTCGGCGTCGACCAGCAGCACGCCCTCGCGCCCGCTCCGGTCGAGGGCGGCCACCAGACGCCGTACGGTCGCCCCGCTGAGGAACGGCAGATCGGCGGAGAGCACCAGCACGACGTCCGGTTCGGACCCGGGCGCGTGTGCGAGCTGGCGCATCCCGGCGTCGAGGGCGGCGAGCGGGCCGCCGCCCGGCGGGTCCTCCCGCGCCCAGAGCACGGGGCGCCCCGTGGGCCGCCGTCCGCCGACGACCACGGTGCGGACGGCGTCCCGGCAGGCGCCGAGCACCCGGTCGAGCAGCGGGCGCCCGCCCACGCTCAGCGCGGGCTTGTCCGCACCGCCGAGCCGGCGCGCACCACCGCCGGCCAGGACGACGGCGTCATGGCCGGTGGCGGAGGGCGGCGCGGGATCGCCGGGGGGCGCGGTCATGCCTGCGGTCATGCCTTGAGTATGGTCCGCAGGCCCGTCCCGGCTCCCGGCCGCCGTCGCAAAGCGCGCGCGGCAGCCGTCACACCGTGCGCAGCAGCACCGCGGGGTTCTCCACGCAGTCGGCGACGTAGCGCAGGAAACCGCCGGCCGTGCCGCCGTCGCAGACCCGGTGGTCGAAGGTGAGGGAGAGCTGCACGACCTGACGGACGGCCAACTCGCCCTGGTGCACCCACGGCTTGGGGACGATGCGGCCGACCCCGAGCATGGCCGCCTCCGGGTGGTTGATGATCGGGGTGGATCCGTCGACGCCGAACACCCCGTAGTTGTTCAGGGTGAAGGTGCCGCCCGTCAGCTCGGCCGGCGTCAGCGCCGAGCGCCGCGCCGCGTCCGTCAGCCGGGCGAACTCCTCGGTCAGCGACTCGACCGACCGGGCGTGGGCGTCGCGTATGACCGGCACGACCAGCCCGCGCTCCGTCTGCGCCGCGAAGCCGAGGTGCACCGAGGGGAGCCGCACGACCTCCCGGGCGGCTGTGTCGACCCTGGAGTTCAGCTCGGGGTGACGGGCGAGCGCGGCCGTGCAGATCCGGGCGAGCAGGGCTATCAGGGAGACCTTCGGGCCGCCCGCGGCGTTCATCGCGGCCCGCGCGGCCATCAGCTCCGTCGCGTCCGCGTCGACCCAGCAGGTGGCGTCGGGGATCTCCGTACGGCTGCGGGACAGCTTGTCGGCCACGGCGCCGCGCACCCCGCGCAGCGGCACGCGCTCTCCGACCGGCCCGGCGGCGACCGTCGGCGCGGGCCGGGCTTCGACGGCCGCGGCCTGCACCGCGTGCTCCACGTCGGAGCGCGTGATCAGCCCGTCCGGGCCGGAGCCGGTCATCCGCTGGAGGTCGAGCCCGTTCTCCCGGGCCAACCGCCGCACCAGGGGGGATATCACCGGCACCGGACCCGTCTGCGCGGGTTCCGTCGCGACCGCGGGAGCCGGAGAGGACGCGGCCGGCACGGACGAGGCAGCCGACACGGCCACGGGGTCGGGCTTGACCCTACGGCGCCGGGCCACGGGCGCCCCCGTGCCGTACCCGACGAGCACATTGCCGGACGACGACTCCGCGGCCGGCTTCGCGACCGGCTTCCCGGCCCCGCCCGGGGACTCCTCGGCGCCTTCAGCCGGCTGAGGGCTGTCCTGGCTGTCCGCTGCCGTACCGACCAGGCCCTCGGACGCCGCGCCCACCGCGACCGTCAGCAGCGGTGCTCCCACGGGCAGTTCCGTGCCCTCCTCGCCGAAGCGCGCGGTCACCACGCCCCCGTACGGACAGGGCACCTCCACCATCGCCTTGGCCGTCTCCACCTCGACCACGGGCTGGTCGATGGCGACCACGTCGCCCACGGAGACCAGCCAGCGCACGATCTCCGCCTCCGTCAGCCCCTCCCCTAGATCGGGCAGCCTGAATTCCAGCACCTGGGCCATGTCAGCTCTCCGCCTCCCACTGCAACCGCGCCACCGCGTCCAGCACCCGGTCCACTCCGGGCAGATGGTGCCGCTCCAGCATGGGCGGCGGATACGGAATGTCGAAACCGGCCACCCGCAGCACCGGCGCCTCCAGGTGGTGGAAGCAGCGCTCGGTCACCCGCGCCGCGATCTCCCCGCCCGGGCCGCCGAAGCCCGTGGACTCGTGGACGACGACCGCGCGCCCCGTGCGCCGTACGGACGCACAAACCGTCTCGTCGTCGAACGGCACCAGGGTGCGCAGGTCGACCACCTCCAGGTCCCAGCCCTCCTCGACCGCGGCTTCCGCCGCCTCCAGGCACACCGGGACCGACGGCCCGTAGGTGATCAGGCTGGCGCCGCGCCCCGGGCGGCGGACCACGGCCCGGCCCAGCGGCTCGACCGCGGCCGGCGCCTGCGGCGACCACGCGGACTTCGACCAGTACAGCCGCTTCGGCTCCAGGAAGACCACCGGGTCGTCCGACGCGATGGACGCCCTGAGCAGCCCGTACGCGTCCTCGACGGTGGCGGGGGTGACGACGTGCAGCCCGGGCGTGGCCATGTAGTACGCCTCGGAGGAGTCGCTGTGGTGCTCGACGCCGCCGATGCCGCCGCCGTACGGCACGCGGACCGTGATGGGCAGCGGCATCGCCCCGCGCGTGCGGTTGCGCATCCGGGCGACGTGGCTGACCAGCTGCTCGAACGCTGGGTAGGCGAAGGCGTCGAACTGCATCTCGACCACGGGCCGCAGCCCGTACATCGCCATGCCCACGGCCGTGCCGAGGATGCCGGCCTCGGCGAGCGGGGTGTCCGTGCAGCGGTCGTCGCCGAACTCCGCGGCGAGCCCGTCGGTGACGCGGAAGACGCCGCCGAGGGTGCCGACGTCCTCGCCGAGCACGTGCACCGCGGGGTCCTCGGCCATGGCGTCCCGCATGGCGCGCTGGAGGGCCTGCGCCATGGTGGCCGGCTTCACCGCGGACGCCCGCTCGGTGGGGGTGGTCGCCGTCGTCATCGCGCGCTCCCTCCGTCCGCCTCGGCCGCCAGCTCGGCGCGCAGCCGGGCCTCCTGCTCCCGCAGTTGGCCGGTGCGCTCGGCGAAGACGTCGGCGAACAGGTCCGCCGGATCCAGCACCGGATCGGCGTTCATCTCCTGCCGCAGCCGGGCCGCCATCTCCTCGGCCCCGTCGGCCACGGCCCGCCGGCGCTCGTCGTCCAGCAGGCCGCGGTCGGTCAGCGCCCGCTCCATCAGCAGGATCGGGTCGTGGGCCCGCCAGGGGTCGATCTCGTCGGCGGTGCGGTAGCGCGTCGCGTCGTCCGCGTTCGTATGGGCTTCGACGCGGTAGGTCACCGCCTCGATCAGGGTCGGCCCTTCGCCGGCGCGGGCGCGCGCCACGGCCCGGGCGAGGACCTGGTGCACCGCGGGCGCGTCGTTGCCGTCGACGAGGCGGCCGGGCATGCCGTACCCCACGGCCTTGTGGGCCAGGGAGGGGGCGGCGGTCTGCTTGGCGAGCGGCACGGAGATGGCGAAGCCGTTGTTCTGCACGAGGAAGACGACGGGGGCGCGCCAGACCGCGGCGAAGTTCAGCGCTTCGTGGAAGTCGCCCTCGCTGGTGCCCCCGTCGCCGACCATGGCGAGGGCCACCACGTCGTCGCCCTTGAGGCGGGCCGCGTGCGCCAGGCCCACCGCGTGCGGCAGTTGGGTGGCGAGGGGGGTGCACAGGGGGGCGATGCGGTGCTCGTACGGGTCGTAACCGGTGTGCCAGTCGCCGCGCAGGAGGGTGAGGGCCTGCGCGGGGTCCAGTCCGCGGGTCACGGCGGCGAGGGTGTCCCGATAGCTGGGGAAGAGCCAGTCCTGCTCCTCCAGCACCAGGGCGGCGGCGACCTCGCACGCCTCCTGGCCGGTGCTGGACGGGTAGACGGCGAGGCGGCCCTGCTTGGTGAGGGCGGTCGCCTGGACGTTGTACCGCCGGCCGCGGACGAGCTGTGCGTACAGCGTCAGCAGCAGCTCGGGATCGGCGTCGGCCGCAGCGTCCGTGCCGAGCACCCGGAAGGGCTCGGGGTCGGGGAGCAGGGGCGCGGGGTCGGTTTGCGGCTTCCAGGCCGGGGGCGGGGTGGGCCGGTAGGCGGGGGAGTCGGGCAGCTCCTGCACGGTCATGCTGCTGCTCTTGCGCAACGCGAACACCTCCTCGTGGGAGCGACGAAGGAAGCGGCCGGCTTGTGGTCCGCCTCACCTACCGATTGTTCGGTCGTCGGCGCATTTTGGCTACAGGCGGCCTCAGCCTGTGGACAAACGGTTCTCCACAACTTGTGATGTGCACAGGTCGTCCACACCGGGAAGGCAGGGGGACATGTCAGCTGAACAAATGGCCGACGGTGCCGACAAGAGGGGTCTCGGCGCGCCACTGCCGCCCCGCCCGCTCGACCCCATTGACCAGGACATCCTGCGGATCCTGCGGGCCGACGGACGGGCGTCGATACGGTCGGTGGCCGAGCGGATCCACGTCTCGCGCGCCAATGCGTACTCCCGGATCAACCGGCTCGTCGAGGACGGCGTGATCCGCGGTTTCAGTGCGCGCGTCGACCACGAGCGCGCAGGGCAGGGCGCGTCCGCCTACATCACGCTCAAGATCGTCCAGAACTCCTGGCGAACCGTGCGCGAGCAGCTCAAGGCGCTGCCGGGCGCCGCCCACATCGCGCTGGTCAGCGGCGACTTCGACGTCCTGCTGCTGGTGCACGCACCGGACAACCGCAGCCTGCGCGAGCTGGTCCTCACCAGGCTCCAGTCCATCCCGGAGGTGCTGTCCACGCGCACCCTGCTGGTCTTCGAGGAGACCGACCTCGACGGGAGCGCCGACGCGGAGGACGCCGAGCCGACGGACGCCCCCGACTGACGCGGAGGGCCCCGGTCCGGGTCGCGGCTTCAGGCCGGGCCGGCGTCCTTCCGCAGCCCGTCGAAAGCGATCCGTACGACCGTCTCGGCCACCTGGTCGCCCTCGTACCCGCTGCCGGGGTGCGGGCGGTACCACTCCACCAGGGAGTTCACCATGCCGAACAGCAGCCTGGTGGCCAGCCGGGTGTCCACGTCCGCGCGCAGGTCGCCGTCGGCCGCCGCCGCCTTCAGCAGGTCCACGACCCGCTGGTCGAACTCCCTGCGGCGCTCCATCGCCCACCGCTCGGTCTTGGTGTTGCCCCGCACGCGCAGCAGCAGCGTCACATAGGGCAGGTCGTCCACCAGCACCTGCACGGTGCGCCGCACCACGTACTCGACGCGTTCGATCGCCCGGCCGCGCTGGGCCCCCGGCTCGTCGAGGATGCCGAAGAGCCCGTCCAGCGCCCGGCTCACGGCCCGGCGCAGCAGCTCCTCCTTGCCGGCCACGTGGTGGTAGATCGACGACTTGGAGATGCCGGCGGCCTTCGACAGGTGCTCCATGGAGGTGCCGTCGTAGCCGCGCTCGTTGAAGATCCGCACGGCGACGGAGAGCAGTGTCTCCGGCGTGTACGTGTCACGCTTGGCGGTGGTCATGCGTCGGCTCCCTCACCGTCGACACCATCGAAAGTACGTCGGCCGAGCGCCGGACCCGGCGCGTAGCGCCCCGTGGGGACGGCGCAGTGCAGCTTCGCCAACAGGTCGTGCGCCCACGTCCCGGGCAGCCGCCGGTCCCATTCGAAGGGCCCCAGGGGGTGGTTGACCCCGAGCCTCATCGCGGTGTCCACGTCGTCCTCGGTGGCCACTCCCCGGGCGACCGCGTCGGCCGCGACGTCGATCAGCATTGCGACCGTGCGGGCCACGATCATGCCCGGTGCGTCGTCGATCACGCTGACCTTCTTGCCGATCGCCTGGAAGAGCCCGATCGCCTCCCGGAGGGTGCCCTCGCGGGCCGCAGCGGAGGGCGCGAGCGCGATCCGGGTGGCGCTCCGGTAGTCGCGCGCGAGGTCGAAGTGGACGACGTCGGCGCGCCCGGCCCCGGCGAAGGACCCGTCGACAGGCGCCAGCCGGCCGCCGCCGGGCAGTTCCAGGCCGCCACCGGCCCGTGGGCCGTCCGGCTGCCGCACGGGGATCCCGGCGTCCGCGACCAGCTCCAGGAGTTCGGCCGTGAGCCCGTCGGCGCCGTGCACGACGACGTACGGGGGCGGGTCCGCGGGCGGTGCGGTGTGCGGCTGCGGCTGCTCGGCGCCCGGGGCGTGGTCGTACCAGCCGCGGCCCGACTTGCGGCCCAGCAGCCCCGCCTCCACCAGCCGCCGCTGCGCCAGGGAGGGCGTGAACTTCGGGCTGTGGAAGAAGGACTCCCACACGGAGCGGGTGACGGCCTCGTTCACGTCCTGCCCGATCAGGTCGGTCAGCTCGAACGGGCCCATGGGGAAGCCGCCGCACTCGCGCAGCACCGCGTCGATCGTCGCCGGGTCGGCCGCCCGCTCCTCGTGGAGGGCGAACGCCTCCGCGTAGAAGGGCCGGGCGACCCGGTTGACGACGAAGCCGGGGGTGTCCGCGCAGTGCACCGGGGTCTTGCCCCAGGCCGCGGCCGTCGCCCAGGCGCGCGCCGCGCACTCCTCCTGGGTGGCGAAGCCGCTGACGACCTCGACCAGCGGAAGCAGGGGGGCGGGGTTGAAGAAGTGCAGTCCGACGAGTCGGCCGGGGTGCCGGAGGGGGCCGGCGACGGCGGTGACGGAGAGGGAGGAGGTGTTCGTCGCGAGCAGGCAGTCCTCCGCCACGACCTGCTCCAGCGCCGTGAACAGCTCCTGCTTGACGGAAAGGCGCTCGACGACGGCTTCGACGACGAGGGCCGCGTCCGCGAGGTGGGAGAGGTCGTCGACCGGGCGGAGCCGGGCGCGGGCGGCGTCGCGCTCGCCGGCGGAGGTGCGGCCCTTCTCGACGAGCCGGTCCAGACGGGCGGCTACGGCGGTGACGGCTTCGGCGGCCCTGCCTTCGACGGCGTCGAAGAGGAGTACGGGATGACCCGCGGCGAGGGCCACCTGGGCTATGCCCTGGCCCATGGTGCCGGCGCCCACCACGGCCACGGTCCGGCTCCGGTCGACGGGGTCCGGCTCGGCGGCGGCCCCGTGCTCGATGGCGGTCATGGAGGTGATCCTCCCCGATGAGTTTTCCACAGCTTCGACAGGCCCCCTTGTACCGACCGATCGTTCGGTTACTCTAACCCTGTCCGCCTGTTTCCGCCCGGCTCGACGAGGAGTTGGTCCGTCATGACGCTGACCGAGACCCGGCTGAGTGGCCACCGAGCGACGCTCGACCAAGCCCTCGACGCCATTCGCACCCGCGCCTATTGGTCCCCCCACCCCGAGCACCCGAAGGCGTACGGCGAGAGCGCGCCCGCCGACGGCCTCGCCGCCTTCCAGGCGCTCCAGGGCACCCGCTTCGAGCTGGGCCAGCCGGGCACCGACGGCTGGACGGGCGCCGAGGTCTCGCCGTACGGGCCGGAGTTGCGGATCGAGTACCCCCATGTGGATCCGGACGTGCTGCTGCCCGCGATGAGCGCGGCCGTGCCCGCGTGGCGGGCCGCCGGGCCCGAGCAGCGGGCCCTGGTCTGTCTTGAGGTCCTGGCCCGCATCAGCGCCCGCACCCATGAGTTCGCCCAGGCCGTGATGCACACCAGCGGGCAGGCGTTCATGATGGCGTTCCAGGCCGGCGGGCCGCACGCCCAGGACCGCGGCATGGAAGCCGTGGCGTACGCGTACCAGGAGCAGACGCGCACGCCGGCCAGCGCCGACTGGTCCAAGCCGCAGGGCAAGCGGGACCCGCTGGAGCTGCGGAAGACGTTCACCAGCGCGGGCCGCGGCATCGCCCTGCTCATCGGCTGCAACACCTTCCCCACGTGGAACGGCTATCCCGGCCTCTTCGCCTCCCTCGCCACCGGCAATCCGGTGCTGGTCAAGCCGCACCCGCGCGCGGTGCTGCCGCTGGCGCTGACCGTCCGGGTGGCCCGCGAGGTGCTCGCGGAGGCCGGCTTCGACCCGAATCTGGTGTGCCTGGCCGTCGAGCGCCCCGGCGAGGGCATTGCCAAGACCCTGGCCGTACGCCCCGAGATCAAGATCATCGACTACACCGGCTCGACCGCCTTCGGCGACTGGCTGGAGGCCAACGCACGCCAGGCCCAGGTCTACACGGAGAAGGCCGGCGTCAACACCGTCGTCATCGACTCCACCGACGACTACAAGGGCATGCTGTCGAACCTGGCCTTCTCCCTCTCCCTCTACAGCGGCCAGATGTGCACCACCCCGCAGAACCTGCTGATCCCGCGCGGCGGCATCGCCACGGACGCCGGCCCCAAGTCGTACGACGAGGTGGTGGCCGACCTCGCGTCCGCGGTCGGCGGCCTGCTCGGCGACGACGCCCGGGCGAACGCCCTGCTGGGCGCCCTGGTCAATCCCGAGGTGAAGGGCCGGCTGGAGGGCGCGGCCGGGCTCGGCGAGGTGGCGCTGGCCTCCCGCGAGGTCGCCCACCCGGACTTCCCCGACGCGGTGGTGCGCACCCCGGTGATCGTCAAGCTCGACGGCGCCAAGCCGGACGACGAGGCGGCGTACCTCTCCGAGTGCTTCGGCCCGGTCTCCTTCGCGGTCGCGGTGGACTCCACGGCGGACGCGGTCGAGCTGCTGCGGCGCACCGTCCGCGACAAGGGCGCGATGACCGTCGGGGCGTACACCACGTCGGAGGAGACCGAGCAGGCGATCGAAGAGGTCTGCCTGGCGGAGTCCGCCCAGCTCTCGCTGAACCTGACGGGCGGGGTGTACGTGAACCAGACGGCGGCGTTCTCCGACTTCCACGGCTCCGGTGGCAACCCCTCGGCGAACGCGGCGCTGTGCGACGGCGCGTTCGTGTCCAACCGCTTCCGGGTGGTGGAGGTGCGTCGACAGGCGTGACGGCCGGCTTCGGCGGGGCCGCGTCGGGTCAGGAGGGCGGCGGTACGTCGGCGTACCGCTGCACCCAGGCGTGCATGGCGATCGCCGCCGCGGCCCCGGCGTTGATCGAGCGGGTCGAGCCGAACTGGGCGATGGAACACACCGTCGACGCGTGCGCCCTGGCCTCCTCCGTCAGTCCGGGCCCCTCCTGGCCGAAGAGCAGCACGCAGCGGCGCGGCAGGACGGTCCGCTCCAGCGGGACCGCCCCGGGCAGGTTGTCGATCCCGATGATCGGCAGGTCCTCGGCCGCCGCCCAGGCGGTCAGGGACTCGGTGTCCGGGTGGTGCCGCACGTGCTGGTAGCGGTCGGTGACCATGGCACCCCGCCGGTTCCAGCGGCGGCGGCCCACGATGTGGACCTGCCGGGCCATGAAGGCGTTCGCGGTGCGCACCACCGAGCCGATGTTGAAGTCGTGGCCCCAGTTCTCCACGGCCACGTGGAAGTCGTGCCGGCGAGTGTCCAGGTCGGCGACGATCGCCTCCCGCGTCCAGTAGCGGTACGCGTCGACCACGTTGCGGCGGTCCCCGCCGGCCAGCAGCGCGCGGTCGTACCGCTCGCCCTCGGGCCAGGGCAGCGGGTGCGGCCCCACGCCGACCTCGGGGCCGTACCCGTCGTCGTACTGCACCGGCTCGTCCGCGGAGGGCGCGCTGGCGGGGCTGGTGCCTGGGAAGGTGCTCACCCCACGAGCGTACGGGGCTGTTCCAAGCCGTCCCGTCGCTGCTCGGGGACGGCGCCCGGCCCGGCCTCCCCCACTGCCGCGGAGGCGGTGGGCGCGGACGGGGCGGGCAGGAAGGGGAGCCGGGCGCACAGGCGGTCCCGGCCGCGCCCCGCCCGTACGCCCAGCCAGAGCAGGAAGGCGGTCGGCAGGAACACCGCGTCCGCGGCGATCATCGCCAGCGAGAAGAACGGCAGCCCCAGGATCACGGCGATGGCCGCGTGCTCCAGCATCATCACCGCGAGCAGGACGTTCTTCACCCGTCGGTTGAAGAGCGTGAAGGGGAACGCGA
Organism: Streptomyces sp. NPDC048057; assembly: GCF_040653095.1. Lineage (NCBI taxonomy): Bacteria > Bacillati > Actinomycetota > Actinomycetes > Kitasatosporales > Streptomycetaceae > Streptomyces > Streptomyces sp. NPDC048057. The sequence goes on from NZ_JBEZNF010000021.1 coordinate 124,929, forward strand.
CCTGCACGATCACCGTGCCGTACGTCAGCGCCATCACCATCACGCCGTGCGAGGCGAGCAGGTCCGACAGGGTGGGGAAGGGCGTGAAGTAGTCCAGCTTCAGCGGGTAGTACAGCGCCGTGCCGTCCTGCCAGCGCGAGCCCTGCACCTTGTACCAGCCGGCGGTGGCGTAGATCAGACAGACCTCGGCCATGATCACGACGAGACCGGCGTTGTGGGCGAGGTTGGCGACGGTGTCCAACAGGATGCGGCCCTGGCTGCGCGGCCCGTAGTGGTTCACCAACCACCACAGGGCCAGCACCAGCCACATCACCCACAGGGCGACCAGGACGGGGAGCCCGGTGTGGTTGAGGAGGGTGGCGAAGAGCAGGGCGGTGCCGGTGACGACCCAGAGCACCGGGCCCACCCGGTCGGGCGCACCCGGCTCGGTGCGCGCCTCCCGGCGCGCGTCCAGCGACCAGACGCGACCGCACCGCGTCACCAGCAGGTAGATCGCCATGATGTGGATGACGTTGTCACCGCCGTCGCCCACGAAGATCGAGCGGTTCTGGAGCGAGAGCACGCCGACCATGAACACGGCGGACATGGTCCGGGTGCGCCACCCCAGACAGAGCAGCAGGGCGGAGAGCATCGCGCCGAAGTAGACGATCTCGAACCAGACGGTGCTGCTCGACCACAGGAGCGCGGTGAAGGCGTCGTTGCCCCGGGTGAACTCGCGGCCGATCGACCAGCTCCACGGTCCGTCCGGGCCGTACATCTCGTGCCGGTTGGGCAGTTCCCACAGCAGGAAGAGCAGCCAGGTCGCGGAGAAGCCGATCCGGATGACGGCGCTCTGGTACGGGCCGAGGGGAGCAGCGGTGATCCGCTGGAGCAGTTCGGCGGCCCGGCCGGGGCCGGCCGGGGGCCGGGCGCCGCGGTTGCCCTCGGCCATCGTCACCGTCGCCGTCGTCGCCGTCGTCGCGCTCATCGAGCCCCCTCCGCGCCTTCCGTGCCCCGGGTGCGGTCGCCGGTGGCCGCGTCGTTGCGGGCGTCGGGCGGCAGGTCGGCGGGGGTGACGGTCCACCACGGCAGGACGCGGTGGACGGGTGCCGTGTCGACCTTCTCGTCGGTCCACGGCGGCGGCTTCACGAAGGCCGCCGAGGACCGGATCTGTATGCGCTCCACCTGGCCCCCGAGGTCGCGGTCCGCGAGGCGGAGCATCACGAGCCGCCGCAGGTAGTTCTCGGCGAGGGGGCCGCGGGACTCGGTGGAGCGGTTCTGGCTGTCGTGCGTGTTCTGGTAGAAGTCCCAGCTGCGGCGGAGCATGTTCTGCTCGGTGTGGCTGGGGAGCAGATTGCCGCGGATCGCGTCGGCGTCCTCGGCGGCCAGGTCGATCCACTCGGTGGTCCGCAGTTCGCCGCCGGCCGTCTTGACCTCGGCCTTCACCTGGACACCGATGTTCTGCTGGAGCGGATTGGGTGCGAAGAGCTTCCAGTTCTGCTCGAACTCGGGGTAGATCCAGGCGTCGATCTGCTTGCCGTACTCCTTCGTCACCGTGTTGGAGGGCGCGACGTGCAGGAACGTCATGGCCAGGTGGATGCAGGCGGCGAGCGCGAGCAGGCCGAGGGCCACGGCGGCGGCGATCTGGTACGGGAGCGTGAGCGCGGCGATGCCGGCGGTGGGCGCGGGCGGGGCGTCGGGCGCCGGGGCGGGCTCGGAGGTCGGCCCGGGATCAGCTTCTCCGTCGTGCGCGCCTTGTACGTGTTGTACGTCTTTTACGTCGTGCGCCACGGGCGCCACGGGCGCCACGGGCTCGGGCCGGGGTTCCGGGGCGGTCGCCTCGGGCGCCTCGGGGGGCCCACTGGCCTCAGCCGCCCCTCCCGCTGCCGGAGGCTGTGGGCCGGTGGCCCCGGTGGACGCGTCGTCCGCGTCCCCCCTTTCGCCCTCGACACGGTCCTCGTTGGAGTTCATCCCGCCCCGATCCAGTCCGACCAGCCTCGGTTATCCACAGGGTTGACACCTTAAGGGCCGCCGACTCACCATTGAAGTGGATGAACCGAACGATCGGTCGGTAGGGGGTTCGGATGACGACAGTGACGGCAGACGCCCGAGAGAGGTACGAGGCGGTCTTCGACGCGGCCGTGGCCGCGGACGAGCGCATCGAGCCGCGCGACTGGATGCCGGACGCCTACCGGGCGACCCTGATCCGCCAGATGGCGCAGCACGCCCATTCGGAGATCATCGGCATGCAGCCCGAGGCGAATTGGATCAGTCGCGCGCCCTCGCTGCGGCGCAAGGCGATCCTGATGGCGAAGGTCCAGGACGAAGCCGGCCACGGCCTGTACCTGTACAGCGCCGCGGAGACCCTGGGGGTCAGCCGCGAAGAGCTGCTCGACAAGCTCCACTCCGGCCGCCAGCGGTACTCCTCGATCTTCAACTATCCGACGCTGACCTGGGCGGACGTCGGCGCGATCGGCTGGCTCGTGGACGGCGCCGCGATTACGAACCAGGTGCCGCTCTGCCGCTGTTCCTACGGCCCGTACGCCCGCGCGATGGTCCGTATCTGCAAGGAGGAGTCCTTCCACCAGCGCCAGGGGTACGAGCTGCTGCTGACCCTCTCCCGGGGCACCCCCGCGCAGCACGCGATGGCGCAGGACGCGGTGGACCGCTGGTGGTGGCCGTCGCTGATGATGTTCGGCCCGCCCGACGACGAGTCGGCCCACTCGGCGCAGTCCATGGCCTGGAAGATCAAGCGTCACTCCAATGACGAGTTGCGCCAGCGCTTCGTGGACATCTGCGTCCCGCAGGCCGAGGCCCTCGGCCTCACCCTCCCCGACCCCGACCTGCGGTGGGACGAAGAGCGTGGCCACCATGACTTCGGCGCGATCGACTGGTCGGAGTTCCAGGCCGTCCTCAAGGGCAACGGGCCGTGCAACGAACAGCGGATCACCCAGCGCCGCCGGGCCCACGAGGAGGGCGCCTGGGTGCGGGAGGCCGCCGCGGCGCACGCCGCCAAGCAGGCACGGACCCAGCCGCACGCACCGCAGGCGAACGGGCCGAGGACGCAGGGGACGCAGATCGACGAGCCGCGGGAGGCCACGGCATGAGCAGTTCCGACGGCACGGGCGCCGCTGCGGGCGGGGCGAAGGACTGGCCGCTGTGGGAGGTCTTCGTCCGCTCGCGGCGGGGCCTGTCCCACACCCACGCCGGCAGCCTGCACGCCCCGGACGCCCAGATGGCCCTGCGCAACGCCCGGGACCTGTACACCCGGCGCAATGAGGGCGTGTCCATCTGGGTCGTGCCCTCGACCGCCGTCACCGCCTCCTCGCCGGACGAGAAGGACCCCTTCTTCGAGCCCGCCGCCGACAAGCCCTACCGCCATCCGACGTTCTACGAGATCCCCGAGGGGGTGAAGCACCTGTGACGACCACCGCCACCGCCGCGGCACTCGCCCTCGGCGACGACGCGCTGGTGCTGTCGCACCGGCTGGGGGAGTGGGCGGGCCACGCCCCCGTGCTGGAGGAGGAGGTCGCCCTCGCCAACATCGCCCTGGATCTGCTGGGCCAGGCCCGGGTGCTGCTCTCCCTGGTGGGCGACGAGGACGAGTTGGCGTATCTGCGCGAGGAGCGCGCCTTCCGCAACGTCCAGTTGGTCGAGCAGCCGAACGGCGACTTCGCCCACACCATCGTCCGCCAGCTGTACTTCTCCACCTATCAGCACCTGCTGTACGGGCAGTTGGCCCGCTCCGAGGGAGAGTTCGCCGCGCTCGCCGCCAAGGCCGTCAAGGAAGTCGCGTACCACCGGGACCACGCCGAGCAGTGGACGCTCCGGCTCGGCGACGGCACGGCGGAGAGCAGACGGCGGATGCAGACGGCGTGCGACGCCCTGTGGCGGTACACCGGCGAGCTGTTCGAGCCCGTCCAGCCCGTCGAGCCCGTCGAGCCCGTCGAGGGGCTGGCCGGCGTCGATCCGCACGCCCTGGAGGCCGACTGGCTGGAGTCGGTGACCTCGGTGCTGAAGCGGGCGACGCTGACCGTACCCGTCGGCCCGCGGGCCGACGGCTGGACGGCGGGCAAGGGGCGCCAGGGCGTGCACACCGAGCCCTTCGGCCCGATGCTCGCCGAGATGCAGCACCTGCACCGCAGCCACCCGGGGGCGTCATGGTGACCGACACCCGGCTGGAGGCCGAGCTGCGGCGGATCGCGGGAGCCGTGCCCGATCCGGAGCTGCCGGTGCTGACCCTGGCGGAGCTGGGCGTGCTGCGCGGGGTCGAGGTCCTCGGGCCCGGCCGCGTCGAGGTGGCCCTCACCCCCACGTACACCGGCTGTCCGGCCGTGGAGACGATGTCCGCGGACATCGAGCGGGCCCTGCTCGACCACGGCATGGCGGAGGTCTCCGTCGTCACGGTCCTCTCCCCCGCCTGGTCGACGGACGACATCACCGCCGAGGGGCGCCGCAAGCTGGCCGAGTCCGGCATAGCCCCGCCCCGGCCGCACGGCGTGCCCGGCCCGTCGGACGCAGCGGGCGGAGCGGGGCCGGTTCCGGTCGCCCTCTCGGTGCGCTGCCCGCACTGCAGCTCCACCGAGACGGAGCTGCTGAGCAGGTTCTCCTCCACGGCGTGCAAGGCGCTGCGCCGCTGCGTCAGGTGCCGTGAACCGTTCGACCACTTCAAGGAGTTGTAGATGTTCCATCCGCTCCGGGTCAGCGCGGTCGACCGGCTCACGGACGACTCGGTCGCCGTCAGCTTCGCGGTGCCGGCCGAGCTGAGGGACGCCTTCCGGTACGCCCCCGGACAGCATCTGGCCCTGCGCCGGGTGGTGGGCGGCGAGGAGATCCGGCGCACGTACTCGATCTGCACCCCGGCCGCCCCCGCCGGAGCGCAGCCCGAGCTGCGCGTGGGGATCCGGTTCGTCGAGGGCGGCGAGTTCTCGACGTACGCGCTGAAGGAACTGGCCGTCGGCGACGTGGTCGAGGTCATGCCCCCGATGGGCCGCTTCCGGCTCGAACCGCGCCCCGGGTACTTCGCCGCGGTCGTCGGCGGCAGCGGGATCACCCCGGTGCTGTCGATGGCGTCGACGCTGCTCGCCCGTGAGCCCTCGGCCCGGTTCTGTCTGATCCGCAGCGACCGGACCGTGGCGTCCACGATGTTCCTCGACGAGGTCGCGGAGCTGAAGGACCGCCATCCGGACCGGTTCCAGCTGGTGACGGCGCTGTCGCGGGAGGAGCAGGCGTCGGGGCTGCCGTCCGGACGGCTGGACCGCGCGCGGCTGACGGGGCTGCTGCCGTCGCTGCTGCCGGTGGCGGAGGTGGACGGCTGGTTCCTGTGCGGGCCGCTCGGGCTGGTGGTGGCCGCGGACCGGGCGCTGCGCGGGCTCGGCGTGGACCGGAGCCGCATCCACCAGGAGATCTTCCACGTGGACGACGGCACGGCGCCCGGGCGGCCACCGGTCGGCGCCGCCGCGCCGGCGCACGCCTCGCTCACGGCGACGCTGGACGGCCGCTCCGGGACCTGGCCCGTGCGGGAGGGGGAGTCCCTGCTGGAGACCGTGCTGCGGGGACGGTCGGACGCGCCCTACGCGTGCAAGGGCGGGGTCTGCGGCACCTGCCGGGCGTTCCTGGTCTCCGGCGAGGTCCACATGGATCGGAACTTCGCGCTGGAACCCGAGGAGACCGAAGCGGGATACGTGCTGGCGTGCCAGTCCCGTCCGACGACTCCGGAGGTGGAGTTGGACTTCGACCGCTGAGCCACAGCCCCCCTCACCCGCCCCGGCCCTGCGGCCTCCGCCAGGCGTCCATCGTGCCTCGCTGTGGTCATTTACGGGCACCTGCTCTATCTTGACGGTCCGTCAGATAGTGGCGCCGAGCAGGGAGGACGGGCTGTGGACTTCACCTTCACCGAGGAACAGCAGGCGGTCGTCGAAGCGGCCAGGGCGGTCTTCTCCGACGTCGCGCCCGACGGCGTGCCGAGCCCCGCGCTCACCCCCGGCGCGGTGGCGGACACCTTCGACCGGCCCCTGTGGGCCACGCTCGCCACGAGCGATCTGCTGGGGCTGGTGGTCTCCCCCGCGTACGGCGGCGCGGGGCTCGACCCCGTCGCGCTCTGTCTGGCGCTGCGGGAGTCCGCCGCGGTGCTCGCCCGTGTGCCGCTGCTGGAGACGAGCGCGGTCGCCATGGCCGTGGAGCGGTACGGCAGCGCCGAGTTGGCCGGGGACCTACTGCCCCGGGTCGTACGCGGCGAAGCGGTGCTGACCGTCGGGGCCCACGGCCGCACCGGGCACGACCCGGCCGAACTCGCCGTGCTCGCCCGCCCCGACGCCGACGCCCCCGCCGGCCGTGGCGAACTGGACGGCGCCCCGGCGCACTGGTTGCTGGAGGGCGTGCAGACGGTCGTGCCCTGGGCCCACTCCGCCGATCTGATCGCCGTGCCCGCGCACACCGGCGAAGGGCGCACCGTGCTGGCCCTGGTGGCGCCGGACCAGGACGGCGTCACCCTCGCCGAGCAGTTCTCCACCAATGGCGAGCGGTACGCCGAGGTGACCCTCGACGCGGTGCGCGTCCGGGCGTCCCGGCTCATCGCCGACGACGGCGCCTGGGAGTGGCTGCGCCAGCTCCTGACCACCGGGACGTGCGCCCTCGCGCTCGGCCTCGGCACCCGCGTCCTCGCGATGACCGCCGAGTACACCGGACGGCGGGAACAGTTCGGCTTCCCCGTGGCGACCTTCCAGGCGGTCGCCGTGCAGGCCGCGGACCGCTACATCGACCTGAGGGCGATGGAGGCCACGCTGTGGCAGGCCGCCTGGCGACTCGCCCACGGCAACGACGGCAGCAGCACCGAAGGGCTGCTGCCGGTGGCCGCGGACGTCGCCGTGGCGAAGATCTGGGCCTCGGAGGGCGTGCGGCGCATCGTGCAGACCGCCCAGCACCTCCACGGCGGGTTCGGCGCCGACACCGACTACCCGCTGCACCGCTACCACGCCTGGGCCAAACAGCTCGAACTGTCCCTCGGCCCCGCGGCCGAACACGAGGAGGCACTGGGCGACCTCCTGGCCGCGCACCCGCTCGCCTGACGCCGGTCCGTCAGAGCGCCCGTGGGACGCTCACAGGACGAACGCGGGGCTCCCGTCGTCCGTCACGACGGCGCGACCCGCGCCCTCCCAGGCCAGCATGCCGCCGTCGACGTTCACCGCGTCGATGCCCTGCTGCACCAGGTACTGGGTCACCTGGGCGGACCGGCCGCCCACCCGGCACATCACGAACGCCCGCCGACCGTCCGCCACGGCCTCGGTGACTTCGCCGAAGCGGGCCACGAAGTCGCTCATCGGTACGTGCAGCGCACCCTCCACGTGGCCGGCCCGCCACTCGTCGTCCTCCCGGACGTCCAGCACCAGGGCGTCGGCCGGGACCTGGTCAGCAGCCACCGAGGGCAACGGGGCAAAGCTCATGGCACACGCCTCCTCTCGTCTCGTTCCGTGTTGTTCGGTCTCGCTCGGTCTCGTCACACAGCGGTGCCGCCCCCTCGGGCGGCACCGGAAGAACCTACTGCAGCAGCCCGGCGAGTTCCCGCTCCCGCTCGGCGACCTGCGCCAGAAGCTGCTCCCCGATCTCCTCCAGCAGCCGGTCAGGGTCGTCCGGCGCCATCCGGAGCATCGAGCCGATCGCGCTCTCCTCCAGCTCCCCGGCGAGGGCGGCGAGCGCCTCCCGGCGCTGCGACAGCCACTCCAGCCGTGCGTACAGCTCCTCGGCCTCGCTGAACTGCTGCTCCGGCGGCACCGGTCCAGCGTCCCACTCGTCCGACAGCTCGCGCAGCAACTCGGCGTCACCGAGGGCGTAGGCGGCGTTCACCCGGGTGATGAACTCCTCGCGCCGGGCCCGCTCCGTCTCGTCCTGCGCCAGGTCCGGATGCGCCCTGCGGGCCAGCTCGCGATAGAGCCGACGGGCCTCCTCGCTCGGCCGCACCCGCTTGGGCGCGCGCACCGGGCGGTCCGTGAGCATCGCGGCGGCCTCGGGGGAGATGCCGTCGGAGTCCATCCAGTCGTGGAACAGCTCCTCCACGCCCGGCATCGGCAGCAAGGCCGCCCGCGCCTCCTGCGCCCGGCGCAGGTCCTCCGGGTCGCCGGTGCGCGCCGCCCGCGCCTCCGCGATCTGCGCGTCCAGCTCGTCGAGCCGCGCGTACACCGGGCCGAGCTTCTGGTGGTGCAGCCGGGAGAAGTTCTCCACCTCCACCCGGAAGGTCTCCAGCGCGATCTCGTACTCGATCAGGGCGTGCTCGGCCGCGTACACCGCTCGCTCCAGCCGGGCCTCCGGCCGCTCCTGCGCGTCCGGCTCCCCGCCGAGGGGCGCATCCCCGCCCTGGACGGGCGGGTCCGCCTCGTCGAGGGGCGTCGCTTCGTCGTTCCGGGTCATCGGTCCACCGGGTGGGTCCTGGGTCACCCGCCCAGCCTACGGGCGCGCCCGGGCCGCCCGTCACACCCCCAGCTCGGCGGTGATCCGCCCCTTCTTGATCGCCGTCAGCAAATCGTCGTGATCGGCTTCCGTACAGTCCGCGTAGCGCACCGCGAAGGCGGCCACGGCCTCGTCCAGCTCCTCGCTCTTGCCGCAGTAGCCGGCGAGCAGCCGGGGGTCGGCGCTGTGGGAGTGCGCCCGGGCCAGCAGCGCGCCCGTCATCCGCCCGTAGTCGTCCAACTGCTCGGGGGTGAGTTCGGCGGGGTCCACGCTGCCCTTGCGGTTGCGGAACTGCCGCACCTGGAAGGGGCGGCCCTCCACGGTCGTCCAGCCCAACAGGATGTCGCTGACCACCTGCATCCGCTTCTGCCCCAGCACCACCCGACGGCCCTCGTGCGCCACCGGCGCCGCCGGGAAGCCGGCCGCCGCCAGGTGCGGGAGCAACGCGGACGCCCGTGCCTCCTTCACCTGGAGCACCAGCGGGTCGCCCCGGTGGTCCAGCAGCAGCACCACGTACGAACGGGTGCCGACGCTGCCGGTGCCCACCACCCGGAACGCCACGTCGTGGATCGCGTACCGCGCGAGCAGCGGCAGCCGGTCCTCCGCCACGGTGGTCAGGTACTCCGCCAGCGACGCGGCCACCGCCGCGGCTTCCGCGTCCGGTACGCGCCGCAGCACCGGCGGGGCGTCGACGAACCGCCGCCCTTCGCCCACGGCGTCCGTCACCACCTCCGTCGCCTTCGCGGCGAAGCGCGCGCTGGTGTTGTTCCGCGCCTTCTGTGACACCCGCTCCAAGGTGCCGGCGAGGTCCCGGGCGTCCGTGTGGGAGACCAGTTCCTCGTCCGCGATCGCGTTCCACGCGTCCAGCGCGGGCAGCTTCGCCAGCAGGCGCATGGTGCGCCGATAGGCGCCCACGGCGTCGAAGGCGGCGGCTCGGCAGGTCAGCTCGTCCGCGCCGGCGACGCGGCCGGCGAGCACCAGCGAGGCGGCGAGCCGCTTGAGGTCCCACTCCCAGGGGCCCGTCACGGTCTCGTCGAAGTCGTTCAGATCGATCACGAGCCCGCCGCGGGCGTCGCCGTACAGACCGAAGTTCGCCGCGTGCGCATCTCCGCACAGCTGGGCGCCGACACCGGTGACCGGGGTGCCGACCAGATCGTGGGCCATCAGCCCGGCGGCGCCGCGCAGGAACGCGAAGGGGGAGGCGGCCATCCGGCCCACCCGGATGGGCGTCAGCTCCGGCACCCGGCCGCGGCTGGACTCCTCCACGGCCCGAACGGCGTCGGGGCGGCCGACCGCCAGGACCAGGGAGTCGTGGGAGGAGCGCGGGATCCGGTCCCGTAGCGCCTTGCCCTGTTGCTTGGGCGACAGCGGCCCGTCGGAGCCGAGTCCGCCCGCCGCACCGGCCGTCAGTTGGCCCCTGCGCGGTGCGAACCCCGGCACCACCGGAATCCGTCTGCCGCCCGCCGGTATCTCCGTCTCGACCTCGCCCATCGCGCGCCGCCTCCCCCGCTCCGTACCGCCCGGGCCGCTGTCAGCCCGCCGACCGTGTGGTCCGTCCCCCGACGGTACCCCTCACCCCGGCAAACGCCACGTCCAGTACACCCGACCCCAACTCGCGGTGTTTCACGTGAAACAGGCAGCCCCGGCCAAGCAGCCCCAAACACCCGACCAAGCAGCCCCAACAGACAGCCTCGGCCGAACGCCCACACCCACACGGACAGCCCACCGCCGTGATCGGGCTCAGCCCTCCGGGCCCAGCCCCGCGTCCCGTGCCAGCAGTGCCGCCTGCACCCGGTTGTCGCACTCCAGCTTGGCGAGGATCCGGCTCACGTACGTCTTCACCGTGGCCTCGCTCATGTGCAGCCGTCGGCCCGCGTCAGCGTTGGACAGCCCCTCGCCGAGGAGCGCCAGCACGTCCTGCTCCCGCCCGCTCAACTGGGCGATCCGGGCCCGCGCCTGCTCACCGCGGGCCGCCGCCCGCCCGGTGGCCAGTTGGTCGACGACGTGCCGCGTCGCGCCGGGGGAGAGGTACGCGTCGCCGGACACCGCGGCCCGTACGGCGCCGATCAGCTCCGCCGGCGCGGTGTCCTTCAGGAGGAAGCCCGCGCCCCCCGACTCCAGCGCGCGCAGCACGTTCTCCCGCTCGCCGAAGGTGGTCAGGATGATCACCTTGGTCGCGGGGACCGCCTGGCGCAGCTCCCCCATCGCCGTGAGCCCGTCCATCACGGGCATCTGGATGTCGAGCAACACCACGTCCGCCTTGTGGGACCGGGCCGCCTCGACGGCCTCCCGGCCGTTCGACGCCTCGGCCACCACTTCGATCTCCCGATCGGACGTGAGGATCATCCGGATCCCGGCCCTGATCAAGGGCTCGTCATCCGCAATGACGACCCGGATCCGCGCCCCCGCCATAGCCACCCTCGCACTCGCCGTGTCCATCCGGACCGTCCGGTCCGGCCCCCCAGTTTGCCGGCCCGCGCCCGGGATCCCCAACGGGGTGGTCCAACGGTCGTCCCCGGACCACGAACCGCGCGCCCGGCCACCCCGGTCAGAAGTCGACGACGACCTCGTACGCCTTCTTCTCGATCAGCTTTCCGTCCTTGAAGCAGAACCGGAACACCGGCTCCTTCTCCCACGTGCTGCCCATCTCCTCCGACATCACCACCATGCAGTCGGCGCCCGCGGGCTCCTCCGGCTCCCCCTTGCCGCCCTCAAGGTCGGAGGCCCACACCGAGTCCTCCTGCGGCAGTCGGTCGCGGACCTCGTCCTCCGGCGTGCCGATCTCTATCTCCTCGTACTCGGACTGGGTCATCATCGAGTCGTCGAGCGAGGTGAAGAGGAAGTAGCCGCCGACCACGGTCAGCGCGCCCAGCAGCACCACCACGGCCAGCGAGATCCCGCAGCCGATCCCGACGGCCCCGATCCGGCTGCCCTGTCCGCCGCCCCTGTGCAGCTCGTTCATCCTCGGCCCCTGTCCCGCGACGTTCCAGTTCATGACCGGAACACCATGGGGCGGGGGCGGCGGCGCGGGCTGCCGGGGAAAGTCGTCGGGCACGGCGACGAAAGGCGCTGCCTCGGCCACCCCGTACGGCAGCACGCCGGCCACCCGGAAGCCACCGCCGTCGGTGGTCCCGGCGTGCACGATGCCGCCGACGAGTCGGGCCCGCTCCCGCAGTCCGGTCAGGCCCTGGCCACCGCTGACGACCTCCCCCGCCGCGCCCTCCGCCGCGGGGCCGTTGACGATCTCCACGACGAGCGAGTCCGGTTCGTACCGCAGCTCCACCTCGATCCACGCCCCGGGCGCGTGCTTGTACGCATTGGTCAGCGACTCCTGCACGATGCGGTACGCCGCGTGGTCCGCCGCCGCGGCGAGCGGGCGCCGCTCTCCGGTGAACCGCAGCTCCACCCGGGTGCCGGCGCCCCGGGCGGTCTCCACCAGCGCCTGCACGCCGGCCGTGCCCCGGGCCGCCCGCCCCGACTCGTCGACCGGTGCGACGGCGGATTCGCCCCCGTCCCGCAGGATGCCGACGACCTCCCGCAGCTCGTGCATGGCCCCCACTGAGGCGTTCCGCAGCACCCCGACGGCCTCCCGCTGCCGTTGGGTCAGCTCCGGGTCGACCTCCAGCGCACCGGTGTGCACGGCGATCAGCGCGAGCTGGTGCCCCAGGCTGTCGTGCATGTCCTGGGCGATCCGCTGCCGCTCCAGCAACCGGGCCTGGTCCGCCACCATCTGGCGCTCCCACAGCAGTTGCGCATTGCGCTCCTGGAGGGCGTGCAGCAGGGTCCGCCGCTGGCTGAAGTAGCGGCTGGCGAGCCCGGGCACGACGGCGATCGGCAGGAACGTGAGGGTGGCCACCACCACCGTGAGCACCGGCGCGTTGAAACTCCCCGGCAGCAGCAGGGCGATGCCGCTGTAGGCGACGTACGTCCCGGTGAACGCGAGGAGCGCGTACCCGGACCGCTCGATCCGCCGCCCCGCCGACCAGGCCAGCGGCACCATCACGAAGGAGTAGCCGGGCATCGACCCGGCGAGGGCGCCGATGGCCACCAGCACGGGCACGGGCAGCCGGCGCCGCAACAGGGCGAGCACGAAGACGCCGACGGGAGCCACCACCATCAGCCAGGGCCACACGTCGGCCGCCCACCCGATGACGGCCGTGAGGACGCACAGGGTCAGGGCGAACAACAGCTCCCGCAGCGGGCCGCGGCGCATCAGGGGCAGCGCGCCCTGGCGCGGCGACGGCGGATCGGGCGCCATCAGCCATCCCCAGGCCCGTCGCACCGCCGCACCGCTCTTCTTCACCACGTTCACAACCGCACCCTAGGCGCCCCGCCTCGACGCCCTCGCCCCACTTTCGTCCCCGCCGACCGCGACGATCGTCTCGCCGCCCCGCGCTCCACGGCGACCTGGCGACCACCGGCGAGCTGACCGGACACCCCCACCGGAACGTGAAGAACGGCCACTCCACCATCCACACCCTGATGGCCGCATAATTCGAGGAGTTCGCCGTCTTCCCGCTGCTGTTCAAGCAGGCGGATCCCCTCTCGACGCACGTTCGGAGGACCCCGGAGATCTTCCCCGGAAACGAAGACCGCATCATGATGCACTTCATCACCGAATCCCTCATGAAGCACATCGGATTCCGCCCGGGACCCTACGGATGCATCGTGGGGCCCGTACGGCAGCGGACGCCCCGACTGCACGGTGGGAGGGGAGTCGTCCGACGTCCTGAGGATCGTTCCGCAGCACGTCGTCGCCGACATCGCCGACATCGCCGACATCGCCGAGCGCCGGGACGTACTGGGACGCGCGCCGGGACGCCTTGCGCCGAATCGGGATGTGCTCCGCACGATCGATTTCGCGTACGCGTGTTCTATTGCGGGATGAACAATGCTCATGCTGTGTAAAGCGCTGATTCTTTGACGACCCGCCGCTGCCGCTGAATTATCTGGTCACGGGCTCCCCCGACCCAGCGCGCCCCGAAAGGAAAACGGAATGATCAGCGGTCTGCTTTCGACGCAATGGGACACCACCAACGGTCAACAGTGTCAACAGACGTTCGAGCAACTCCAACAACGGCTGCCCGCGCTGTTCGCCCGGCGCGGCGGCGCCGCGACGACCGCGGTCGTCGTGCCCAGCCTCTCGCTCGACGGCGCAGAGCTCCGCAAGATCAAAGGGGTCATCCACTTCGAGGAGCGCCTGCTCTTCCTGGCACAGGTGCTCCGCGACCCCGACGCGAGACTGCTGTACGTCACGAGCCTCCCGCTGCGGCCGGTCGTCGTCGACAACGCGCTGGGCGCGGTGTCGTCGCTGCCGGCCGGCCACGCGCTGCGGCGGCTCACCCTGCTCGACTGCGCCGACGGCTCCCCCGTCCCCCTGACGGAGAAGGTCCTCAAGGACGACGCGCTCGTCCAGCGCATCCTGTCCGCGATCCCCGACCGCGACCAGGCGTACCTCGTCACGTTCAACAGCACCCCGCTGGAGCGGGCGCTCGCCGTGCGCCTGGGCATCCCGCTGTACGCGTGCGACCCGGCGCTCGCCCAGATCGGCACCAAGAGCGGCGGGCGGCAACTGCTGCGCTCGGCCGGGGTCCCGGTTCCCGAGGGGTTCGAGGACATCCGGGACGAGCAGGCGCTCGTCAAGGCGCTGGCGGAGCTGCGCGGCGGGAACCCGGGCTGCGAGCGGGCCGTCGTCAAGCTCGACGACAGCTTCGCGGGCTGCGGGAACGCGGTCTTCCCGTTCGCCGGCGCCCCCGCCGCCAACCTGGAGTCCTGGATCCGGGCACAGCTGCCGCGGCGGCTGTCCTTCGCCGCGCAGGCCGACACCTGGCAGAGCTACGGGGCCCGACTGCGGGAGATGGGCGGCATCGTGGAGCGCTTCGTCGACGCGCCCGGCACCCGCTCCCCCTCCGTCCAGCTGGAGATCGAACCGGTGCGCGGCGCACGGGTGGTGTCCACCCACGAACAGGTCCTCGGCGGCAGCGCGGGGCAGGTGTTCACGGGCTGCGTCTTCCCGGCCGGGCCGGGCTACCGGGCGGAGATCCAGCGGCTGGCGCTGCTGGCCGGCCGGGCGCTCGCCGCGAAGGGGGTGCTGGGCCACCTCAGCATCGACTTCCTGGTCGAAGACCCGACGCGCACGGTCCCGTCGGACGGACCCGCGCCGGCGGAGGGCATCCACGCACTGGAGATCAACTTGCGGATGGGCGGCGCGACGGCGCCCTTCTTCCTGATGCACGGCGCCGTGGAGGGCGCGTACGCACAGGACACCGGCGAGTACCTGACGCCGGAGGGCGAGCCCCGCTGCTACGTCGCCACCGACCGGGCCCAGCGGGACGGGTTCGAACGGCTCCAGCCCGAGGACGTCGTCGACGTCGCCCTGCGCAACGGACTGCACTACCGCCAGACCACCCGCACGGGCGCGGTCTTCTACGTCCTCGGCGCGCTCCCGGGCAACGGAAAGCTGGGCGTGGTCGCCGTCGAGCGGACCGTGGAGCGGGCGCAGAGCCTGTACGACACCCTGCTCGCCCGGGTCGAAGCCGCCGGCCGCCGCCGCGCCTGAAGCCCCCGCGGCCCGCGTCAGCCGGCCCCGATCCGCGGCGCGCCTCAGCCCGCCTCGTACCGGACCATGGCCTCCCTGCGATCCGTCGGCCCCTTGGCCACGGGGATCGGGAGGCCGCGGTGCTCCGGCACCGGCTGGAGGGGGACCTGCCGACACGAATCGACGAGGATCCGCGCCGCGGTCTGCCACCCCCGCCCGATCGGCCCGGTCAGCGTCAGGGTGCGGCTGACCCGCTGCCGCAGCGGGACCATGACCAGCCGGTGGTCCAGCATCGCCGAGGTCAGCCCCGGGACCACGGACACCCCGATCCCGCTGCGCACCATGGTGAGCAGGGTCTCCATGTCCCGCACCCGGTGGCAGCGGCGCAACGGGCGGTGCGCCAGCCGGTAGATCCGGCGGACGTACTCCTCGCAGCCGCTGGTGGAGACGACCAGCGGGTCGTCGTCGAGGTCGACGACGTCGATCTCGACCTCCTCCGCGAGGGGGTGGTCGCTGGCCAGCAGGGCGTGGAAGTCGTCCGTGGTGAGCAACAGCCCGGTGCCGGGCGGCTGGTCGACGAGCACCGCAAGCTCCACGGCGCCCTCCCCGAGCCACGACTCCACCTCGGCGTCGTCGCCCTCCAGGACCACGATCTGCACCAGCGGGAACTCGTGCCGCCAGCGGTGCAGCAGTTGGGGGAGGACCCCCTGGCAGGCGGTGGGGGGCGCGGCGATCCGCACCGTGCCGGACGGCCGTCCGCCGTGCCGGCTCGCCAGGTCGCGAATGGCGCCGTAGCCCTCCACGACCTGGCGGGAGTGGGCGAGGATCTGCTCCCCGAGGGCGGTCAGCCGGACCCGGCTGCCGCGGACGAACACCGGTGCACCCAACGAGCGTTCCAACGTGGCCACGGAGTGCGAGACCGCGGACTGGCTGATGCCCAGCTCCACGGCGGCGAGGCTGAAGCTTCCGCTGTCGAGGACCGCGACGAAGGCCCGGAGGTGCGAGATGCCGATGTTCATGAACTTCTTTCATGGCGCCCGGAAACTCACTCGATCCACTCATGATGGTGAATGCACCCTTCGGGTGCAATGAGCGTCCGGGCGCCCCTTCCTCACTCGTCCCGGGTCCGGCCCGGGTTCAGCCCCAGGTGACGGCGGCGTCCAGGGACTCGTCGGAGAACCCGAGGAAGAACCCGACCGTGACCCTCGTGTCGCCGCCGACGCGCAGGATCTCGTGGTAATACGTCGGATTGATCAGATAGACGTCCTCCGCCTGCGGTTTGAACTCGTGCGCGGGCACGTCCGCGACCACGCCGTACTCGTAACCGAGGCCCTTGGGGATCTTGAACTTCTCGTCGTGCGCCTCCCACGGCTTGGCGTAGATCTTGGCTTCGCCGCCGGTGTCGCACTCCTGGACGCAGATGACGCAACTGAGCTGGTACAGCAGCCGGGAGACCACCAGGTCGAGATGGGCGGCGTCCCGCATGATCTTGTCGTTGTGCATGGGGTTGGCCACCCCGTCCGGATGGAGCCGGACGCAGACGTCGGCGTAACGCCGGCCGTCGGGCTCCTCGGCCACCTCCAGCGAGCGCAGCGACAGCGCCCGGGCGAGCCCCGAACGGACGTCGTCGCCGAGCGTGAAGGAGCTGTCCGCGATCACCTGGGCTATCTTCTCGCTCTCGGTGAAGTACTCGTCCACGTCGGACAGGTGCTTCGCCAGGTACGAGCCGATGGTGGTCAGATGGCCGTTGGCGTAGTAGGTCGTGGACGCGCGGTCGAACATCTCGTTGACGAGCTGCCGGTGCCGGGTGAAGTTCTCGCTCGGCAGCAGATCCTTGAGGACGAGCACGGCGATGTCCCCGTCGACCAGTTTTCGCAACAGATCGGGTTCGATCGGGTCCGTTCCGACCCGGCGCACCACCCGGTCCCATCGCCTTTCCGTGGTCGGAGCTTCGGCTGCGTTGGCTTGCGATCCCAATTCTTGCTCCCTTCGATACCACCCCGAACCGATCGGGTCCGAGGTGCTTCAGTACCACTCGGAGTCGAGATGGATTTCAAGGACCTGGTCCGGCTTGAGTGGTTCCCACTCATGCGCCGGTGCAAGTGCGGGGGCGATTTCCGAGGCGATGACGAGCAAGCCGGGCCGGCTCAGTCGATACATTCCGAAGTACCGCGGAAAGGGGGTCTCCTCGGGCGACCAGTGAATGACGTAGGCCCGTTCGCGGTGCACGGCGAACGCATTGCCGGACAGGCCGCCGGGCGGGATGTCCCGCAGCAGGGCCAGCGTCTCCTCCGCGTCGAGACGGGTGCCGCCGTCGGGGACGACGTACTGGAAGTACTCCGCCGTGTCGAACGCCGAGGCGGGCAGCCCGAGCCGGCGGTGGACCGTGGGCAGATACCCGTTGTGCATGAAGTACCAGGTCACGTCGGGGTCGGTACGCTCCAGCGGATGCGTGTAGCCCGGCCCTCGGTGGTGCTCCAGGGTCGCGTGGCGCACGTGGACGGCCAGGAAGTCGCTCTGCACCGTGCGCAGCGGCGACTCCTCGATGCTCTCGGCGATGGGCCGCTCGTCGCGGTGGACCCCCAGCCCGCCCGGAGCGTCGGGAGCGCGCCACAGGGCGCCCCAGCCGTGGGCGTGCCTCATTTCCGGCTTCTCGTGGGCGGCGGTGCGCCCGGTGCTCATGGCGAGGGCGGCTTCGACCACCGCAGCGGTGTCGAAGGCGCCCCGAGCGAGAATTATTCGGCACATCTTCTTCGTTCCCCCGTTTATGACCGTTTATGAATTCAGCGCTTGATGCAGTGCGCCATTGCGGTCTTTTACATGGCGCTACCCTGCTTCGCTTTCCCCAGGAATTCAGCAGCAGCCATGCTAGCATTCACCCGATCAACCCACAACGTCGAACATCGTTCGACGTGACGAATTCTCATTATGGTCATGAGTGACGCTCATAGCCGTTTTCTGATTGCTTGTTGGACTGGGCGCGCCCGCTTCTGCACAATCTGGCGCGACGGCTGCAATTCATGACGCCATGATTTGAAGGATGAGGCTGTGGGTGCGAGTACCGGAACGGTCGGGCAATCCATACACGGGGGAGCGATCCGATGGATGCCCAGTTTTCTGGCGCTGTCGGTCGTCTGGGGGTCCAGCTTCGCCCTGATCAAGGTCACGCTGGACGGCGGTCTCGCGCCGGTCTGGGTCGCCTTCGGCCGTTGCTTCTTCGGGGCCCTGACCCTGGCGACGATCTGTCTGGTGCGGCGGGAGTCGCTGCCGCGCTGCCGGGCCACCTGGGGCCACGCCCTCGCGGTCGCCGCGCTGCTCAACTCGGTGCCGTTCTCGCTGCTCGCCTTCGGCGAGACGCACGTCAGCTCCGTGCTGGCCGGCATCTTCAACGCGATCACACCGCTGACCACGCTGCTGTTCGTGCTGCTGCTGGTGCCGCAGGAACAGCTGACGGCGCGCCGGCTGTCCGGGCTGATGGTCGGCTTCTGCGGGGTGCTGATAGTGCTCGGCATCTGGGAGGGCATCGGCGGGGCGTCCCTGATCGGCAGCCTGGCCTGCATCGGCTCCACGGTGTGCATGGGCGCCGGCTTCGCGTACACCCGGCGCCACTTCTCCGACCGCGAGGGCTCCGCCGTGGCGCTGTCGACGACGCAGCTCGTCTGTGCGACGGCCCAACTGGCGGTGCTCGCCCCCCTCTTCAACGGGGCGCCGGACACGCTGAGCGCAAAGCCCTTCACGGCCCTGGTGGTGCTCGGGGCGCTGGGCACGGGCGTGGCGTACATCCTCAACCTCGGGGTGATCCGGGTCGCCGGGCCGACCATCGCGTCGACCGTGACGTACGTGATCCCCATCTGGTCCACCCTCTTCGGGACGGTGCTGCTGTCCGAGCCGCTGTCCTGGAACACCGCTGCCGGTGCCGTGCTGGTGGTCGCCGGCGTGGTCCTCACCCGGGCGCCCAAGGGGCCGGCGAAGTCCGAGCCCGCGGCGGTGAGCCCCGATCCGGAGCCGGAGCCCCGGCGGCACTGACCCGCCGCCCGGCCCACGCTCATTCGTCCCGGGGAGTACGAGGGGTCCGCACCATCCCCGTCGATGGCGCGGGCTCCCGCTCCCGGGCCCGTTCCCCGGTCTGCTGCCCGGTCTTCTCCCCGGCCTTCGGCAGCTCGGCGAGGTGCGCCGCCTCGTGCCGGGGCATCAGCCAGGCCAGCAGGGGCCCGGCCGCACCGGTCGTGACCACCGCCATCACGACCAGCAGCGAGTACAGCTCCGCGTTGAGGATGCCGGCCTGGAGTCCGACGCTCAGCGCGACGAGTTCGGTGAGCCCGCGGGTGTTCATCAAGGTGGCGAGGACCGCGGAGTCACGCGGCGGCAACCCCTGGGTCCGGGCGGCGATCCAGGCGCCGCCGAACTTGCCGACGACGGCGACGAGCATGATCAGCGCGAGCGTGCCCAGCTCCGGCAGCCGCACCCCGGACAGGTCCACGCTCAGCCCCGCGACGACGAAGTACACCGGGAGCAGCAGATCGATGGCGAACCGGGTGTCCCGCATCATCTCCTTGCGATGTCCGCTGCGCCGGATGCGGGGCACGACCAGCCCGAAGAGGAACGCGCCGAACACGAAGTGCAGCCCCATCCACTGGGTGAGCGCGGCGGAGCCGAGGAGTCCGGTGAGCAGCACGGCCCGCCCGGTCGCGGTCAGGGAACGGCCCTCCGCCAAACGGCTCTCGGACGAACGCCCCTCCGTCGAACGCCCCCTCCCCGAACGGCCCTCCCCCGGAGCTTCCTTGCCCGGGGCGGTCAGCACCTTGCGCAGCAGCGGCCGGACGCAGAAGACCAGGAAGAGAGCGAACGGGACGATGAGCGTCACCCGCCAGTGCCCGGCGTCGTCCCCGGCCACCATCGCCTGGACGAAGGAGAGCGTGGTCCACACGGCGAGGTCGCACACCGCCGCGGCGGAGAGCGCCAGCGCGCCCATCGCCGTACGGGTCATGTTCCGGTCGTCGAGGATGCGCGCGAGCACCGGGAACGCGGTCACCGACATCGCCACGCCGATGAAGAGCACGAAGCTGAGCCGGCTCGTCGTCTGGTGGTCGCCGGCGAGGTGCAGGGCGAGCAGGCACCCGAGCCCGAAGGGCACCACGGTGGCGCCGAACGCGGTGACGGTGGCGATCCGTCCGCTGCCGCGCAGCCGACCGAAGTCAAACTCCAGGCCCACGATGAACATGAACAACACCAGCCCCAGGTTCGCGAGGGCGCTCAGACTGGGACGTACGTCGAAGGGGAACAGCGTCTCGGCGACGGCGCCGTCGAAGAGGGTGGGGCCGGCCAGGATGCCGCCGACGATCTCCCCGAGGACCGGGGGCTGCCCCAGGGCACGGGCGGCCCGACCGGCCAGTTGCGCCACCACGACGATCAACGCGAGATCGGCGAGCAGGATCGCCACTTGGTGCTCCGTCATGCGCTCCTCTGCTTTCCGGGCCGAAGAGCAAGGGCCCTCATCCGGGCGGGGACATGGGGGTACGGCGGAACGCCCGCGTGCAGCGGGTCGTACGGGCCGGGCAAGGATCCGTACGGCGGGTCACACCCGTTCCGCGGCGGACCGTTCGCTCGTCCCGAACACCGACACCTGCTGCGCCACGTCCTCCAGTGGTCGCCGCAGGTGCCTTCGGTTCGGGTCCGGAGTGCCGATCCACAAGCCGCCGAGCAGCCGTTCCGTGGGAGCGAGCGCCAGGAGCGCCCGTGCCGCCGCGCTGACGGCGAGCCGCCCGGCGTACCAGACGCTGCCGTAACCGCGGGCGTGCAGCAGCAGCGTCAGGGAGTGGCTCACCGTGGTGGCCGCGGCGAGTTGCTCCCACTGCGGCGCCCGGTCACCGGGCTGCGGTGCGAAGACGAGGGCGGCGATCAACGGGGCCTGCGGCGGCACGGCGCCGGCCGGCTCGCCGACGTCGCCCGGCCCCAGGCACCGCGCGAGGGCGGCGTGGCCCTCGCCCCGCAGCAGGATCCAGCGCCACGGCTTGGGCGCCGCACGGTGGTCCCCGCGGTCCGGAGCGGTCGCAGCCCCCCGCAGCAGATAGACGAACTCGTCGTCCGCGGGGGCCGGTTCGGCGAGGAGGTCCTCGCTGCGACGGGTGAGGATGGCCGTCATCACGTCCATGACACGCTCCGTTGTCAACTGTCCGGGGCACATACGGGTGGAACGGAAGCAAAGATCGAGGATCAAGGCGATGAACAGGCGCCGATCGGCAAAAGGCGTCCCCGGCGGCGGGAACGCACGGCCCCGAGAGGGCCCACCTGATTTTGGAAGAGGATCTCTTCGACCGAGATCACGGCATTCAGATCACGACATGAGAGACGAGGATTCCAGAATCCCGATAAGCCGCCAACAACCCCGTACCGTCTTGGCCGGAACACTACTCCCTTGTCCGAGAACCACCCTTGACTCACCTTAAAAGATCTCCCTGGCGAAAGTATTGGCCAATGTATGAATGATCGATACAGCCAGCCTGAATGATCATCTCCCGCCCCATCAGGGAGGATGCGACTCGACTTGGCTTCCCCGGGCTTGGCCGGTTCTCGACGTCACCCTTGCTCGGCCTTGTTGCTCCTCATCGAGCCACTCGGTTAGTTTCAAAACACAAGCCTCTTCTGTCGGCCTGTCATTCCTCGCCCAGGCCGTAGGCGCACGTCGGCACCAAAACGCGATACGCAGCGAATTATCAAGCGCGATCACTCGGCATGCCCTCGCCGAGACTGCTTTGGTGTTTCCGGACGACACAAGTGTGGTGATCATGAACAGCAGTTGGTCGACGTCCAAAGACTCAAATCATTCCGGTGGCCGACCGTTGGCGACTGGAAAAACTTCGGAAAAACGGCTCGCAGGCTGGGAATTCCAGGAGGAACCCAAGGATTCGGAGCAACCCTTCTTCCTGCACGTCGCATCGACCGAAGCCGACTTCGAGGCGGTCGACATGCTGTGGGAGGCGGTGTACGGCGAGGAGTGCGGCTGGCTGCCCGCGGCGAACGGCCCCTGGCACAAGGACCGCTACGACGACCAGTCCGTCTATCTGCTGGCCCGCGCCGAGGGCCGGGTGGTCGGCACCATGCGCCTGGTGGTGGACGGCGCCGGCGGACTGCCGATCGAGCAGTTCGTCCCCGTCGACGACCTCAGGGACCAGCAACGGCGACTGATCGAATGCCAGCGCCTGATGATCCTCCCCGACTTCCGGAACCGGCGTTACGACGCCATGCCGTACGGAGTGCTGGCCGCCCTGGTGAAGGGCTGCATTCACTGGTGCATCGTCCACAACATCACGCACATCGTGGCCGATCTCTTCACCGACACCAAAACCACGCCCATCGGCCCGCTGATCGCCCTCGGCTTCGAGGAGACCGGAAAGGAGTTCATCGACACCGAACTCGAAGGCTCCGGGCGGAGCATCGCACTGCTGCTGCGCGTGGCCGAACTGTTCTCCCGACCCTTCCGAACCAGCGCGCCGTTCTATCGCTACGTCATGGAATACGACGGCTCGGTGGACGTGTACCGCTGAAGCCCCGAGCGCCAAGCTCCGAACTGCAATCCCACGGTCGAGTCCAAGCGCCGAGTTCCACGCTCTCGACCCTCAGCCCTCCGGCCAAGGAGAGAAATGACGTACCCCGCAGTCGAATACGACGTCATCGTCATCGGCGGTGGGCCCGGTGGCTCCATGACGAGCACCCTGCTGGCCCAGTCCGGAAAGCGCGTCATCCTGTTCGAGTCCGCGAAGTTCCCGCGCTACCACATCGGCGAATCCCTCCTCTCCGGCACTGCCGACCTGCTCAAGAAGATCGGCGTCCTGGAGAAGCTGGAGGACGCCGGCTTCATCAAGAAGCACGGCGTCGAATGGGTCTGGGGCGAGCACCGCGAGCCGTGGACGGTGTACTTCAAGGACGCCCTGGCCATGCCGTACGACTACGGCTACCAGGTCGAACGGGGCCCCTTCGACCAGATGCTGCTGGAGAACGCCCGCGAACACGGCGTCGACGCCCGCGAGGAGCACCGCGTCACGGACTTCGCGTTCGAGGACGACGGCACCGTGCGCGTCCAGTACACCGACGACGAGGGCAACCCCGGCACCGTGACGGCCCGTTGGCTGGTCGACTCGTCGGGCCAGGGCGGCACCGTCACCAAGCGCCTGCACCAGCAGGAATGGGACCCCTACCTCAAGAACATGGCCGTGTGGAGCTACTGGCGCGGCGCCAAGCGCGGCCCCGGGCTGGACGCCGGCAACACCTTCCTGCCCACCTTCGACGAGGGCTGGTGGTGGTTCATCCCGCTGCGCGACGACATCACCAGCATCGGCGTCGTCGTCGACCGCGAGGCGTTCCTCAAGCAGAAGGAGAACGGGCTCCAGCACTACTACCAGAGCTGCCTGGAGCGCACCCCCGAGCTGATGGACCGGCTCGCGGACGCCGAGCAGGTCGACGAGATGCACGCCCAGCGCGACTGGTCCTACATCTACGACCGCTTCAGCGGCGACGGCTACATCGCCGTCGGCGACGCGGCCTGCTTCATCGACCCGCTGTTCTCCACCGGGGTCCACCTGTCCATGCTCAGCGGATACCTGGCCGCGACCACGGTCAACACCATCCTGGACAAGCCCGAGATCCCCCGCGAGCAGGTGCTGGAGTTCTACGAGGGCGCCTACCGCAAGGAATTCGATCGGCTGCGCGCCCAGGTGTACTTCCTCTACGGCGGCCACGGCGGCTCGAAGGAGTCGTACTTCTGGCACGCCCGCAACCAGTTCGACGTACCGGGAATTGCCCCGGAGAAAGCTTTCATCTCCCTTATCGCCGGTGCGTTCCAGCACCGCTCCTGGTACCGCAGGTACCTGGCGCAGCTCGACGTGCCCGTGGAGCTGCGCTCCACCATCGAGGGCATCTTCGAGGGCAAGTCGGCCGGCGTGAACGTCGACTGGCAGGCGCCGGTCGTCCTCTCCGACCAGGTCGAGGAGGGCGAGGAACTCGCCGTCGACGGCGACCACCTGAGGCCGGCGCAGGTGCTGCGGCTGCCCGGCGGCGCCACCATGCCGCTCACCGAGGCGCTCACCGCGCTCACCGGCCTCGCCGACGGCAACCGCACCGCGGCGGACCTGATCGACCTGCTGGTCGAAGCGGGCGTCACCCAGCGCGACGGGGCCCGGTCCCTGGTGCACGAGGCCATCTCCTTCGGGCTGCTTGCGCCCCCGGAGACGGCGGAAGCCTGAGAGGAGGGCGAGAGCCATGGCATTCGTCGAGCTCCAGCAGGACAGGGACGCCGCCCCCGAGGTGGGTGCCGTCTTCGACCGGGTGCGCGAGGAGTACGGATTCGTCCCCAACATCCTCCGGGCGATGGCGCACTGCCCGGACCTGCTCCAGGCGTTCGTGCCCTTCTGGGGGCAGGTGTACGCCTCGCCCGCCATCGGGCCCCGGCTGCGCGCCCTGGCCGCCCTCGGCACCGCGAAGGCCCAGGAGTGCACGTACTGCGTGGCCCACATGAGCGCGTCCGCGCGCCGGGCCGGCATGGACGAGCAGGAGATCAGCGCCGTCGGCGACAGCGTGGTGCAGGCCCGGGTGTTCGACCCCCGGGAGGGGTTGATCCTCGAACTCGCCGACCGCCTCACCCAGGACCCGGACGGCACGACCGACGAGCTGCGCAAGCAGCTGCGCGAGGTCTTCACCGACGCGGAGATCGTCAACATCGTCCTCGCCATCGGCACGTACAACCTGACCAGCAGGTTCCTCAAGGCCCTGGCCATCGACGTCGAGGACATCTTCTCCACCCCGCAGACCGCACCGCAGACCGCACCGCAGGCACCCCCAGCCCCACCCCAGACCGCTCCACAGGCAGCCCCGTCAACCGCACCCCCGACCGCACCGGAGTGAAGGAGGCACCGCAGTGAGCACCCCGGCCCTCAAGGACGAGATCGTCGAACGGCACGGCCAGAACGCGCTGGACCTCGTGTTGACCGTGTATCTGAACTTCTACTACTCCGAGTGGGAGATCGTCGACCTCTGCGCCCGTTGGATACCGCGGCGGCAGAACCTGCGCGAGAAGTCGTACCTCATCCACCACGCCTCCGACGAGGTCGTGCACGCCCGGCTGTTCCGCGAGGGCGTGGAACGGCTGGGGTTCGACTGGGACGGCTTCGACCATTCCAAGTACCGCATCGACGACATCGACCAGCGCTTCCGCAAGCTCTTCGACAGCGACGACGAGATCGAGGTGCTGATCGGGCTGAACCTGTACGCCGAGGGCGTGCTGGCCATGGAGGAGCTGCACCAGCTCGGCCGCAACAAGCCCGAGTACTTCCCGGAGTTCGCCCGCATCGAGCGCGAGGAGCGCCGCCACATGGGCTTCGGCCTGACCGTGGCCAAGCGGCTGCTCGACGAGAGCGAGGAGACCCGGCGGCGCGGCATGGACTACTGCAAGTGGTACCAGGAGCACCTGGAGAACTACCTCGGCGGCGAACTGTCCCAGACCATCTCCTGGGCCGTCGACCAGGGGTTCGTGCAGCCCGACTACGTCCCGCGCACCCGTGAGCGGTTCAACGAGACCATGTCCAAGCTCGGCCTTCTGGAGGCGTGAGATGACCACCAGCGCGTACGAGCGGGCGGAGGCCGACGCGGCGCAGGTGCTCGCGGAGTACATCGACGAGCACCCCTTCGTCGGCAGCATCCTGAAGGGCTCCCTCACCGAGCAGGTGTACGCCGCCTATCTGCGGGAGACGTACCACCTGGTCACCCAGACCCCCTACTTCCTGTCGGCCGCCGCCTCGCACAGCGACAGCGAGTGGCTCCAGGACTGGTTCCTCGACCTGGCCCGCGACGAGCGGCACCACAACCGGCTGTGCGTGCGCGACCTGCGGAACATGGGGATCGACCCGGACGAGTACCTGGGCGACGTGCCGGGCCTGGGCACCTGGACGATGGTGGCGCAGAACCACTACCTGGCCCGCGCCGCGCAACAGCCCGTCGGCATCATCGGCTTCGCCGCCGCCACCGAGGGCCTCGGCGCCCGGCTCGCGCCCAAGGTGGCCGAGGCGATGGGCCAGTACGCCTTCGCGAAGGACTCGCTGTCCTTCCTGAAGGTGCACTCGATGGAGGACCAGGAGCACATCGAGACCGTCCGCAAGGGCTTCGACCGCTCCGCCGCGGAGTCCCCCGAGGCGTACACGGTGATGCTCGCGGCCTGGAAGTACACCCTGCGGGCGTACGCCCAGCTCTTCACCGACTCGTTGGAGCGGGGCGGCTCGGAACTGGCCGCCGCGTCCCCGCGGATCGGCTGATGGGGACGGACGGCGCACCCGTGATCGACCCCGGACGCTGCGTGTTGACCGACCTCGTCGCCGCCATGCCGGACAAGGCGTCGAGCGTCCTGCTGTGCCGTCGGGGCGGGGCGCGGACCTCCGTGCCCTACCCCGAGTGCCACCGTGACGCCCTGTCGCTGGCCGCCGCGCTGCGGCGGCGGGGCGTCGCGCCCGGCACCCGGGTCGCCGTCCACGGCGCCACGTCGTACGAGTGGGTGCTGGCGGACCTGGCGGCGCTGCTGACCGGGGCGGTGTCGGTGGCGCTGTACCCGAGCGCCCCGCCGGAGCGGGCCGTCGCCACCGCCCGGGAGGCGGGGTGCCGCACGGTCCTCACCGACCGGGCGGACTGCGTGGCCGCCTTCCGGGCCGCGGGCCTCGACGTGGTCTTCCTCGGCCCGGAAGGGGAGGGAGCACCCTCGGTCGTCGAGCTGATCGCGGAGGCCGCAGAGAAGGGAGAAGACGCAGGAGCCGGTGCCGGGGCGGCGGACTTCGCGCCGGCGGACCGCGGCGACGGCCCGTTCACCATCGTCTCCACCAGCGGCACGCTCTCCGAGCCGAAGCTCTTCGCCGTCCACTCGGCCCCGCTGCTGCACACCATGGACCACTTCGCCGAGCTGTACGGCTTCGACGGCCGGGACCGGCTGCTGGTCTATCTGCCGCTGTCGCACCTGCCGCAGCGCATGATGCTCTACTGGGGCCTCGGCCAGGGGTTGGACTTCGTCCTCAGCGACCCGGCCCGCGTCATCGCGGACGGCGTCGAGACGTCCCCCACCCTGCACGTCGCCGTCCCCCGCTCCCTCCAGCACCTGCACAAACGCGCCCTGGACCTCGCGCGCCGCCAGGGCCTGGAAGGGGAGGAGGGCGCCATGACGAAGGCGTACGCCCAGGTCTTCGGCACCGCGCTGAAGGCGGTCTTCGTGGGCAGCGCGCCCAGCGACCCGGCGCTGCTGGCCGAACTGCACGCCGGCGGGGTGCCGGTGTACGAGGTGTACGGCACCACCGAACTCGGCATGGTCGGCCTCAACGTGCCCGACGCCAACCGCCGCGGCACGGTCGGCCGCCCCATCCCCTGGGGCGACGTCCGGATCGACGACGAGTCGGGCGAGGTCCTGGTGCGCACGCCCACGCCCTTCCGGTACGGCGAGGTGCTGGGGCCGCACGTCGTCCCCGTGGTGCGCAACCCGGACGCCTGGTGGCCCACCGGCGACGCCGGCGCCCTCGACGCCGACGGCTTCCTGACCGTCCACGGACGCCTGCGGGACTTCGTGGCCCTGCCCAACGGCGAGAAGGTCTTCCTGCGCGCCCTGGAGGAGTCCACCGCAGCCGCCACCGGGGCCGGGCTGTGCGTCGTGATGAAGATCGACGCTTCCCACCTGGGCGCCCTGCTGTTCTTCGACCCCGCGGCACCGGAGGGGGTCGGGAGCGCGGACGGGTACCGGGCCCGGCTCGCGGAG
The DNA here is from genome assembly GCF_040653095.1 of Streptomyces sp. NPDC048057. NCBI lineage: Bacteria > Bacillati > Actinomycetota > Actinomycetes > Kitasatosporales > Streptomycetaceae > Streptomyces > Streptomyces sp. NPDC048057. The sequence continues at coordinate 152,663 of NZ_JBEZNF010000021.1, forward strand.
GCCAACCGCCGGCTGCACCCCTGGGAGCGCATCCACTCCTTCGCCGTCGTGTCCGGGTTGCCGTCCCTGGCGGACGGCTGCATGACCGAAACCACCAAGCTCCGTCGGCACAAGGTCGAGGAGACCTACGGGGCCCCCGCACAGTGGCTGAGCGTGAGGGAGTGACATGACGCGAGAATCCCGACGGACCGCCAACATCGGCGGCGGCAGCATCACGTACCGCGTCCAGGGGGACGGCCCGCCGCTCGTCCTGCTGTCCACCCTGGGCGGCACCTGGATCCGGCAGGTGCCCGAACTGTCGCAGCAGTTCACCGTGATCACCTACGACATGCGGGGCTTCGGCGACTCGCCCACCGCGGACGGCGGCTTCCCCGCCAACGCGGAGCACGCCGACGACCTGGCCCGGCTGCTGGACGCCCTGGGCCTAGCCCGGGCGTCCGTGGCGGGGCTCTCCCACGGCGGCCTCGTCGCCCAGCACTTCGCCCTGCGCCACCCCGAACGGGTCGACCGCCTCGCCCTGGTCGCCACCTTCGGACGCCCGGGCAACTCCACCGGCATCTTCCTGAACATGCTCAACGGCTTCCTCGACCGCGACGACCTGCCGAACTTCTGGGAGGTGCTGAAGAGCTTCCTCTTCTCGGCCGCCGGCTGGGAGCGGATGACCCGGATGGAGGCCCATCTGCGGCGCGCCATGTTCGACCAGTACACGACCGCGGCCCTGAGCAGCATCTACGGACAGGCCCGCGAGCACGACCTGCTGGCCGCGCTCGGGGCGGTGCGCTGCCCCACCCTGGTGGTCGGCGGCGCGGAGGACATGCTGTTCCCGCCGCCGGTGACCGAGGCGCTGGCCGCGGCGATCCCCGGCGCGAGCCTGGAGATGCTGCCGGCCGCGCACGTGCCGCCGGTGGAGGCCCCGCTGCCGTTCAACAAGGTCGTCACCGAGTTCTTCCGGACCGACCGATGACCCCGGCACCGGATCTGCCCCGCACCGGCCGCCTGCTCGACCTCCCCGAAGCACGGGTCCGGGTGTACGAGGAGGGCCGCGCCGACGGACCGCCGCTGGTCTTCCTGCACGGCTTCATGACCTCGGCCTTCACCTGGCGCCACGTCCACCCCGCCTTCGCCGACCGCTACCGGGTGGTCCTGGTGGACCTCCCCGGCAGCGGCGACACGCCCGCGCCCCCGGGCGGCCGGTGGGACGCCGACCGGTGGGTGCGGCTCGTGGCGCAGCTCCTCGACGAACTGGGCGTCGACCGGGCCGTCCTGGTCGGCAGCCAGATGGGCGGCTCGCTCGCCGCCTGGTTCGCGGCGCTGCGCCCCGAGCGGGTCGAGAAGCTGGTGGTGATGGCGGCCGGGGTGCTGGGCGAGGCCGAGACGAACCTGACGCTGTACCGGCTCCTGGCGCACCGCAGGTTCGGCCCGCTGGTGGCCCGGCTGCTGCCCAAGGGCCACTTCCGCAAGCGCTGGCTCGCCGCCCACGGCCCCGACCACCGCCCCGAGCCCGGCGTGGTCGAGCGCTACCACCGCCAACTGCGCCGCCAGGGCGCCCAGATGGCCCGGGTGGGCCTGGACCTGCGGCTGAGCTACGGGGAGCACTTCGACGCGCTCGTGGAGCCGATCCGCGGGCTCGCGGTGCCGACGCTGCTGCTGTTCGGTGCGGACGACCGGCTCGTCCCGCCGTCCACCGGGCGACGCTTCGAGTCCCTGCTCCTGGACTCCCGGCTGGTCGTGCTCGCGGACTGCGGGGACTTCCCCCAGGAGGAGAAGCCGAAGGAGGTCGTCGAGGCCGTGGAGCGGTTCCTGGGGACGGACGATGACTGAGGACGCGCCGCACGACGGACCGGCCGGACCGGACGGGGCGGCCGGCGGGAGGCGCGCCGCGCAGGACCGGCTGGTCCGGCTGCGGCGCGCCCTGCACCGGGTGCCGGAGACGGGCCTGCACCTGCCGCGTACGCAGCGGCTGGTCCTCGAAGCGCTGTCGGGGCTCGACCTGCGGATCACCACCGGGCGCCGGCTCAGCTCGGTCACCGCGGTCCTTCAGGGCGCACACCCCGGGCCCAGCGTCCTGCTGCGCGCCGACATGGACGCGCTGCCCGTCTCCCCGGGGCGCATGCACGCCTGCGGCCACGACCTGCACACCGCGATGCTGGTGGGCGCGGCGCACGAGCTGTTGCGCCGGCGGGACGAGGTGCACGGCTCGGTGGTGCTGATGTTCCAGCCCGGCGAGGAGGAGGGCGCCGGGGCACGGCTGATGATCGAAGAGGGGGTGCTCACGGCGGCGGGCGCCCCGCCCGTGGCCGCCTACGCGCTGCACGTGGCCTCCGCCGCGCTGCCGTTGGGGGCGGTCGCCTCCCGCCCCGGAGCGCTGATGGCGTCCGCCGACACGATCAAGGTGACGGTGCACGGCCGCGGCGGCCACGGCTCGCTCCCGCACGGCGCCCTCGACCCCGTCCCCGTGATGTGCGAGACCGTGCTCGCCCTCCAGTCCCTGGTGACCCGGCGGTTCGACGTCTTCGACCCGGTGGTCGTCACCGTCGGCACCATCCACGCCGGCGAGGTCGCCAACGTCATCCCGGCGACCGCGGCGTACGAGGCGACCGCCCGCACCTTCACCCCGGCCGCCCGGGGAAAGCTGCGCGACGAGGCCCTGCGCACCCTCGCGGGCGTGACGGAGGCCCACGGCCTGAAGGCCGACGTCCAGTGGGAGGACGGCTACCCCGCGACGGTGAACGACCCCGCGGAGGTCGCCTTCGCGGCCTCGGTGGTCCGCGAACTGCTCGGCGCCGGCCGCTTCGTGGAGCTGCCCCGCCCCCTGTCCAACTCGGAGGACTTCTCGTACGTGGCCGAGCGGGTGCCCTCCGCGTACCTGCTGCTCGGCGCCTGTCCCGCGGACCGCGACCCCGCCACGGCGCCGTACAACCACTCCCCGGAAGCCGCCTTCGACGAATCGGTGCTCGCCGACGGCGCCGAGCTGCTGGCGGAACTCGCGGTCAGCCGGCTGTCCCGGCCCGCCACCCCTTCCGGAGACGGACCACCGGGGCCCGGCGCACACCGACGAGGCCCGTCCGAAGCTTGAGACACTCGTCACACTTCCCACCCGCGTCGGTCATCCGGCCGTTGCCGAAGCGTGCACGGGGCGGGCGCTGACCAGTGCGGACACAACGAAACGGGCGGATCGCTCAAAGCGATCCGCCCGTTTCGCATGGTGCGCGAGGGGGGAGTTGAACCCCCACGCCCTTTCGGGCACTGGAACCTGAATCCAGCGCGTCTGCCTATTCCGCCACCCGCGCATTGGGTGCTGCCGCTGGGCTCTCCCACCTTCTGGTGCGTTTGCCTGGCGACATCGAGAAGATTAGCACGCTGCACAGGGTGGATTCACATCGCTTGACGAGCGGGACGGGGCGGCACCGCACGGGCGCGGGCACCGGGAGCGCCGGGCCGACGGACCGCGGGGACGCGGCGCGACGGGCCGGACCCGACCCCGCCCGGAAGCGGACCAGGAAGCGGAAGCGGATACGAGGACCCGGCCTCCGGGCACGTATCGGACGGACGGTTCCGGGCAGGCGCCCGGACAGGTGGCCACGGGCCCGCGGGCGTCCTCGTGGACGGCGTTCGTCCCCGTTCCGCACCGGTCCCCCCGGGGTGCGGGACACTGGCACGAGGCCGCCTCTACGATCCGTGTGAGAGGTGACACTCATCGACGGGGAAGACAAGGGGAACCAGCCGATTTCCCGACGCGTGGATACGATCAGTAAGCAGTATCAGGACGGCAGCCACGGAGGAGGTGCCCGATGGGAGTACTGAAGCGTTTCGAGCAGCGTCTCGAAGGTCTGGTCAACGGCACCTTCGCCAAGGTGTTCAAGTCCGAGGTCCAGCCCGTCGAGATCGCCGGCGCTCTCCAGCGCGAGTGCGACAACAACGCGACGATCTGGAACCGCGACCGGACCGTCGTCCCCAACGACTTCATCGTGGAGCTGAGCGCGCCCGACTTCGAGCGCCTGAGCCCCTACTCGGGGCAGCTCGGCGACGAGCTCGCGGGGCTGGTGCGGGACTACGCCAAGCAGCAGCGCTACACCTTCATGGGCCCGATCAAGGTCCACCTGGAGAAGGCGGACGACCTCGACACCGGGCTGTACCGGGTGCGCAGCCGCACCCTCGCGTCGAGCACGTCGCAGGCGCCCGCCGGTCCCACCGGTCCCGGTGGACCGAGCGGCCCCGGTGAGTCCGGCGGCCCGGGCGGCTACGGCCAGCCGTCCCGCGGCGCCGCCGGCGGCCCGCCCCCCGGCGCACCTCCCATGCCTTCCTCACCGCCGCCGGGCACCCGCCCCGGCCTCGCCGCCGTCGGCGGCACCCAGCGACCGGGCGCCAGTCCCGGACCGCTGCCCGGCGCCCAGCTGCGCCGCTGGATCGAGATCAACGGCACCCGCCACCAGATCTCCCGCCCGACCCTCGTGCTCGGCCGCAGCACCGACGCGGACGTGCGGATCGACGACCCCGGCGTGTCCCGCCGGCACTGCGAGATCCGGACCGGAACGCCCTCGACGATCCAGGATCTCGGGTCCACGAACGGCATCGTGGTGGACGGGCAGCACACCACCCGCGCTACGCTCCGCGACGGCTCGCGGATCGTCGTGGGCAGCACCACCATCGTTTACCGGCAAGCCGAAGGGTGAAGCGGGGGCAATGTCAGAGCTGACCCTGACGGTCATGCGGTTGGGTTTCCTGGCCGTTCTGTGGCTGTTCGTCATCGTGGCCGTCCAGGTCATCCGCAGCGACCTGTTCGGGACGCGCGTCACGCAACGCGGTTCGCGCCGCGGCGGCGACACGCGTCCGCAGCCGCGCCAGCAGGCGGCCACGCCGCCGCCGCAGCGCCAACAACAGCAGCGGCAGCAGTCGAACGGCCGCCAGCGCCGCGGAGCGCCCACCAAGCTGATCGTCTCGGAGGGGACCCTCACCGGCACCACGGTGGCGCTCCAGGGCCAGACGATCACGCTGGGCCGCGCGCACGACTCCACGATCGTGCTGGACGACGACTACGCGTCCAGCCGGCATGCCAGGATCTACCCGGACCGTGACGGCCAGTGGATCGTCGAGGACCTCGGGTCCACCAACGGCACGTATCTCGACCGGACCCGACTCACCACCCCGACCCCGATTCCGCTGGGCGCGCCGATCCGCATCGGCAAGACCGTCATCGAGCTGCGGAAGTAGTAGGACTAATGACAGCGCGCGAGCGGAGCGAGCGAGCCGTAGCGGTCCCGACAGCGGACCGGTGGGGGCTCCCGACCGGAGGGTGGGCAGTGTGGCTCCACGAGACCGGGTGTACCCCGACGCACACCAACCGGGGCAGGTGCACATGAGTCTGTCCCTGCGGTTCGCCGCCGGATCGCACAAGGGCATGATCCGCGAGGGCAACGAGGACTCCGGCTACGCCGGCCCCCGGCTGCTCGCGATCGCCGACGGCATGGGGGGCCAGGCCGCGGGCGAGGTCGCCTCGTCCGAGGTCATCTCCGCCCTCGTCACGCTCGACGACGACGTCCCCGGCTCCGACATCCTCACCTCCCTCGGCACGGCCGTCCAGCGCGCCAACGAACAGCTGCGGCTGATGGTCGAGGAGGACCCCCAGCTCGAAGGCATGGGCACCACGCTCACCGCCCTGCTGTGGACCGGCCAGCGACTCGGACTCGTCCACGTCGGCGACTCCCGCGCCTATCTGCTGCGGGACGGGGTGCTCACCCAGATCACCCAGGACCACACCTGGGTGCAGCGGCTGGTCGACGAGGGCCGGATCACCGAGGAGGAGGCCACCACCCATCCGCAGCGCTCGCTGCTGATGCGTGCGCTCGGCAGCGGCGACCACGTGGAGCCGGACCTCTCCATCCGCGAGGTCCGCGCCGGCGACCGCTACCTGGTCTGCTCCGACGGCCTGTCCGGCGTCGTCTCCCACCAGACGATGGAGGAGACCCTCGCCAGCTACCAGGGCCCGCAGGACACCGTCCAGAACCTGATCCAGCTCGCGCTGCGCGGCGGCGGTCCGGACAACATCACCTGCATCGTCGCCGACGTGCTCGACGCCGAGTCCACCGACGGGCTGGCCGGGCAGGTCAGCGACACCCCGGTCGTGGTCGGCGCCGTCGCCGAACACCAGTACCCCCTGAACGACGGCGGGGCCATGCAGACGCCCGCCGGCCGCGCCTCCGGCCTCGGCCGCCCGGCCCCCCAGCAGGGCGGCTTCGGCCCGCCCGGCAGCGGGGACGGCGGCGGCTACGACGGCCCGGCCCCGGATGCCGGCTACCACGCGTACGCGGACGCCACCGACGGCGACGACGCCTTCGTCAAGCCCCGCTCCGCCGGTCGCGCCTGGCTGAAGGGCTCGATCTTCACCGTGCTCGCGCTGGCCGTGGTCGGCGCCGGCCTCTACGGCGGTTACCGCTGGACGCAGACGCAGTACTACGTCGGCACCAACGACGGCCACGTCGCGCTCTACCGGGGCATCAGCCAGGACCTGGCGTGGGTCTCGCTCTCGAAGGTGGAGAAGGACCACCCCGAGATCGAACTCAAGTACCTACCGCCCTACCAGCGCAAGCAGGTCGAGGGCACGATCACCCAGGACAGCCTGGACCGGGCGCGCGCGAAGATCACCGAGCTGTCCGCGCAGGCCACGGCGTGCAAGAAGGTCGAGGAGCGCCGCGCGGCAGCCGAGCTCATCGCCGCCCAGGACCGCGCGAAGGCCGACGAGAACGCCGCCGGCAAGAACGACAAGAACGACAAGCCGTCCACGCCTTCTCCCTCCCCGGGCCCCACGCTTTCGGAAGAGGAGCAGAAGCTCGCCTCGAACTGCGGAAAGCAGTAGTCCAGCCGTAGGGGGCCTTCTCGACCATGAGCGTTGTCACCAACACCACCACGATCGGCGCCATCGACGCACCCAGCCGCCGCAACACCGAGTTGATGCTGCTCGGCCTCGCGGTCGCCATCGCGGTGTTCGCGTACGTCAACGTGGGACTCGCCCTCGACGGCAAGCTGCCCGCCGGCGTCTTCGGCTACGGACTCGGGATCACGCTGCTCGCCGCCGTCGCCCACCTGGTGGTGCGGAAGTTCGCCAAGTACGCGGACCCCCTGCTGCTCCCGCTCGCGGTGCTGCTGAACGGCCTCGGGCTGGTGATGATCTGGCGCCTCGACCAGTCGCCGCGCCTGATCGCCCGCGCCGAGGCCGCCTGGGGCTCGTTCTCGCCCGACGCACCGAAGCAGATGATGTACTCGGCGATCGGCATCGCGCTCTTCGTCGGCGTCCTGCTGCTGCTGAAGGACCACCGCATCCTCCAGCGCTACACCTACATCTCCATGGCGGTGGCGCTGGTGCTGCTGGTGCTGCCGATGTTCTTCCCCGCCCGCAACGGCGCCCGGATCTGGGTCAGCCTCGGCCCGATCAACATCCAGCCCGGCGAGTTCGCGAAGATCATCATCGCGGTCTTCTTCTCCGGCTACCTGATGGTGAAGCGGGACGCCCTGGCGCTGGCCAGCCGGCGCTTCCTCGGCCTCTACCTGCCGCGCGGCCGTGACCTCGGCCCGATCCTGGTGGTCTGGGCGATGTCGATCCTGATCCTGGTCTTCGAGACCGACCTCGGCACCTCGCTGCTGTTCTTCGGCATGTTCGTGATCATGCTGTACGTGGCCACGGAGCGGACCAGCTGGATCGTCTTCGGCCTGCTGATGTCCGCGGCGGGCGCGGTCGGCGTCGCCACCTTCGCCACCCACGTCCAGCAGCGCGTCGACGCCTGGCTCAACCCCTTCTCCGACACCGTCTGGGCGCAGAGCGACCAGGTCGGCCAGTCCCTGATGTCCTTCGGCGCCGGCGGCACCCTGGGCACCGGCTGGGGCCAGGGCAACTCGGACCTGATCATGTTCGCGGCCAACTCCGACTTCATCCTCTCCAGCTTCGGCGAGGAGTTGGGCCTCGCCGGCATGATGGCCTTCCTGATGCTCTACGGGCTGATCGTGGAGCGCGGCGTGCGCACCGCGCTGGCCGCCCGCGACCCCTTCGGCAAGCTGCTCGCGATCGGCCTCTCCGGCGCCTTCGCCATCCAGGTCTTCGTGGTCGCCGGCGGTGTGATGGGCCTGATCCCGCTGACCGGCATGACGATGCCGTTCGTCGCGGCCGGCGGCTCGTCCGTGATCGCCAACTGGGCCCTGATCGCCATCCTGATCCGCATCAGCGACACCGCGCGCCGCCCGGCCCCCGCGCCCGCCCCGTCCCCCGACGCCGAGATGACCCAGGTGGTCCGCCCGTGAACAAGCCACTGCGCCGGATCGCGATCTTCTGCGGCTTGCTCGTGCTCGCCCTGCTGGTGCGCGCCAACTGGCTCCAGTACGTGGACGCGGACGAGCTGAACGCCAACGACCGCAACCGCCGCGTGCTGATCGACCGTTACGCCCACGAGCGCGGCAACATCATCGTGGACGGCAAGCCGATCACCGGCTCGGTGAAGACGGACCACAACGACTTCGCGTACAAGCGCACCTACGTCAACGGCCCCATGTGGTCCCCGGTGACCGGGTACGCCTCCCAGGTGTTCGGCGCCAACCAGATCGAGAAGCTGGAGGACGGGATCCTCAGCGGCAACTCGGACCAGCTCTTCTTCGACCGCACGATGTCGATGTTCACCGGCGACGAGAAGAAGGGCGGCAACGTCGTCACGACCCTGAGCGGCGCCGCCCAGAAGGCCGCCTTCGAGGGCCTGGGCTCCAAGAAGGGCGCGGTCGCCGCGATGGATCCCAAGACCGGCAGGATCCTCGCGCTCGCCTCCACCCCTTCGTACGACCCCGGCTCCTTCGCCGGCAGTGCGAAGGAGGACGAGAAGGCGTGGGCCACGCTGTCCGCCAAGGACAACAAGGACAAGCCCATGCTGAACCGGGCGCTGCGCGAGGTCTACCCGCCCGGCTCCACCTTCAAGGTGGTCACCGCGGCTGCCGCGCTGGAGCACGGCAAGGTCAAGGACATCAACGACGAGACCGACACCCCCGAGCCGTACATCCTGCCGAACACCCGCACGCCGATGAAGAACATGTCGGGCGGCTGCGAGAACGCGACGCTGAAGTACGCGCTCCAGGTCTCCTGCAACTCCGTCTTCGCCAAGCTCGGCGACGACGTCAGCCGGGACAAGATGCTGGAGACGGCGGAGAAGTTCGGCTTCAACGAGGCCGAGTTGGACGTCCCCGTGCGCGCGGCGAAGTCCCGCTACAACGAGACCATGGACCGGCCGGGCAACGCCCTGTCGTCCATCGGCCAGTTCGACACCGCGACGACCCCGCTCCAGATGGCGATGGTGGCCGCCGCGATCGCCAACGACGGCAAGCTGATGAAGCCGTACATGGTCGACCAGCTCGTGGCGCCCAATCTCGACGTGATCTCCAAGACCAAGCCGCAGGAGATGAGCCGTCCGCTCTCCGGCGAGAACGCCCAGCTGCTCCAGCAGATGATGGAGAACGTCGTCGAGAACGGCGGCGGCAAGAAGGCGGCGCTCGGCGGCGGCGTCAAGGTCGGCGGCAAGACCGGTACCGCCCAGCACGGTGAGAACAACGCCAAGAACCCGTACGCGTGGTTCATCTCGTACGCCAAGACGGGCGACGGTTCCCCCGTCGCGGTCGCCGTGGTCGTCGAGGACAGCGGTGCCGAGCGCGAGAACATCTCGGGCGGCGGCCTCGCCGCACCGATCGCCAAGGCCGTGATGAAGGCGGTCGTGGACAGCAAGCGATGAGCTGCCGACCCCCCGGACCCGCGGCGCGTGACGCAGGTCACCTCCGCCCGGGGAACCTGCACGGCGGTATACCGGTCGGATATCAGGTGGCCGTCGCGGGCCGATCGGGTGGTGGGGGCCCGGTAGCGTAGGCGCGAGCAGCACACCGCCGACCAGACACGGGTGCGGCGGGGAGTGACGGAGAGGGCTGGAACAGTTATGGAAGAGCCGCGTCGCCTCGGCGGCCGGTACGAACTGGGCTCGGTGATCGGCCGCGGTGGCATGGCGGAGGTCTACCTCGCCCACGACAACCGGCTCGGTCGCACCGTCGCCGTGAAGACGCTGCGGGCCGATCTCGCCCGTGATCCGTCCTTCCAGGCCCGGTTCCGCCGGGAGGCCCAGTCGGCCGCCTCACTCAACCATCCGGCGATCGTCGCGGTGTACGACACCGGTGAGGACTACGTCGACGGGGTCTCGATCCCGTACATCGTGATGGAGTACGTCGACGGCTCCACGCTCAGGGAACTGCTGCACTCCGGGCGCAGACTGCTGCCCGAGCGCACCCTGGAGATGACCACCGGCATCCTCCAGGCGCTGGAGTACTCGCACCGCAACGGCATCGTCCACCGCGACATCAAACCGGCGAACGTCATGCTGACGCGCACCGGTCAGGTCAAGGTGATGGACTTCGGCATCGCGCGCGCCATGGGCGACGCGGGCATGACGATGACCCAGACCGCCGCCGTCATCGGCACCGCGCAGTACCTCTCCCCCGAGCAGGCCAAGGGCGAGCAGGTCGACGCCCGCTCCGACCTGTACTCCACCGGCTGTCTGCTGTACGAACTGCTCACCGTGCGCCCGCCGTTCATCGGCGACTCGCCGGTGGCCGTGGCGTACCAGCACGTACGGGAGGAGCCGCAGCCGCCCTCCAACTTCGACCCCGAGATCACGCCCGAGATGGACGCCATCGTCCTGCGGGCCCTGGTCAAGGACCCCGACTACCGCTACCAGTCCGCCGACGAGATGCGCGCGGACATCGATGCCTGCCTGGACGGGCAGCCGGTGGCGGCCACGGCGGCGCTCGGCGCGGCCGGCTACGGCGGCGGGTACGGCTCGCAGGACCAGCAGACGACGGCGCTGCGGCAGGCCGACCCGGCAGCGGCCCAGACCTCCATGCTGCCGCCGATGAACCCGGACGACGGCGGCTACGGCTACGACGACCGGCCCGACCGGCGCCGCCAGCAGAAGAAGTCGAACACCTCGACGATCCTGCTCGTGGTCGCCGCGGTGCTGGTGCTCGTGGGCGCGATCCTGATCGGCAAGTCCTTCTTCGACGGCAAGGACAGCACCCAGGACGAGGTGACCGTGCCCACCCTGGTCGGCCAGACCATGGAGCAGGCGCAGGGCTCGGCGACCAACGCCGGGGTGAAGGTCGCGCAGTCCGGTACGGAGCGCTGTGACCAGCCCAAGGGGCAGATCTGCTCGCAGACGCCCGACTCCGGAAAGATGAAGAAGGACGACACGATCCAGGTCGTCGTCTCCGAGGGCGCGCCGAAGGTCGAGGTCCCGGACGTCACGGAGAAGTCCGAGCAGAACGCCAAGGAAGCGCTGACCCGCAAGGGCTTCAAGGTCGAGGTGAAGACGGAGGAGTCGTCCGAGGTCGAGTCCGGGAAGGTCATCTCCCAGAAGCCGGACGGCAACACCGAGGCCGAGCAGAACTCCACGGTGACCATCACGGTGGCGCGCCAGGCGCAGATGGACGTGCCGCCCGTGGTCGGCCGCCAGCTCGCCCTCGCGCAACAGCAGCTCACGGCCGCGGGCTTCCAGGTGTCCACGGAGATGGTGGACTCGGAGCAGCCGGCGAACCAGGTCGTGGAGCAGACCCCGAACGGCGGCAAGGCGGCGGCGAACTCGACCGTGAAGCTGAAGGTCTCCAAGGGCCCGCAGCAGACGCAGCAGCCGGTCCAGGTGCCGATGCTGTTCATGCAGACGGTGGGGCAGGCCAGGGCCGCCCTGGCGCAGCAGGGGCTCGAACTCGGTGACATCGACGGCCCGAAGGACGACAACGCGATCATCGTCGACCAGAACCCGAAGCTGGGCGCGCAGGCCAAGCAGGGCGACCGGATCAACGTCCGTACGCAGGGCGGAATCGGCGGGGACAACGGAAACGGGCGGGACAGCGACTGATCCGCAGCGCACCGCCGGGCGTCCGTGACGCAGGAGGCCCCGGCACCCTTCGAGGGTGCCGGGGCCCCTTCGCGTTCGGGCTCCGCGGACTCAGCGCAGCTCGGCCGGCTTGGTGCGGTCCTTGTCGACCTTCACCTCGCGCACCAACTCGCCCCAGACGATGTAGCGGTAGTCGGAGGTGAGGATCGGCGTGCAGGTCGTCAATGTGATGAAGCGGCCCGGCTGCTTCTTCCCGGACTCCTTCGGCACCGCGTCGAGCACGTCGACGTTGTACTTCGACGTCTTCGGCAGCGTCTTGTAGACCTTGTAGACGTACCAGGTGTCCCGGGTCTCGAAGACGATCGGGTCACCCGTCTTGATCTTGTGGATGTTGTGGAACTTGGCGCCGTGGCCGTCGCGGTGCGCCGCGAGGGAGAAGTTCCCCTTGGCGTCCCAGGGCAGCGCCGACTTGACCGGCTTGGTGTAGTAGCCGGCGATGCCGTCGTTCAGCTCCTCGGGGTCGGTGCCCCGCTTCACCAGCACCTCGTCGCCCTTCATGGCGGGCACGTGGAGGAAGCCGATGCCGTCCTTGGTGTCGATGCCGGGCGGCACGGCGCGGTCCTTCCAGCCGTCCCGCACCTCGTTGCCCTGGCGGGCGGCCTCGCGGTCGGCGAGGACGTTGGTCCACCACAGGGAGTAGACGACGAAGAGCCCGAGCACCACGCCTGCCGTGATCAGCAGTTCGCCGAAGACGCTGATGGCGCCGGCGATCCGGCTGCGCGCACGTGTCACTGCACCGTTCCCGTCTCGAAGTGGTCCGGTCCTCCGGCGTTGGATCACCGGTCCGTCCCGCTCGTCGTCTCAGCCCACGAGCGCGTCGGGTTTGCCCTTGCTGCGCGGCCTTTCCTCCACCATCTTGCCCCACACGATCATCCGATAGGTACTCGTGAACTCCGGGGTGCAGGTGGTCATGGTGAGGTAGCGACCGGGTCCGTCGAACCCGGAGCCGCGGGGCACCGGGTCGAGCACGGAGATGTTGGACGGTGCCGTCTGCGGCAGGATGCTCGCCATCTCGTACGTGTAGTACGCGTCGCGGGTCTCGACCACGATCGGGTCGCCGGGCTTGAGGCGGTTGATGTAGCGGAACGGTTCACCGTGGGTGTTGCGGTGACCCGCGACGGCGAAGTTGCCCGTGGTGTCGGAGGGCATCGCCGTCTTCAACTTGCCCTCGGCGTAGTGCCCGACCATCCCCCGGTCGAGGACCTTCTCCTTGTCTATGGTCTCGGCCACCGGCACGACGACGTCCAGCTTGGGGATGTACATGATGGCGAAGCCCTCGCCCGGTTTGAAGGCGCCCGCGGCCCGCTCCTCGTCCTTGAAGCTCTGCGCTATGCGGTCCTTCTCCTTGCTGACCTCCATGCCGGCGCGGACGTTGGTCCACCACAGCTGGTACGTCACGAAGAGCAGCATCAGCACGCCGCAGGTGATGAAGAGTTCGCCCATGGCGCGGCTGGCGATCACGGCCGGGCTGTCCTTGGCCGCGCGGGCGGCGCGCCGGGCCTCGACGCGGGTCAGGGGGCGGTCGGGGGCCTCGGCGGCCGTGGCACCGGCGGCCGGCGGGGGCTTCCGTCGTCCGCCCCGTCCCTTGGCCGCGGCGGCTGCGGCCTTGCGGCGCGCGGCCCGGCCGGGACCGGGCGGGGGCACCGCCCCGTCGGCGCCGTCTGCGACGCCGGCCGCCGCGCCGGCTTCGGACGCGGCAGCGGCTGCCGCCGCCCTGCGCCGCTCGGCCCGCCCCGGGCCCACCGGCCCGGCAGCGGTCCCGGCCGCGGCCACCTCGTCGCTGCCGTCGAAGACCGGCAGGAGGTGGGTGTCGTCTCCACCGCCGCCGGGTCTCTCGCCGTCGAAGACGGGCAGGACGTGGGTTTCCGCGCCGGCCGCGGGCGGGGTCGGCTGCGTCGGCACGCCGTCGAGGACGGGCTCCGGCGCGGCGGGCTGCCGGGCGTGGCGGCCCGCCCGCGGGGGCGTGCCGTACGCGTCCTGCGTGCGGCCGGAGTCGTACGGCGGTACGGGCCCGGGGCCCGGCGGCGGGCCCTGGTCATCAGGTCCGCGGCGGCGGCGGGCCGTCGGGCGCGGAGTCTGCTCCCTGAACCAGGGAGACGCCCCCGCACCCGCACCGCCGTCGGACGCGGGCTCCCGCCCGGTCACGCCACGGCCTTGCCCACCACCGGCGCCAGGCCCGCCGAACGCTCGACCGCACCGGTGTCACCGCACTGCGCCAGCCAGTTGGCCAGCATCAGGTGACCGTGCTCGGTGAGGACGGACTCGGGGTGGAACTGCACGCCCTCCACGGCCAGCTCGCGGTGGCGCAGCCCCATGATGGTGCCGTCCGCGGTGCGCGCGGTGACCTCCAGGACGTCCGGCAGGTCGGCGGGTTCCGCGGCCAGCGAGTGGTAGCGGGTGGCGGTGAAGGGCGAGGGCAGCCCGGCGAAGACGCCCTTGCCCTCGTGGACGACCGGCGACGTCTTGCCGTGCAGCAGCTCGGGGGCGCGGTCGACCACGCCGCCGTACGCCACCGCCATCGACTGCATCCCCAGGCACACGCCGAAGACGGGCACGCCCGTGGCGGCGCAGTGGCGGACCATGTCCACGCAAGAGCCGGCCTCCTCGGGGGTGCCGGGGCCGGGGGAGAGCAGGACGCCGTGGAAGCCGTCCTGTGCGTGGGAGAGCGCGACCTCGTCGTTCCGCACGACCTCGCACTCCGCCCCGAGCTGGTACAGGTACTGGACCAGGTTGAAGACGAAGCTGTCGTAGTTGTCGACGACCAGGATGCGGGCGCTCGGCTCGCTCATCGGATCCCTTCCTCGGGGTCGGCGCCGGAGTCGGTGCCGGCGCCGACACCAGCACCGGACCCGGTGTCGGTGCCGCCGCCCGCCCCGTCGACCGTCACGTCGTTGAACGGAAGCAGCGGCTCCGCCCACGGAAAGACGTACTGGAACAGCAGGTAGACGATTCCGAGGACCAGGACGAGCGAGATGAGCGCACGCACCCATGCGTTGCCCGGCAGATGCCGCCAGATCCAGCCGTACATTGCCGTCCCTTTCCGTTTCTCGGTACCGCTCCAGACTACGGGGCGGCGGGGTCCGCCGGGTCAGCTGCGCAGAGCTTCCGGTTTGCCCTGCGTCACAGGCTGCGTGGCGTCCAGCCGGGCCCACGCGATCAGCCGGTGGCTGCTGCCCCACTCCGGATCACACGTCGTCAGGGTCAGATAGCGCCCGGGTTGTTCGAAAGGTGACTTCTTCGGAACGGGATCGACCACTCCGACGTCGGTCGGGACCGTCTTGAAGGGCTTTCTGGCGATGCGGTACGTGAACCAGGTCGTGCCGTCCGTGACCACGACCGGGTCACCGGGCCGCAGCCGCGGGAAGTCCTTGAAGGGATCACCGTAGGTGCGGCGGTGGCCGGCGACGGAGAAGTTGCCGACCGCGCCGAGCGCGGCGGTGCCGGCGTAGTGACCGAGGCCCTTCTTGAGGGTGCCGACCGCGGTGCCTTCGAGCACCGGCCAGTCCCAGTCCGCGCCGAACCGGGGGACGTACATGACGGCGAAGGGCTTGCCGGGGCGGTACGCGGCGGCGGGCGGCGGATCCTTCGGCGCCGGGGCCGCGTCGGGCGCTCCGGCCGCCGGCGGGGCCGCTGGCGGCCGGAGCGCCCCTTGCGACCACTGCTCCTGGAGCCGGTCGAGCTGTCCGTCCGCGGCGTCCGCGGCCTTCACCCCGGTCCAGTACAGGACGTACACCACGAACAGCACGACGACCGTGCCGACGGTGATGCACAGCTCGCTGAAGCTGCGGACGACCAGACGCACCGACACCGGGCCCCCTGACGACGTGGGCACCGCCGCCGCACCGGCTGCGCGCCCCGCTACGGAACGGGCTTCGCGTAATGGAGATCCACTGTGCCCGAGTACCCCGGAAGAGTCACTGCCTTGCGCTGGTCCACTTTCCAGCCCAGGCCGTACGCCTGGACGTACAGCTGGTAGTTCTGGATCGCGGTCGAACGGTCCAGGGCGGCGCGCAGCCGCTTCTGGTCCCCCACGGCGGTGATCTTGTACGGCGGCGAGTAGACGCGGCCCTGGAGGATCAGGGTGTTGCCCACGCAGCGCACCGCGCTGGTGGAGATCAGCCGTTGGTCCATGACCTGGATGCCGCGGGCGCCGCCGGCCCACAGCGCGTTCACCACGGCCTGGAGGTCCTGCTGGTGGATCACCAGGTCGTTGGCCTGCGGCTCGGGGTAGCCGGGCGCGGCCCGGGCGTCGGGCGGGGCGTCGTTGAGGGTGACGGTCAGGGCGTCGCCGCCGACCCGCTCGGTGCCGGACGCCTTCTGGAGGGCGTCGAACTTCTCGTTCTCCGCGTGGGTGTACCCGTCGTCGCGCCGGGCGAGGGCGTCGACGTCGTCCCGGAGCTTCCCGGTGGACTCGTCCAGCTCGCCGTTGCGGTCGCTGCGCTGCTGGATCAGGTCGGAGAGCTTCAGCAGGGAGTCATCCGTACGGAGGTCGGTGCCCTTCGCCGTGTTGAAGCTCGTCACGAAGATCACGCCGGCGAGGGCGAAGACCGAGGCGGTCAGCGCCCTGCCCGTGATGCGGCGGCCGGCCGTCATCGCGCTCCCCACCCCCTGCCTTGGCAGAATTGCTCAGCGTACCCTTATCTCACCAGGCGCCGCGGAAGCACTACGCTAACGGACGCCCCGAGGGTGGTAGTGGTCCCCGTCGCTCCGGCCCTCGGCGCCAGCCAGCCAAGTTCCCTGCGCGGTCACGCAGCGCATCGACAGGAGAGTCCCTCGTGCCGAAGTCACGGATCCGCAAGAAGGCCGACTACACCCCGCCGAACACCAAGCAGGCGACGAGCATCAAGCTGACGAACCGCAGCTGGGTGGCTCCGGTCATGCTGGCCCTGTTCTTGATCGGGCTGGTCTGGATCGTCCTCTTCTACGTGACTGACGGGGACCTGCCGATCGAGAGCCTCAGCAACTGGAACATCGTCGTGGGCTTCGGCTTCATCGCCGCCGGCTTCGGCGTCTCCACCCAGTGGAAGTGATCGTCCACAGCTTTGTCCACAAGGTTGTCCACAGTGGGGAAAAGGTCAGACGATCTGTGGATAACCTTCAGGATGTTGACGCTGGTGTGACTGGATGACTGGCGCTGCGCCACTCTGGTGACCTGCGCGAAGTCCGTCCACGCCCCTTGTCCCCACTGGGTCGACAGCTGTTCGACCGGTGTCGGGGACGAGGGGCGCACTCTTTCCCCACGACGTGCACAGGATCCGCCACTCGCTGTGGACAACCATGGGGAAGGGCCTGCGGATCACCAGGTCCACAGGCCCTCGACGTGCTCGGACGTGCTACGGGACGGTCCTCAGGTGAGGTACGCGGTGCGGGCGACCAGCGCCGCCACGATCGCGATCGTCACCGCCGCCACGACCGCCACCTGCACCAGCGTCCGGCGCTCCCGCGGCGCGTACACCATCCCCAGGGCGAGCAGCCCGCCCGTCAGCAGCCCGCCGAGGTGCGCCTGCCAGGAGATCTCCCCCGGTCGCACGAAGGTCAGCACCACGCTGAAGAGGATGATCAGGACGACCGGGCCCATGTCGAGCTTCATCCGCCGCAGCAGCACGGCGAAGGCGCCGACGAGTCCGAAAATGGCCCCCGAGGCGCCGATCGTGGCTTGGTTCGGGGCGTTCAGCAGATAGACGAAGACGTCGCCGCCGAGCCCCGAGAGCAGATAGAGGGCGAGGAAGCGCCCGCGGCCGAGCGCCGGCTCCACCATCCGTCCCAGGAACCACAGCGCCAGCATGTTGAACGCGATGTGGGAGAGCTCCTGGTGCAGGAACATCGAGGTCACCAGGCGGTACCACTCGCCGTCGGCGAGGCCGACGACCTCCCCGAGCTGGGGGTTGTACGCGTAGCCGATCAGGGACAGCTCGTCGACGAATCTGTCGCCGAGGGCCAGGACCGCGACGAAGACGGCGAGGTTGATCCCGATCAGGACCTTCGTGACCAGGAAGTCGTCGACGACGGTGCCGCCGGCGATCGTGCGCGGCTGATTGGCCGCGGGGCCGTGTCCCGTGCCGGAGCCGGTGCGCACGCACTCGGGGCACTGGAAGCCCACGGAGGCGCTGATCATGCACTCGGGGCAGATCGGCCGCTCGCAGCGCGTGCAGCTTATGCCCGTCTCGCGGCCGGGGTGGCGGTAGCAGCTGGGCAGGCCGTGCGCGCCCGGTGACTCGCGCGGACTGTCTGGCGCCTGGTCCATGAATTCCCTCGACATCCTGGGTCTCTGCTTCCCGCTGCTTCCCACGCTGCTGCCCGGACCCGCGCGTCCGGCTCCCTCCGCGCGTCCGGCTCCCTCCGCGCACCCGTCTTCGCACCCGTCTTCGCACCGTCTGCCCCGGCACCCGGGGCAGAACACACCGCCCCGCCCATCCACCAGACGGATGGGCGGGGCGCATTTGTTCCCGTACCGCCCGCGGTCGCAGGCAACCGCGGCGATGGGGCCGGCCGGCGGGCCGGCGGTGGTGGTGCCGGCGGGGGACGCCAGCGGGGGGATCAGCCCTCGCGGGTCTCGATCACCACGGACTCGATCACCACGTCCTGCACCGGACGGTCGGTGCGCGGGTTGGTCTGGGCGCCCGCGATCACGTCCACGACCTTCTTGCTGGCGTCGTTGGTGACCTCGCCGAAGATGGTGTGCTTGCCGGTCAGCCAGGTGGTGGGCGACACGGTGATGAAGAACTGGGAGCCGTTGGTGCCCGGGCCGGCGTTC
This sequence comes from Streptomyces sp. NPDC048057, assembly GCF_040653095.1. Lineage (NCBI taxonomy): Bacteria > Bacillati > Actinomycetota > Actinomycetes > Kitasatosporales > Streptomycetaceae > Streptomyces > Streptomyces sp. NPDC048057. The sequence continues at coordinate 171,377 of NZ_JBEZNF010000021.1, forward strand.
GCCATGGCCAGCAGGTACGGCTTGTTGAAGGAGAGCTCCGGGTGGAACTCGTCGCCGAACTTGTAGCCCGGGCCACCGGTGCCGTTGCCCAGCGGGTCGCCGCCCTGGATCATGAAGCCGCTGATCACCCGGTGGAAGACCGTGCCGTCGTACAGCCGGTCCGTGGACGGCTGACCCGTCTCCGGGTTGGTCCACTGGCGCTCGCCCTGGGCGAGTTCGACGAAGTTCTTGACCGTCTTCGGCGCGTGGTTCGGCAGCAGCCGGATCTCGATGTCGCCTTGGTTGGTCTTCAGGGTGGCGTAAAGCTGCTCAGCCACGGTCCTGCCTTCCGGTAGGTCATCAGTCGTCTCGGAACGCCCCCGATCCTCGCACGGAAGCAGGGCCGGGGGACAAAACCGGCCGTGGACGTACGCGGACGAACCGTCCGACAGTGGGACGTATGACCCGGATGCCCGCACCGCATGCCGAGGCAAGCGCCGGGAGGCATGATTTCCCCGCAGGCGGAAAGGCGAAATGCACCGAACCAGGGTCGGCCGGATCGTGCGGTCGGACCCAGGAGAACGCCACCGAGGAGGAGGTTTCCGTGACCCGCATGGAGAGCGTGCGCGCCGCGACCGAAACGGCCAAGGGCAGCGTGCTGCACGCCGCGGACGTGGTGGCGCCATACGCCGGTACGGCCCGGGACCAGGCCGCTCACTACGCACACGAAGCCCGCGTGCGGATCGCACCGAAGGTCTCGAAGGCCGCTCAGCAGGCAGCCGCGCAGGCCCGGGTCCAATACGACGCCCATGTGGCGCCGCACGTGCCGCCCAAGGTGGACGAGGCCGCGCACAAGGCGGCCGGGCAGGCCCGGAAGGCCGCTCGTCAGGCGGTGGACTACGGCAAGCCGCGCATCGAGCACGTGGTGTCCGCGGCCCAGCCCGTACGGGAGGAAGCCGCGGTGAGGTCAAGCGCCGCTCTCGCCGCGCTGCGCGGCGGGGTGACGGCCAAGGAGATTCAGAAGCTGGTGCGCAAGCACGAGCGGCGGGTGAAGGCCGGCCGCCTCGTCAAGGGTCTCGCGGTCGTGGGCGTGGTGGCTGTCGGAGCCTTCGCCGCGTGGAAGTGGTGGGACCGGCAGGCCAATCCCGACTGGCTGGTGGAACCGCCCGCGGCGACGGAGGTGCCGGGACGCGATCCGCTGTCGTCCGTCGACGGGAGTCCGGAGGCGCTGGATCCCGAGGTGCGGGCCAAGCAGGCCGATGCGGACGCCGCTGACCGCGACGAGGGTGGTCCGGGCCGCTGACTGTGGCTGCGGCCGTGGCTGAAGCTGTGACTGCGGCTGCGGCTGCGGCTGCGACTGCGACTGCGACTGCGGACGACGGCTAGGGGTGCGGGACGCGCCGTACGACGTACGTCTTCAGGGGCGCCGGGAAGCTGCTGTGCACGCGGCTCCCGGCGCTTCACGCCGCAGTGGTGAAGGAGGACCGGGCCGCGGGGACCGCCGTCCGGTCGGTGGTGACCGCTTCGCCCGCGTGCAGGGACCGGTCCGCGACCGCCGTCGCCTCCGGGGCCACCGGCTCGCCGCCGGTGTCGTACACGGACAGCTTGCGGACGGACGGGGACGAGCCGTGCGCCTCGGCGCGGATGCGCTGCTTGATCGTGGGCGGCAGGGACCGCTCGCGCGCCTCGGCGTGCCAGGGCGAGTGCTGGGCGGGCAGCAGCAGCGGCAACAGGGACCGTACGGCACGGTCGCGCTCGGCCTGCTGCGCGCGCTCGCGTTCGCGTTCGCGCTCCCTCTCGCGGCGCGGTGAGCCGCCGACGGCTCCGCTCCGTTCGGCGTGGACGGCTGTGTCCCCTGCGCCCCCTGTGCCGCTGGGTGCGGCGTCACCGGCGGCGGACGCCGTGTCCTGCGCCGGGCGGGCGGGCTCGTCCGGGGTGGGAACGGCGGCCGACTCGGCGCCGTTCGCGGCGGCGGCGCTGGTGAGCCCCAGCGACGCGAACAGTGCGACCAGCGCGGTGAGGAACGCGGTCCACAGGTTTCTGACCTTCAGGGCGGCCATGACCCCTCGCTTTCGGGTGTTGGGTGACGCACTTTCGGGTTGGGCGATCTACATACCTTTCTCATGATGTGTACGCATCTCGTGTTGCGGGGGACCGACGCAGCTGCTAAGCGGTTCTTCCGATGAACACCACCCGATCGGCCCCCTCCGGGTCCCGGAACCGGATCGGAGGGGTTAGGGTGCCGCGCCGTCCGCCCGTACGTGCAGGATCTGCACCGGGTGTCACATCGATCGCGCTCGACGGGTCACCTCACTGACACGACACGAGGAGGAGTGCGACCGATGGACGAGAAGGACTTCCTGGCCGACCGCTTCGAGGCGCACCGCGGGCACCTGCACGCGGTCGCCTACCGGATGCTCGGCTCGACCAGCGAGGCCGACGACGCCGTCCAGGAGGCGTGGCTCCGGGTCGGTCGGCACGGCGCGGACGACGTGGAGAACCTGGGCGGCTGGCTGACCACGATCGTGGGCCGGGTCTGTCTGAACATGCTCCGCTCGCGCAACCAGCGGGCCGAGGAGCCGCTCGGCGTCCGCCTCCCGGACCCGGTGGTCAGCCGTGCGGAGCCGCGGGGCCCCGAGCAGGAGGCGGTGCTGGCGGACTCGGTCGGGCTGGCGCTGCTGGTGGTCCTGGAGACGCTGGCGCCGGCCGAGCGGCTGGCCTTCGTGCTGCACGACCTGTTCGCGGTGCCGTTCGACGAGATCGCGCCGATCGTGGGGCGCACACCGGCGGCGACCCGTCAGCTCGCCAGCCGGGCGCGGCGCCGGGTGCAGGGCACCCCGGCGCCCGATGCCGACCTGGCGCGACAGCGGGCGGTCGTGGACGCCTTCCTCACGGCGGCGCGCGGCGGGGACTTCGCCGGGCTGCTGGCGATCCTGGACCCGGACGTGGTGGTGCGCACGGACTGGGGCGCGCTGCGGCCGGGCGAGGTGGTGCGGGGCGCCGACGCGGTGGCCGGCAGCGCCATCACGTACAGCCGACTGGCGGGGTCGACGCGACCGGCGCTCGTCAACGGGGCGGCGGGCTTCGTGTCGTACGACCGGAACGGGACGCCGTTCTCGGTGCTGGCCTTCACGATCGCGGACGGGAAGGTCATGGAGATCGACGCGCTCAGCGGGCCGGACCGGCTGGCCGGGGTCGATCTGACGGTGCTGGACGACTGACGCACCTGGCACCGCTGGGTGCCGTCCAACATCATCACGGCACATCGGTGCTGCCACATGGCACCAAGCGATGCCATGTGGCAGCACCACACCCTCGCAACCCGGCATGAGCACCCTTGGCGCCCCCGAAAATATCGCCTCTGACCTGGCATTTCACCGAGTGGAGCCAAACAGGGCTTGCAGTGGCACCACAAGTGATGCCATGATGACGTCATGGACCTCACCCCGTATGTCGACAACCTCCGCCGCGAACTCGCGGTGGCCGCCGAAGCCGGTGGGGGCGAAGCCCGCGAGCTGGCCGAGCGGCTCACTGCTCCCCTGGAGTCCGCGACCCGACTGACCATGCTGAACGTGCTCTCCGCCGCCATGGACGAGATCACCCGCGAACTCGCCCCCGGCTCGGTCGACGTACGGCTGCGTGGACTCGACCCCGACTTCGTGGTGTCGCTGCCGCCCGGCCCCCACGACGGCTCGGCGGAAGCGACCGCCGCACCCGCCGAACCGCTCAGGCCCGCGGCCCCGGTCGACGGCGACGAGGGCGGCACCGCCCGGATCAACCTGCGGCTGCCGGCGCACCTCAAGGCGCGCGCCGAGGAGGCCGCGAGCCGCGAGGGCCTGTCGGTCAACGCGTGGCTGGTGCGGGCCGTGTCGGCCGCGGTCGACGGCGGCGCCGCACAGCCCCAGCCGCGTGCGCCCCGCAGGACCCAGAGCTTCGGACAGAGCATCACCGGCTGGGTGCGCTGACGCCGCACGCGCCGTACCCGCACCACTTCATCCACACCACGTCCCACCAGCGGGGACGCCCCAGAGAGCCAAGAGGACGGGACAGCCATGCCTTCTTTCGACACCCCCGAACCGATCTCGACCGTCGCCCATGTGGAGTCCGGCTCCATCCGGTTCGCCGCGGGCGTCCGCCCGGACACCGTCGTCGCGGTGGCGCCCCGCGAGCCGAAGAAGGACCTGGACGTGCGGGCCGCCGAGCAGACCGAGGTCTCCTTCGCGAACGGCACCCTGACGATCCGGACGCCGAGGCAGCGCTACCTGGTCGGGCGCACCGGCACCGTCGACGTGACGGTCGACCTGCCCGAGGGCTCGCGCGTCGAGCTGACCGGCGCCTGGACCCAGGTCTTCGGCGAGGGCCGGCTCGGCGAGGTCCGGGTGAAGACCTCGTCCGGCGACGTCCGCCTCGACACCACCGGTCCGCTGTACCTGACCGCGTCGCACGGCTCGATCACCGTGGACCGCGTCGAGGGCCCGGCCGAGGTCTCCACCAGCACCGGCAGCCTGCGCGTCGGCAGCATCGACGGCACCGGCGTCCTGAAGAACTCGCACGGCACCACGATCGTCGGCACCGTCGGCGGTGACCTGCGGGTGCGCGGCGCCAACGGCGACATCGACATCGCCCGCGCCGAGGGTTCGGTCGCCGCCACCACCGCACACGGCACCCTGCGCGTCGCCGACGTGGCCCGCGGCACCGTCCAGTTGGAGACCTCGTACGGCTCCATCGAGGTCGGCGTCCGCGAGGGCACGGCCGCCTGGCTCGACGTCACCTCGGACTCCGGGCAGGTCAGGAACACGCTCACGGTGTCCGACAGCCCGAAGAAGACCGAGGAGACCGTCGAGGTCCGCGCCCGGACCCGGTACGGCAGCATCGACATCCTGCGCGCCAGGGCCTGAGCGCCCCGGGGCGCGCCCCGCCCGCGCAGCAGCGCCTGAGCGCCACCAGTCTTCAGCACCGCCCCACCACCACTGTCACTTCGGCCTCCGAACGGAGGGCTCCATGCCTTCTTCTGTCATGCCCACGCCCAGTCTGAACGGCGGTGCGCACGCACCCGCCGCCATCTCCGCCGTCGGTTTGCGCAAGTCGTACGGGGACAAGACGGTTCTCGACGGGATCGACCTGTCGATTCCGGCGGGGTCGGTGTTCGCTCTGCTC
>NZ_JBEZNF010000022.1:0-162045 GCF_040653095.1 Streptomyces sp. NPDC048057
CACCTCCTCAAGGGCTGGACCGGCACCTGCACCACCTGCAACCGACCCCTACCCCACAACCGAACCAGACACAGAACCTAACGAAGCACTACTAGAGCACCGCGCTACAACAACCCGTCCCACATCTGTTCCAGCAGGACGGACCACCAGCTCTCCGGGGAGGCGAGCGCCGCCGGGTCGAGCGCGGCCAGGTACGCCTGGAAGTCGACCGTCCACCGGCCCGCCTGCTCCGGGTTCAGCCCGTACCGCAGCCGCCACATGTGCCCCAGCAGCGCCATGCAGCGCACGAACTCGGGCAGCCCCGAGTTCACGAACTGCGGCGTCACCGGCCGGCCGTCCGCCGGCGCCTCCACCGGGACGGCGACGATGTTCGCCGTCCCGTACTGCACGCAGATCGCCCGGCCGAAGTCACTGCCGACGACCAGGTACGAGGAGGCGTCCGCGGCCGGCTGCACCTGCCGCTGGAGCGCCAGTTCGGCCAGCGTCGGGATGACGGGCTGGGCCGGCTGCGCCCAGAAGAACGGGTTGAAGTCGATCGGCACGCCCGCGTACACGAGGGTGGTGGCGACCACCTCCGGCACGCCCTGGCGCGACACCGCCCGCTGGTCGAACCGGCAGATGCCGTGCGGCCCGAAGGCGTTCGCCAGCTCCTGCGCCAGGCCCTGCGGCGGCACCGCGGGCGCCGGCTGCACCTGCGGCAGCGGGGCGCGCACCGGCGCCGGGCGCGCCGGCCCGTCCGCGACCTGGTGCAGCTCGCCCTGGTGGGTGATGAGCTGCTGCATGCCCTGCTGGCGACCGGCGTGGTCGGTGCCGTACGGGGCGATGTTGGTGATCCGTGCCTGCGGCCAGGTCTCGCGGATCATCCGGGCGCAGTAGCCGCCGGGCAGCTCGCAGGACTCCAGCTCCGTGTGCAGCTCCAGCACCTGCGACGGGGGCACGTTCAGCGCCCGCAGCTCGTGCAGGATCTGCCACTCGGGGTGCGGGGTGCCGGGGGCGCTGCGGCGGATGAGCTGGGCCTCCGAGCCGTCGGGCGCGCGGTAGCGCAGCACGGCCTGGTAGCCGGGGCCGACCGTGGGCCGGGTCGGCTGCTGCGGATAGCCGTACGCACCGGGAGCACCAGGCGCCCCGGGTGCGGGCGGGGGCGGGCCGGGCGGCGGCGTGGCACCGGGCGCAGGGGGCGGCCCCGGAGGACGCACCGCGCCAGGCGCTCCCGGCGGACCCGGCGGCGGGGGCGCGCCGGGACCCAACGGGTTGGGGCCGGCGAGCATCGTCGCCGCGTGGTGCACTCCCCCGCCGACCGACGGGTGGGACGGCGGCGGCGTGGGCGTACCGGGCGGACCGGGAGGCGCGGGCGGACCGGGCGGTCCCGGCGGCGGGGTGTCCGGGCCGACCTGGGAGACCAGTTGGGTCGGCAGGTAGCCGGCCGCGGGCGCACCGGGCGCACCGGGCCCCGTCGGAGAAGGAGCCGAGGGAGCGGGCGGCGGGGTCGCGCCGACCGGCGGTGGCGGCGTCGGTGCGGACGGCGGCGGGGTGGGCGGCACGGAGGGGGGCGGCGTGGGCGCGGCGGGCGGAGGCGTGGACCCCACCGGCGTGGCGGCGCCACCGGACGTACCGGCACCACCCGACGTACCCATGCCACCCGACGTGCCGGCGCTGCCCGTTGGCCCGCCGGCCGTGCCGCCCGTCGCGTCGCCCGTACCGGAGGACACGTCCTGTCCCGGCCGCAACGGACGCTCGACCGCCGTGGGGGGCAGTTGGCTGCCGCCCGACATGTACGCGGTGGGCGCGTCCGCGTTCGTCCCGTCGGCGTCCGCCCCGGCCAGCGGCGGCTCGAACACGGTCGCCGGCAGCGGTACGGACCCGTCGTCCGCGCCCGCACCCGCGGCCGGAGCGCCATGGCTCGGCGTGGGCCAGGACCCGCCGCCCCGGGAGGCGTCCGACGAGCCGACCGGCGCGAAGGGATCGTCCCGGTCGGATGGGTCGGATCGGTCGGCTCGGTCGGAAGTGCCAGCAGAACCAGCAGGTTCAGCAGACGGCGACGGCGACGAGGGCACGAACGGATCGCGGCCCCCCGCCGTACCGCCGGAAGCGGCGTCGGAGCCGGACGTCGCGTCCTCGCGCCGGTCCGACGCGCCCCTGCGGTCCGCGGCCTCCTGGAGCCACTCCGGCGGCGTGATCAGGAAGGACGTCTGGTTCAGGTCGATGCGCTGGGGCCGTTCGGGCGCGGCGGGCGCCGGCGCGTCCCCGGCCGTCCCGTACTCCTCCTCGTACCGCCTGATCACCTCGCCCACCGGCAGCGCCGGCCACAGCGTGGCCTCGCCGCTGTCGCGGGCGATGACGAGCCGCTGCGCGCCGTCGTCGGAACGGACGCCGCCCTCGCGGTCCTCCGCCCAGACGACGAAGCCGAGGTCGAACTCGCGCACCTGCACCTCGCGGTGCTGGTACGCGGGCACGTCGCCGTTGACCCACTCTTCCGCGCGCTCCTGCGCCTGCGCGAAGGTCACCATCGGAGCGTCACTCCCCATCCGATCCGTCGAACACCCGGGCAGCGCCGACCGCGTCGGCCACGGGCACGGCCCGTGCGAAACCGCCGTCCACCATGAGCCCGGCCACCGTCTCCAACTCGGGCGGACTGCCCGCGAGCCGCTTGAGGAACGCGTCGAAGTCGTCGCCGCAGGGCAGCAGCAGCCGCTCCACCCGCTCCTGGGCGTGCCAGCCGTCCCGGTCGCGCCCGTCGTCGTACGGGCAGAACCAGACGGAGCCGACGGCCTCGCCCCTGACCTTGACCGCGAGCAGGCCGCCCTGGAGGAAGGCGACGCCGAGGTAGTCCTTGGTCAGGTGGTCGCGCAGGCACTTGTTCGCGTACACCAGGTCGTTGACCGCGGCCTCGTCGCGGACCGTGAAGAACGGCTGGTCGACGAGGAGGCCCAGCTCCGGGTCGAGCGCCGCGCCGACCGGGGCGCAGCCGCCGGCGGCCTTGAGGAAGGTGCGGTACGCGCCGGGGAGGCGGTAGCCCAGGTCCTCCTCCACGCCGAGCAGTTGCTGCTCGCTGACGGCGACGCCGCGGCGCGGCAGGCCGAAGTGCGCGGGCCGGGTCTCCTGGAGGGGGCGGGTGCCGCGCTTGTCCTGGTTGACGACGGCGGTGGCGAGTCCGCCGTGGTGCCGCAGCAGCGCCTTGACCTCGGCGGGGACGAGTTCGAGGCGGCGGGTGCCGGGGACGTGGTGCCAGGTCCAGCCGTGCGGGGTGGCGACGGCGGGGACCGTGTCCCACAGCTCGTGGCCCTCGGCGTGCAGCGCGGCGTTCGCGGACACGTAGTCGGTGAGGCGCAGTTCGTCGATGCCGAAGCCCTCGGGCGGGTCGGCGATCTCCGCGGCGGCGCGGGCGTACGGCGAGAAGTCCGGGTAGCCGTCGGCATCCACGCGCACCCCGCGGGGGTGGCGGGCGGCCCGTACCGGATCCGGGAAGTTCACGACCTGACCGGCGTACGCCGCGTTCGGCGGCGCTGCGGGCGCCGCGGCGGGCTCCTGGGCTCCGGGGCCGGGAGGCGCGGCTCCCGGTCCTGGCCGACCTGTCGTCATGGGTTATGCCCCCTGCTGGCTTCCGAATGTTCGGGACAGCCTATGCGGGTGGGCGCACGGGCGTCGCCCGTGCGCCGGGGGCCGCCACCCGCCGTCACGGCGCGTCACATCCGCGTGACCGAACGGCCACGGGCAGACACGTTTCATCGCCCCAGCTTCCCCCTACAGCACGGCGTTTGGCAGGCTGTTCGTTGCTCGGGGGGAGCGGACGGGAGGGGCCACCGCACCATGCACACAGCGCAACCGAATACCAAGAGCGACACGGGTGATCCTCGTCTCAGCTGGAGCAGCGACGAGGGAACGCGTGCGCCCGCTCTGCACCACCGCCGCGACGGCATCCTGCCGACGGTCGCGGCGGCGCTCTCCGTCCGCGGCCAGACGCTGACGTCCACCGCGGCCAAGGGCGACCAGGCGCCCGTGCTCCACCCGCTCGTCCAGGACTTCCTGGACACCCTCACCAGCGCGCAGCGCGAGCGGTTCACCGGGCGCTGCCCGGAGGCGATCCTGCTGTCGCGACAGCTGTCCGCGGCGGACGGCAAGCGCTCCAAGCGGGCGCAGCGCAAGCCGCTGACGTACAGCGAGGCCAAACGCGCGCTCAAGCAGGCGAAGGTGACGGCGCGCCGGATCCGGGAGGACGGCGACCCGCTGCACGGCACCTACGCGCCGCCGTGCCGCTCCTGCACGGCGATGCTCGACCACTTCGGCGTACGAGCCGTGGACCCCACCGCACCCGAGAACGGCTGACCCGCCCACCATGTCCGACGACCGCAACCACCACCACGCGAACCACAGCACCACCCGCTTCCCGGTCGGCGTCGACGCGGCGCTGCGGGAGGCGGGCTGGCAGCCCGGACGCTGGGACATCAAGCTCGCCGAGCACTGGGCGGACGCCCTGCGCGCGTACGCCTCCCCCGCCGGTCACCGGCACGTCGTCTTCCCGGCGGCGGTGGAGGCGTGGGCGGAGTTCGGCGGCCTGCGGATCGCGGCGCTCGGCCCCGGCCGGCAGACCGCACCGCCGCCGGAGATACGCATGGACCCCCTGTACGGCCTCCACCTCGCCCGCACCCTTTCGGACCTGGGCCGCGCGCTGGACACGGAGATCGCACCGCTGGGGGTGGAGGGCGAGGACCAGGCGGTGCTGGCGATCGACGTGGAGGGCCGGGTGTACAGCGTGGACCACACGGGAGACTGGTACCTCGGCGCGGACGTCGACGCCGCGCTCACCAGCCTCCTCCTGGGCCACCAGCCCCACCGCCTCACCCTCCCGAGCTAGGGCCTGGACGCGCCTGGCATCCGCGCCGTTGCTCTGCGAGAGCGCTGCCCTCCGCGGGTAATTCGTGGCTGTTCGCGCAGTTCCGCCCCCTCGGCCCCAGAGGGCCTGGGGGTACCCCCAGCGCCCCTGTTTCGCTACCCCCGTCACTTGTCCACGGGGCGAGGGCAGGGGGTTTAGGGGCGCTGGGGGTACCCCCATGCCCTTCGGGCATAGGGGGCGGAACTGCGCGACAAGCCCACCACCGGCCGGTGGAGATCGACGCTCCCGCAGGGTCACGGCGGTGGGGTCAGGGGCGCTGGGCCCCGGCTCTCTGGGGCCGAGAGGGAACTGCGCGAGCAACCGACCACAGGGGTGCAGAGGCCGACGCACTCGCGGAGCAACGGCGAGCATGCCAAGAGGTCCGGCGAGTCCCCCGGGCGGCGGAGCGCCTGCTTCGCGGGCCACCCGCACCCGGGATCGCTTCCCGCCGGGAGGCTACTTCGCCGGGAGGACCGCCGAGACGCGAAAGCCACCCACATCCGTCGGGCCCGACACGAACACCCCGCCCAGCGCCAGCACCCGCTCCCGCATGCCCACCAGGCCGTTGCCGCCGCTCGGGAGGTCGGGGGCGTGCGCGGCGCCGTCCGCGGCGTCCGGCGCGCCGTTCTCCACCTGCATCGCGACCTCCGCGTCGCGGTGCGCCAGCCGCACCCTGACCTTCGCGCCCGCCGCGTGCTTGTGCACGTTCGTCAGCGCCTCCTGGACGACGCGGAACGCGGTCTGCTCGACCTCCGGCGCGTACTCCCGCACCTCGCCCTGGACGGCGAACTCGACGACCATCCCCGCCTGCCGGGACTGGCCGACGAGCACCTCCACGTCGGCGATGCTCGCGCTCCCGGCGCCGTCCCCGGCCCCGGCCGCCGCAGCAGCCGCAGCAGCCGCCGCGCCCACCGCGGCCAGCGGCACCGCCGCCTTGCGCTCCCCCTCCGCGCCCGCCCGCAGCACGCCGAGCATCTCGCGCAGCTCGGTCAGCGCCTGGCGGCCCATGTCGCCGACGAGCGCCGCGTTCTTCACGGCCTTCTGGGGGTCCTTGAGGGCGACCGCCTGGAGCGCCGCCGCGTGCACGACCATCAGACTGACGCGGTGCGCCACCACGTCGTGCATCTCGCGCGCGATCCGGGTGCGCTCCTCGGTGCGCGCCCACTCGGCCCGCTCCTCCGCCCGGTCGGCGAGGAGGGACAGCTCCTGCTCCAGGCTGTCGGCGCGCTCGCGCAGGCTCTCCATGAGCCGGCGCCGCGCGCCGATGTAGAGGCCGAAGAGGATCGGCGGCAGCGTCATCGCGACGGCGACGAAGACCGACATCGTGGGGATGAACCAGGCGCCCGGGTCGACGTACTCCTCCCGGGGCATGTCCCGGATGTCCTTCTCCATCTCCACGTAGACCACGACGAGCGTGGCCACCAGCGACATGCCGGTGAGCGTGCCGATGATCCGGCGCGGCACGTCGGACGCGGCGAGGGTGTAGAGGCCGACGACCGTCAGCAGGTACCCCATCTGGGCGGGCGTGATCGCGACGGCCACCAGGACGACCGCGATCGGCCACCGGCGCCGTACGGTGAGCACGGAGCCGACGAGGAGTCCGAAGACCACCGCGAGGGCGGTCGGGGTGCCGCTGCGGTCCGCGAAGTACGCCCCTTCGACAGCGCACTCGACGGCGGAGGCGAGACCGATCCCCACGTCCAGCGCGATGCTCCGCCGCCGTCCCCACCACAGCCAGGTACGGGTGGTGTCGCCCGTGGCGTCCTGGTGTGCCCCCGTTGTGGTCATGTCCTCCAGCCTACGGGCGGCCCGTACCCGAATTCCCAGCAGTTTCGTCGGAGATTCGCTCTTCTGTACGGACTCTCAAGCGAACACCGTCGCGGCGGGGCCGGGCGGTACGGCATAGTGGGGGCTGCTCCGGTGATCCGCGGACATGAGATCCGCATCACCACGAGCGGCCTTCCCAGGTCGTCTAATGGCAGGACAAATGGTTTTGGTCCATTGAATGAGGGTTCGATTCCTTCCCTGGGAGCACCGCGAGGGCGGGTCCTGACCAGCGACGGTCCGGACCCGCCCTCATTTCGCTGGTAGGAGCCCTGGGTATCCTTCGGATGTCCACCACTCGAAGCCGAAGGGCATTCCCGTGAGCGCCAACCGCCCGGCAGCCGTCGTCGTCCTCGCAGCGGGTGAGGGCACCCGCATGAAGTCGAAGACCCCCAAGGTCCTGCATGAAATCTGCGGGCGATCCCTCGTCGGACACGTCGTCAGTGCGGCACGCGAGCTGGACCCGGAGCACCTGGTCGTGGTCGTGGGCCACGCCGCCGATCAGGTCGGGGCCCACCTGACGGATCGATACGCCGGTACCCGCACCGCCTTCCAGGCCGAGCAGAACGGCACCGGACACGCGGTGCGCATCGCGCTGGAGGAGCTGGGGCAGAGCGTGTCGGGCACGGTCGTCGTGGTCTGCGGCGACACCCCGCTGCTGTCCGGCGCCACGCTGACCGCCCTCGCCGCGACCCACGCCGCCGACGGGAACGCGGTGACGGTACTCACGGCCGAGGTCCCGGACGCCACCGGATACGGGCGGATCGTGCGCGACGCGGCCACCGGCGCGGTGACCGCGATCGTGGAGCACAAGGACGCGACGGCGGAGCAGCGGGCGGTCCGGGAGATCAACTCCGGGGTGTTCGCCTTCGACGGGCAGCTGCTCGCGGACGCGCTGGGCAAGGTGCGCACGAACAACAGCCAGGGCGAGGAATACCTCACCGACGTCCTGGGCATCCTGCGCGAGGCGGGTCACCGCGTGGGCGCCTCCGTGGCGGGCGACCACCGCGAGATCCTGGGCATCAACAACCGGGTCCAGCTCGCGGAGGCGCGCCGGCTGCTGAACCAGCGCCTGCTGGAGCAGGCGATGTTGGCGGGCGTCACCGTGGTGGACCCGACGTCCGTCCTCGTCGACGTCACCGTAAGTTTCGAGCCAGACGCAGTGGTCCACCCGGGCACCCAGCTGCTGGGCGCCACCCATCTCGGGGAAGGTGCGGAAGTGGGTCCCAACACCCGCCTCAAGGACACCGCCGTGGGCGCCGGCGCCCGCGTGGACAACACGGTCGCGGACCGTGCGGAGATCGGCGCCGAGGCGTCGGTCGGCCCGTACGCGTATCTGCGCCCCGGCACCCGGCTCGGCACGAAGTCCAAGGCCGGGACGTACGTGGAGATGAAGAACGCGGCGATCGGCGAAGGCACCAAGGTCCCCCACCTGTCGTACGTCGGCGACGCCACGATCGGCGACTACTCCAACATCGGCGCGGCCAGCGTCTTCGTGAACTACGACGGCGAGGCCAAGCACCACACCACCATCGGCTCCCACTGCAAGACGGGGTCGGACAACATGTTTGTGGCTCCCGTCACGGTCGGGGACGGCGCCTACACGGCGGCGGGCTCCGTGATCACCAAGGACGTCCCCGCCGGGTCGCTGGCCGTCGCCCGTGGCCAGCAAAGGAATATCGAGGGCTGGGTGGCCCGCAAGCGTCCCGGCAGCGCCGCGGCACAGGCCGCGGCGGCAGCTGCCGAGAAGCCTTCCGAAGCCCGCTGACGGGTTCTTACGAGAACTGACCGGAAACAGGTGCGCCGAACTGGGCGTACCGTGATACGTGCACACATTCGGCTGGCCCGCGATCACCCTGTCCGCGGCCAGAGAACACCTCTGAGGAGACAGTGCTGTGACCGGGATCAAGACGACCGGCGAGAAGAAGCTCATGCTCTTCTCCGGCCGCGCCCACCCCGAGCTGGCCGAGGAAGTCGCGCATCAACTGGGTGTCGGCCTGGTGCCGACCAAGGCATTCGACTTCGCCAACGGCGAGATCTACGTCCGCTTCCAGGAGTCCGCGCGCGGTGCGGACTGCTTCCTGATGCAGAGCCACACGGCCCCCATCAACAAGTGGATCATGGAACAGCTGATCATGATCGATGCGCTGAAGCGGGCCTCCGCGCGCAGCATCACCGTGATCGTGCCGTTCTACGGCTACGCCCGCCAGGACAAGAAGCACCGCGGACGCGAGCCGATCTCCGCCCGGATGATCGCCGATCTGATGAAGACGGCGGGCGCGGACCGCATCCTCACGGTGGACCTGCACACCGACCAGATCCAGGGCTTCTTCGACGGCCCGGTGGACCACCTCTTCGCGCTGCCGGTCCTCGCGGACTACGTGGCCGCGAAGGTGGACCCGGCCAAGCTGACCGTCGTCTCCCCCGACGCCGGTCGCGTCCGGGTCGCCGACCGCTGGTGCGACCGGCTCGGCGCGCCGCTGGCGATCGTCCACAAGCGCCGTGACAAGGACGTCGCCAACCAGGTGACCGTCCACGAGGTCGTCGGCAACGTCGAGGGCCGGGTCTGCGTCCTGGTCGACGACATGATCGACACCGGCGGCACCATCTGCGCCGCGGCGGACGCGCTGTTCGCCAACGGTGCGGAGGACGTCATCGTCACCGCCACGCACGGCGTGCTCTCCGGCCCGGCCGCGGACCGCCTGAAGAACTCGAAGGTGAGCGAGTTCGTCCTCACCAACACCCTGCCGACCCCCGGCGACCTGGAGCTCGACAAGATCACGGTGCTGTCGATGGCGCCGACGATCGCCCGCGCGGTGCGCGAGGTCTTCGAGGACGGCTCGGTGACCAGCCTCTTCGAGGAGCAGGCGTAAGCCACACCCGCCCACGAGAGGGCCGTGACCTGCCGTTTTCGGTGGTCACGGCCCTTTCGCGTAGACTGCTGGGGTTGCTCGGCGAGGGAGGCCGCACCGTTGTGTGCGGCGGTCCGTTATCGACGCGCTCTTCGCATCAGGCGTAGCAGGCCGGTCACGGCCGGGTGACCCAGATATCCGTCTGTTGCATGAGGAGTGCACATGTCCGAGGTGAAGCTCTCCGCGAGCATCCGCACCGAGTTCGGCAAGGGCGCCGCCCGCCGCGTCCGCCGGGACAACAAGGTCCCCGGCGTCCTGTACGGCCACGGCACCGACCCGGTCCACCTGACCCTGCCGGGCCACGAGCTGCTGCTGGCGCTGCGCACGCCGAACGTCCTGCTCTCCCTTGACCTCGACGGCAAGAACGAGCTGGCCATCCCGAAGGCCGTCCAGCGCGACCCGCTGAAGGGCTTCCTGGAGCACGTCGACCTGCTCCTGGTCAAGCGCGGCGAGAAGGTCAACGTCGAGGTCCCGGTCAACGCCGAGGGCGACCTGGCCCCCGGTAACTACCTGCTGGAGCACGTGCTGAACGCGCTGCCGGTCGAGGCCGAGGCCACCCACATCCCCGAGGCCGTCACCGTCTCCGTCGCGGGCCTGGAGGCCGGTGCCTCCATCCTGGCCAAGGACATCACGCTGCCGTCCGGCGTGACCCTGGCCGTCGACGAGGACGCGGTCGTCCTCCAGGTCCTGGCCGCCCAGGCCGAGGAGCCGGCCGCCGAGGGCGAGACCGAGGGCGAAGCCGCCGAGGCGTGATCACGCCCCGTCGTTGACGACAGGTCGCCGCTCGTGCCCCTCCCCGGGGCGCGGGCGGCGCTCCCCTTTCCCGATGGAGACGATCCGCAGATGACGACCCCCGACCCCGGTGCGCCCTGGCTGGTCGTGGGCCTCGGCAACCCCGGGCCCGGCTACGCGGCGAACCGCCACAACGTGGGCTTCATGGTCGCCGACCTGCTCGCGGAACGCGTCGGCGGTACGTTCAAGCGAGCCCAGAAGGCACAGGCCCAGGTCCTGGAGGCCCGCATCGGCCCGCCCGGTCCGGCGAGCCGGCGCGTGGTGCTGGTGAAGCCGATGTCGTACATGAACCTCTCCGGCGGCCCGGTGACCGCGCTGCGGGACTTCTACAAGGTCCCCACCGCGCACGTGGTCGCCGTCCACGACGAACTCGACATCGACTACGGCACGCTCCGCCTCAAGCTGGGCGGCGGCGACAACGGCCACAACGGCCTGAAGTCCGTCACCAAGTCGCTGGGCAGCGACTACCACCGGGTGCGCTTCGGCATCGGCCGCCCGCCCGGCCGGATGCAGGTCGCCGACTTCGTCCTGAAGGACTTCTCCGCCACCGAACGCAAGGAACTCTCCTACTTCGTGGACCGCGCGGCGGACGCGGTGGAGAGCCTGGTCTCGGACGGTTTGGAACGCGCCCAGAGCACGTACAACTCCTGAACCCGGCCCCTACAGGCCGTCGACCGCCGTGAGGTCGACGACTCCCTCGAAGGGGCCGTCCACCTTCAGCTCGTCGTGGTGGATGCCCCGCAGGACGTACGTCTTGGCCAGCGGGTCGAGTTCGTAGACCCGCACGACCGGGCGCATGCCGGTGCCGGAGCGGTCGACGAGCCAGAAGTGCGGGATGCCAGCGGCGGCGTACTTGTGCGGCTTGGAGTCCGTGTCGCGCGCCTTGGACTCCGGAGAGACCACCTCGACGGCGAGCAGTACGTCCTCCGCCGCGAAGTGAGTCACGTCGGGACCGGTGACGGCTTCGGCACGGACGACGCAGATGTCCGGCTCGGGACCGTTGCGCTTGTCGAGGACGACCGTCATCTCGCGGACCGCCTTGACGTCCTTCGGCAGCAGTGGCCGCAGTCCGTTCAGGAGCAGGTCGATCACAGCGGAATGGAAATAGCGCTGCGGACTCACGAACACCAGACTCCCGTCGATCAACTCCGTGTGCGGCGGGAGGTCGGGCAGCGAGAACAGGTCGTCCACCGTGTAGCCGTCCGGGGGCGGCACGGGCCAGCGGACACCCGACCCGGCGTCCCCTGTCGGCACGGTCGTCTCGGGGATCGGCTCAGCGGTCATCGTTCCTCCCATGGACGGGATCTTGGCCTACCCCTTCCACGGTATCGGCACGCTTCCGGCCCCGTCCTCACATCGAGTGACGGGGCCGGCAGCGCTTGACGCCCGTCAGGGCGTCGGCTGCGGCGTCAGCCGGTGTTGCGCAGGCCCGCCGCCACGCCGTTGACCGTCAGCAGCAGGGCGCGGGACAGCAGCGGGTCCGGCTCCTCGCCGCGGCCCGCCGCCTCGCGCTGGCGGGCCAGCAGGGAGACCTGGAGGTAGGAGATCGGGTCCAGGTACGCGTCACGGATCGCGAAGGTCTGCTGGAGCACCGGGTGGGGGTCCAGCAGGCGCTCGCCGCCGGTGATCTTCAGGACCTCGCTGACCGTCAGCTGGTGCTCCGCCTCGATCGTGGCGAAGACGTGCTTCAGCTCCTGCGGCACCAGCGTGTCCACGTAGTGCCGGGCGATCCGCAGGTCCGTCTTGGCGAGCGTCATCTCCACGTTCGCCAGGAAGTTGCGGAAGAAGTGCCAGTGCTCGTGCATCTCGTCGAGCACCGTGTCCAGGCCGGCCTCCCGCAGCGCCTTGAGGCCGGAGCCCACGCCGAACCAGCCGGGCACGATCTGCCGCGACTGGGTCCAGCCGAAGACCCACGGGATGGCCCGCAGCCCGTCGAGGCCCGCGCCGGAGTCCGGGCGGCGGGAGGGCCGGGAGCCCAGGTGCAGCTCCGCGAGCTGGTCGACCGGGGTGGAGGCGAAGAAGTACGCCGGCAGGTCCGGGTCCTCCACCAGCCGTCGGTACGCCGCGTGCGCCGCGTCCGAGACGGTGTCCATCGCCGCGTCCCAGCGGGCCAGCGCCTCCACGGACTGGCGGGGCGCGGTGTGCAGCGCGGACGCCTGGAGCGTGGCCGCCACCGTCAGTTCCAGGTTCTCCCTGGCCAGCGAGGGGATCAGGTACTTGTCGGAGATGACCTCGCCCTGCTCGGTCACCTTGATCTCGCCCTCCAGCGTGCCCCAGGGCTGCGCCAGGATCGCGTCCGCGGTGGGGCCGCCGCCGCGGCCGACGGTGCCGCCGCGGCCGTGGAAGAGCCGCAGCCGCACCCCGTGCCGGTGCGCCACGTCGCGCAGCCGTCGCTGCGCCCGGTGGATCTCCCACTGGGAGGTGGTGATGCCGCCGAACTTGGACGAGTCCGAGTAGCCGAGCATGACCTCCTGCACGTCGCCCCGCAGGGAGACCAGCCGCCGGTAGGACGGGTCGGAGAGCATGTCGTCGAGGATGACGTCGGCCGCGCGCAGCTCGTCCGTGGTCTCCAGCAGCGGCACGATCCCGATCTTCGCCCAGCCGCCGTGCAGGTCGAGCAGGCCGGCCTCGCGGGCGAGGACGGCCGCCGCGAAGACGTCGTCCGCGCCCTGGCACATGGAGATGATGTACGACTCGATGACCTCGGGCCCGAAGCGTTCGAACGCCTGCTTCACGGTGTGGAAGACGCCGAGGGTCTTCTGGCCGGCCGCGTCCAGCGGCGCGGGCGTGGGCGCCAGCGGCCGGCGCGAGCGCAGCTCCTTGGCCAGCAGCTTCTGCCGGTACTCGCGCGGCATGTCCGCGTACCGCCAGGACTCCTCGCCGAGCCGGTCGAAGAGCTGGCCGAGCGCGTGGTGGTGCGCGTCGGCGTGCTCGCGCACGTCCATCGTGGCGAGTTGGAGGCCGAACGCGGAGAGCGTGCGGATCGTGCGCTCCAGGCGGCCGTCGGCGAAGAGCCCGCCGCGGTGCGCGCGCAGCGACGACTGGATCAGGGTGAGGTCGGCCAGCAGCTGGGTGGTGCCGAGGTAGTCGCGGCCGGGCTCGTGCTTGGTGCCCTTCGCCAGCCGCGCCCGGGTGTTGTGCAGCTTCTGCTGGATGCAGGTGGCCTTCAGACGGTACGGCTCCTCCGCGTTGAGCCGCTTGTAGCGGGGGCTGATCTCGGGCAGCGCCGCGAGGTCGTCCTCCAGGGAGGCCAGCAGCTCGTCGGTGGCGCCGGTGTAGCGGATCGAGTTCGACAGCAGTCCGCGCAGCGAGTCGACGAGTTCGAGCGCGTCGGTGATGCCGTGCTCGTGCTGGAGGATCAGCACCTCCCAGGTGACGTCCGGGGTGACGTTCGGGTTGCCGTCGCGGTCGCCGCCGATCCAGGTGCCGAAGGTCAGCGGACGGGTGCCGGCGGGCAGCGGGGCGCCGACCCGCTCCAGCTCGGCCGCGAGGTCCTCCAGGACGTCGCCGACGGCGCCGGCGTGGAGTTCGTCGAGGTAGTAGATCGCGTTGCGGGCCTCGTCGGCGGGCTCGGGGCGGACCACCCGCAGCTCGTCGGTCTGCCAGATGAGGTCGATGTTCTCCGCGAGCCGCAGGTCGCAGCGGCGCCGGTCGGCGCCCCCGGCCGCGTCCCGGTCCAGCAGCTCCGCGATGCGGCGCAGCTTGTTGAGGACGGAGCGCCGGGCGGCCTCGGTGGGGTGGGCGGTGAAGACGGGACGGACGTTCAGGTTGCCGACGGTCTGGCGCAGGTGCTCGGGGTCGGCGTCCTTGAGGAGGTCCGCGGTGCGGGCCAGCAGCCCGCCCTCCGCGGCGCGCCGCTCGCGCATCTCCTTGCCGCGGTGCACCTGTTCGGTGACGTTGGCGAGGTGGAAGTAGGTGGAGAACGCGCGCACCAGCTTGGCCGCGGTCTCCAGGTCGGTGTCGCCCAGCAGGTGCGCCGCCGCCTCCCCGTCGCTGCGGGTCAGGGCGCGGACGCGCTCGACGAGGTCCAGCAGTTCTCGGCCCTCCTGACGGACGATGGTCTCGCCCAGGAGGTCGCCCAGTCGGCGGATGTCGGCCCGGAGTTCGGCGCTGGCCGTGGATGTCTGGTCGGCACTGCTCACAGGTGCTGCTCCTTGCGGTGTTTGAGCACGTCTGGAGGGGTACTGGAGTCGGCGGACCGCGCTGTCCGGCAGGTCCCAGGATAGGTGTCCGCCCGCTGACGCCGTCTGGAGGGGCTCTTGCCGCGCCGCCGCGCACTGCCATACTTACGTTGCCGTAGGTTACGCATCCGTAGTACGGCCCGTATGTGGATCTTCCACCCCATCTCACACCCCCCAGGGGACCTTCCATGACGACAAGCCCCGACCTCCTCGACGACGTCCCGGACGCAGCCGCGGACGGGACCGCAGAAGGGAGCGCCGAGGGGAGAGCGACGGCTGCCGGCGCCGCGGGCGCCGCGCCCGTCGACTCCGCCACCCTCGGCGGGGACGACAAGAGGTCGATCGAGCAGATCACCCTGCTGCTCTTCATCACGGTTCCCTTCCTCGCCCTGGTCGCCGCGGTGCCGCTGGCCTGGGGCTGGGGAGTGAGCTGGCTCGACCTCGGGCTGCTGGTCGCGATGTACTTCATCGGCTGCCACGGCATCACGGTCGGCTTCCACCGCTACTTCACCCACGGCTCCTTCAAGGCCAAGCGCCCGCTGCGGATCGCCCTGGCGATCGCCGGCTCCCTCGCCGTCGAGGGCCCGGTGGTGCGCTGGGTGGCCGACCACCGCAAGCACCACAAGTTCTCGGACGCGGAGGGCGACCCGCACTCGCCGTGGCGGTACGGGGAGACCGTGCCGGCGCTGCTCAAGGGCCTGTGGTGGGCGCACATCGGCTGGATGTTCGACTCGGAGCAGACCTCGCAGCACAAGTACGCCCCGGACCTGGTGAAGGACCCGGACGTGCGCCGGATCTCGCGCCACTTCGTCTTCTACACCGCGCTCTCGCTGTTCTTCCCCGCCCTGGTCGGCGGGCTGGCGACGATGTCGTGGTGGGGCGCGTTCACCGCGTTCTTCTGGGGCTCGCTGGTGCGGGTGGCCCTGCTGCACCACGTGACGTGGTCGATCAACTCGATCTGCCACGCGGTGGGCAAGCGGCCGTTCCGATCACGTGATCGTTCCGGGAACGTGTGGTGGCTCGCGGTGCTGTCCTGCGGTGAGTCCTGGCACAACCTGCACCACGCCGATCCGACCTCCGCCCGCCACGGTGTACTGCGCGGACAGGTCGATTCCAGTGCGCGGCTGATCCGCTGGTTCGAGAAGCTGGGGTGGGCGTACGACGTCCGCTGGCCGAGCGAGGCCCGCATCGACGCCAAGCGGGACACCGGCCGACGACCCGCCGGGGCCACCGACACGGCATGATGGACGACGTGGCGACGGACGGCAGCAGTAGCACGGAGAAGACCAGGTCATCGGGGCGGCGCACCCGCCGGGTGCGGATGACGGGCGCGGAGCGCCGCGAGCAGCTGCTGGACATCGGCCGGGCCCTCTTCGCGGACAAGGGCTTCGAGGGCACCTCGGTGGAGGAGATCGCCGCGAAGGCGGGCGTCTCCAAGCCGGTGGTGTACGAGCACTTCGGCGGCAAGGAGGGGCTGTACGCGGTCGTCGTCGACCGGGAGATGCGCCAGCTGCTGGACGGGGTGACGGGCGCGCTGACCGCCGGGCACCCGCGGGAGCTGCTGGAGCAGGCCGCGTTCGCCCTGCTCGACTACATCGAGCGGTACACCGACGGCTTCCGGATCCTGGTCCGGGACTCCCCGGTGGCCCAGTCGACGGGCACCTTCGCCTCGCTGATCAGCGACATCGCGACCCAGGTCGAGGACATCCTCGGCATGGAGTTCAAGAACCGCGGCTTCGATCCCAAGCTGGCGCCGCTGTACGCGCAGGCGCTGGTGGGGATGGTCGCGCTGACCGGCCAGTGGTGGCTGGACGCCCGCCGCCCGAAGAAGGCGGAGGTCGCCGCGCACCTGGTGAACCTGGCCTGGCACGGGCTGGACGGCCTGGAGCAGAAGCCCCGCTTGATAGGGCACCGCAAGAACTGACGGCTCGCGTGCGCGCCCCGGGCGGCGCCCGCCCCGGTACGGATCGGGGCGGGCGCCGCTCGTCGCGTTCAGGCCGTGGGCTTGCGGGCGACGGCGAAGATCCGGCGGAAGGGGAAGACCGTGCCGTGCGGACCCGGCGGATAGGCGTCGCGCAGCAGCTCGCGGTACTGGCCGAGGAACTCCTCCACGGCTGCCGCGTCGTCGCCGAGTTCGGTCAGGATCGGCCGCAGCGCGGTGCCCTTGACCCAGTCGAGGACGGGGTCGTCACCGGTGAGCACCTGGAAGTAGGTGGTCTCCCAGGTGTCGGTGGCGCACCCCAGGTCGGTGAGGCGCACCAGGTAGTCGGCGGGGTCGAGGACGTAGGTGTAGTCGCGGCCCCGGCCGCCGAGGCGCTGGCGCCACTGCGGCAGCCCGCACAGGGTGCCGAGGAGGGCGTGGCTGGGCGCGGTGTAGTTGCCGGGCACCTGGAAGGCGAAGGTGCCGCCGGGGGTGAGGCCGTCGATCCAGCGGGCGAAGGACTCCGGGTGGTTGGGGACCCACTGGAGGGCGGCGTTGGAGACGATCAGGTCGTACGGCTCCTCGGGCGTCCAGTGCGCGGCGTCGGCGGGACGGAAGTCCAGCCAGCCGCCGCCGCTGGTGGCGCCGGCGTGGTCCTTCTCGGCCCGGTCGAGCATGTCGGGCGAGTTGTCGAAGCCGGTGATCCGGGCGTCGGGCCAGCGCTCGGCGAGCAGCGCGGTGACGTTGCCCGGGCCGCAGCCGACGTCGGCTATGCGCGGCGCGCGTCCGCCGGTCGTCGGGAGGTCCGGAATCCGTCCCAGCAGATCCAGGAAGGGTCGGGTCCGATGCCCCGAGTGGCGCAGGTACTGACGGGGATCCCAGATGGGTGCAGTTGGCATGGTCGTGCTCCCTAGCAAGAGCGTTTGGCCGAAACGGAACGGGTCCGGCCCGTCCATGCCCAAGACTCACGCGAAATATCTCTTGACGTCAAGAGACTTCATGTCGACAGACCCTCTACACTGATCGTCATGGAGGACGAGGTCGATCGACTGGTCGCGGCGTGGCGCCGTGAGCGCCCCGACCTCGACGTGGAACCGCTGGAAGTGCTGAGCCGGGTCTCCCGGCTGGCCCGCCATCTCGATCGGGCGCGCCGCATCGCCTTCTCCGAGCACGACCTGGAGCCGTGGGAGTTCGACGTCCTCACGTCGCTGCGCCGCGCCGGCGCGCCCTATCAGCTCTCGCCCGGGCAGCTGCTCACCCAGACCCTGGTGACCTCGGGCACCATGACCAACCGCATCGACCGGCTGGCCAAGCGCGGCCTGGTCGAGCGGTTGCCGGACCCCTCCGACCGGCGCGGCGTCCTGGTGCGGCTCACGCCCGAGGGGCGGGACCGCGCGGACCGGGCACTCGCCGGGCTGCTGGCCCAGGAGCGGGCGATCCTCGTCGAGCTGTCCGGCGCGCAGCGGGCCGAGCTGGCCGCGCTGCTACGCCAGCTGACCGCCCCGTTCGACAACGTCCCCTAGGTCGACGGGGCCGACGCCCGCGCGTCTGGCCAGCGCCACGGCGGCCAGCGTCGAGTGCACGCCGAGCTTCCCCAGGACGTTCTGCATGTGCGTACGGACGGTGTGCGGCGACAGGAACAGGCGCTCGGCGACCGCCTTGCGCCCCAGGCCCGCCACCATGCACCGCAGCACCTCGCGCTCGCGCGGGGTGAGCGACTCCACCAGCCGCTCGCTCTCCGTGCGGTGCTTGCGCGCGGCCGTCAGCTCCCGCAGCACCCCGGTGAGCAACGCGGGCGGCAGGTGCGTCTCGTCCCGCAGCACCCCCCGGATCACGGCGAGCAGTCGCTGGAGCGAACAGTCCTTGGCGACCCAGCCGGAGGCGCCGGCCTGGAGCGCGAGGGCCGCGCGGTGCGGATCGTCCTTCTCCGCGAGCACCACGCAGTGCACCGCGGACTGGCCGGAACGCACCCCCGCGACGAGCGAGAGCCCGTCGAGGATGCTGACCACCCCGTGCTCGCCCTCGTCGGGGACGGCGCGCGCGACCGCGGCCCGGCCGCCCGGCGGATGGGGCGCGCCCACCCCCAGGTCGCCGTCGACGAGCATCACGTCGAACGGTCGGCCGTCGGCCGCCGCCCGCTCCAGACATCGCAGCGCGGCAGGTCCGCTGCCCGCCGCCGCCACGTCGACGTCGGGCTCGGCCGCCAGCGCGGCGGCCAGGGACTCGGCGAAGATTCGGTGGTCGTCCACCACCAGGACCCGGATACGGATCACAGACACACCCCCTGTGTCGGAGGACGGCTCGGGCGCGGATACGCCGCCCGACCGGGCTCCAGCCCGCCCGGCCGCCGCCGCGCAGTGACTGATACCCCACCCCGGGCGTCGTACCCCGCTGTCCTGTCCCCTGATCAACACCGGCCCCCACCGGCGTTGAGCATCAGGGTACGGGCGGTGAGCGGAAGCGGAAGTGTATTTGCACAACTGATGACCAGGGCATGGGAGAGTCCATCCGCTCAGGTCGAACCACTGTGTGCCTGCGGGGGTGGCTGCGTCGGGTGGGACGGTTGGTGCCGAGCGGAGCCGAACGGGAATCGGCCAGGTGTCCCGTACGGCCGGGACCGTACGACGCGGACCCGTACGGCGCGGGCCGTGCGCAACGGACCGGTGCGACGCGGACCGTATGGCGCGACGTCAGGACAGTCGGCGGGCACCGGCCGACGCCTCGGCCCGGAACCAGCGCGGCGGCGCGTACGACGCCGTGGCGAACGCCGCCGCGACCGCCTCCCCCACCGTCTCCTCCTCACCCTGCGCCACCAGCGCCACCACGGACCCGCCGAAGCCGCCGCCCGTCATCCGGGCACCCAGCGCCCCGGCCGACAGGGCGGTGCCCACCGCGAGGTCGACCTCGGGGCAGGAGACCCGGAAGTCGTCGCGCAACGAGGCGTGGCCCGCGGTGAGGACCGGGCCCAGCGCCGGCAGGTCGCCCGCGGCGAGCAGTTCGACGGCGCGCAGCACCCGCTCGTTCTCGGTGACGACGTGCCGCACCAGGCCCCGGGACGCGGCGTCCGGCAGTCGGCGCAGTGCCGCGGCCAGCTCGCCGTGCGGCACGTCGCGCAGCGCCCGTACGCCCAGTGCGCGCGCGGCGGCCTCGCAGCCCGCGCGGCGCCGGCCGTACTCGCCGTCGGCGTGGGCGTGTTGGACGCGGGTGTCGACGACGAGGAGCGCGAGGTCGTGGGCGGCGGGGTCGAAGGGGACGTGGCGCCGCGACAGGTCGCGGGTGTCCAGGAAGAGGGCGTGCCCCGGGGTGCAGCACGCCGAGGCCGCCTGGTCCATGATCCCGGTGGGGGCGCCCGTGTACGCGTTCTCCGCCCGGCGGCACAGCACCGCCAACGCGTCGCCCGGGACGCCCAGTCCGTACAGGTCGTTCAGGGCGAGGGCGCAGGCGACCTCCAGCGCCGCCGACGAGGACAGCCCGGCGCCGGGCGGCACGGTGGACGCGAAGGTCACCTCGGCGCCGCCGACCGCGTGGCCCGCGTCCCGCAGCGCCCAGACGACGCCGGCCGCGTAGCCGGCCCAGCCGCGCGGCCCGCGCCCGGGCTCCAACGCGTCGACCCGCAGGTCCACGGCGTGCTCGCCGCCGCCCGTCGCGGCCGGGAAGCGCAGCCGCAGCAGGCCGTCGGAGCGGCGGGCGGCTTCGGCCGTGACCTGCTGGGACAGCGCGAAGGGCAGCACGAAACCGTCGTTGTAGTCGGTGTGTTCACCGATCAGGTTCACCCGGCCGGGCGCCGCCCACACCCCTGCGCGCACCGCGCCGGCCCCGGTCATCGCAGCCGCGCCCGGGCGAAGCGCCACGCGTCGGCGACGATGGTCCCGAGGTCGGGGCGGGCCGGGGTCCAGCCGAGCCGTTCGCGGGCGGTGTCGGCGGAGGCGACGAGGACGGCCGGGTCGCCGGGGCGCCGCCCCTCGACGACTTCGGGCACCTCACGGCCGGTGACCTGCCGCACGGCCTCGACGACCTCACGCACCGAGAAGCCGTTGCCGTTGCCGAGGTTGCAGATCAGGTGCTCGCCGGGCCGGGCCGCGCCCAGGGCCAGCAGATGCGCCTCGGCCAGGTCGGCGACGTGGATGTAGTCGCGGACGCAGGTGCCGTCGGGCGTCGGGTAGTCGTCCCCGTACACCGCGATCGAGGGGCGGCGGCCGAGGGCGACGTCCAGGACGAGCGGGATCAGATGGGACTCGGGGGCGTGCCGCTCGCCCAGCTCGCCGTACGCGCCGGCCACGTTGAAGTAGCGCAGCGAGACCGCGGCCAGGCCGTGGGCGCGCGCCTCGCCGGCGATCATGTGGTCCACGGCGAGCTTCGTCGCACCGTACGGGCTGGTCGGCACGGTCGGGTCGGCCTCGGTGACCGGGGTGCGGACCGGTTCGCCGTACGTCGCGGCGCTGGAGGAGAAGACGAGGGTGCGGACCCTGGCCGTGCGCATCGCGGCCAGCAGCGCCATCGTGCCGCCGACGTTGTTCTCCCAGTACTTCTCCGGGTGCACCACGGACTCGCCGACCTGGGAGTACGCGGCGAAGTGCAGCACCCCGGCGAAGGAGGGGTCCAGCCACTTGGCGGCGTCGCGGACGTCGCCCTCGACGAACTCCGCGCCCGCGGGCACGCCGTCGCGGAACCCGGTGGACAGGTCGTCGAGCACGACGACCTCGTGCCCCGCCTCCACCAGGTGGCGCGCCACCACGCCCCCGACGTAACCGGCCCCGCCCGTCACCAGGTACTTGTGCTCGCTCATGCGCTCGCCGCCTCCCGCAGCCGCCGTGCCGCGGTCTCCGGCGGCACGTCATTGATGAACACGCTCATACCGGATTCGGACCCCGCCAGGTGCTTCAGCTTGCCGATGGCCCGTCGGATCGTGAAGAGTTCGAGATGGAGCCCGAACCCCGCGCGCCCGGCGGCACGGACCGGCGCCTGGTGCCAGGCGGAGACGTACGGCGTGGGCGCCTGCCCCTCCCCGAAGAGCCGGTCGAACCGCTTCAGCAGCTCCAGATAGACCCCGGGGAACTCGGCGCGCGCGGCGTCGTCGAGCCCGCGGAGGTCGGGGACGCGGCGGCGGGGGTGGAGGTGCACCTCGTACGGCCAGCGCGCCGCGTGCGGCACGAAGGCGACCCAGTGGGCCGCGTCGACGACCACCCGCGACCCCTCGGCGACCTCGCGCGCCACGACGTCGTCGAAGAGGTTCCGCCCGGTGCGCTCCCGGTGCTCGGCCGCGGAGCGCAGCATCTGCGCGGTGCGCGGGGTGACGAAGGGGTACGCGTAGATCTGCCCGTGCGGGTGCCCGAGGGTGACGCCGATCTCGGCGCCCCGGTTCTCGAAGCAGAAGACCTGCTCGACCTGGCGCAACCCGGCGAGTTCGGCGGTCCGGTCCCTCCACACGTCGAGCACCAGCGCGGCGCGGTCCTCGTCGAGGTCGGCGAAGGAGGCGTCGTGGTCGGAGGTGAAGCAGACGACCTCGCAGCGGCCGGTCGGGCCGGCGAGGGAGGGGAAGCGGTTCTCGAAGACGACGACGTCGTAGTCGTCCGCGGGGATCTCGCTGAGCCGCCCGTCCCGCGACGGACACAGCGGACACTCGTCCGCGGGCGGCAGGTACGTCCGCCCCTGCCGGTGCGACGCGATGGCGACGGAGTCCCCGAGCAGTGGATCCTGCCGGATCTCGGAGGTGGTCGCGACGGGGGGGCCGAGGGGGCGGTGGTCGGTGGTGGCGCGGGGTGTGTGGTGACTGTCGTAGTAGAGGAGTTCGCGGCCGTCGGCGAGCCGGGTGGAGGTCTTTTTCACCGAAGGCGCCCCTTCCCTCCCAACAGAAACAAACACAAAGAACCACAACCCAACACCCCAAGTCAATGAGAGGTCGCTCCGCGGGTGCGGTGGCCTCTGCGGCCCGTCTGTGGCTGTTCGCGCAGTGCCTCGCGCCCCTGTTTTGCTGCCCCCGTCACTTGCCTGCGGGCTGAGGGCAGGTGTTCCAGGGGCGCTGGGGGTCCCCCCGTGCCCGCAGGGCACAGGGGGCGGAACTGCGCGAACAGCCACGAAGCACCCGCAGAGGGCAACGCGCCCGTAGGGCAACGGCGAGGTTGCCAAGGGTGCCCGGGGCGGTCGGGTCAGCTCGCGCCCGGGGTCGCTCGGTCCAGCAGGCCCGTACGCGCAGCCAGCGCCGCCGCCTCCAGCCGCGATCCCACGCCCAGCTTCATCAGGACCCGCTGCACGTGCGTCCGTGCCGTGCTCGGGGCGATGCCCATGCCGACCGCGATCAGCCGGGTGTCCTCGCCCTCCGCGACCCGCACCAGCACCTCCACCTCCCGCGGCGTCAGCAGCCGCAGCAGCCGCTGGCCTTCGTCGTCGGGCTGGGCGACCGGGTTCAGCAGGTCGGCGAACGCGCCCTGGAGCAGCGTCGGGGCGACCACCGCCTCCCCCGCCCGCGCCTTGATCAGCGCGCGTTCCACGCCTTCGATGCGCTCGTCGTGGCGCACGTACCCCGACGCGCCGGCCGCGAAGGCCGCGGCTATCCCGCGGGGGTTGGGAACCGGGCCGAGGACCACGACCGCCACTTGGGGCCGGTCGCGCTTGATCCGTACGACCGGGTCGAACGCGCCCGGTTCCGCCGGCGCCGCCGTGCCCAGCAGGCACACCTCGGGCGCCCGTGAGACCACCAGCTCCGCCGAGCCCGCCGCAGGCGCCGTCGCGGCGAGCACCCGGTGCCCGCGCAGTTTGAGCGCCGAGGCGAGCGCCTCGGCGTGCAATCGGTGGTCGTCGACCACCATGAGCCGCACGCCCATCGAGCTCCTCCCATCCCCGGCGTCCTGCCGTCCCCGGCGGTCATGTGCCCCGGCAAGCTACACGCTCGTACGACTCCGCGCGCCCCCAAAAGCCGCAATGGCCCGACCGTCCGCGGCCGAAAGGCGACGACCCGACGCCCGGAATTTCCGGTGCGCCGGGTCGCTACTGTCCCACGAGTCAACCCGTTCCGGAGCAGGACGGGAAATTCTGCGGGATCTCCAGGGACTTCCGGGGGCGTTATTCAGTCGGCTGTCGTGTATGCAACGGACAACCAACGCCGGGTGGAGCTGCTACTCGTTCCCTTGTTCAGCAGGATCGAGCTGATGTACAAACGGCCGTCTTCGTAAACGTACTCGGCGTAGTCGGAGGAGAAACTGGTCTCCGCCTCCCGGTTGGGCTGGTCGCCCGGGTTCTCCATCAGCACCGTCTCCTTGAGCGTGGTGCCGTGCAGGGAGACGACCTGGCCGCCCTTGGAGTAGGGCGGTTCCTTGTACGCGATCACGTTCCCGCCGTCCATGCGGATCGGGAACATGGTGAACTTCTCGCCCGCGTCCGCACGGCCCGGCAGCGGCTTTCCGGTGTTGAGGTCGAAGGACACGATCGAGTTGGTGTAGCCGTACGATTCGCCCGACGCCTGGGTTTCGGCGGTCGGCAGATAGATCCGGCCGTTGCCGACCACGACCTTGACGCAGGATTCGACCTCGCTGGAACGGCAGCGCGCCTCGAACTTGTCGCCCGTCGCCGAGATCTTCGCCTTCAGCGTGCCCTTGTCGTCGATGGAGAAGAAGTCGGAGATGCCGAACTTCCCGGTGTCGCCGACGTCCGCCGCCACCACCAGCGGCTTGGTGCTGATGACGCTGGCGTACTCGACGCCGGCCGGCATCTTGTACGAGAAGCGGGGCTTGCCGTCCGTCGGGTTCAGCGGCTCGATGGTGAGCTGCTCGTTGTTGTAGTCACCGCACTTGCGGACCGCCACCAACTCGGCCCCGCCGGCGTACCCCTGGTCCTCGCACTCGTCCGCCGTGGCGGTCGGCTTCCAGAGCACCTTTCCGGTGTTCAGGTCGAAGGCGGCGCCGCCGTAGAGGCTGCCCGCGGCGACCGTGGTGCCGCTCTGGGTGACCTCGGCGAAGCGGATCTTGCGGTCGCCGCCGGCGTCGGAGGTGACGGAGGCGGACCACAGCAGCTTGCCGTTCGTCATGTCGATGACGCCGACCTCGGTGCACGGCAGGAAGTTCTTCGCGCCGGAGCCGGTGCGCTTGCCGGCCTCGAAAAGGACCGCGGCCTTGTTGTCGTCGGACTTGTGGCGGGACGCCCCGCAGATCTGGCCGGGCAGCGGGATCTGCCAGAGCTGGGTGCCCTTGGTGCGGTCGTAGCCGACGACCGAGTTCAGGTGCGGCTTGACGAACGCCTTGTCGGTGGCCCAGGAGCCGTCGAAGCTGGTGATGTCCGTCAGCTCCGGCGGGGCGAGCTGGAAGGCGACCTTGGACTTCACGTCGTCGGGCGCCTTCTCCTTGCCCTCGCCGTCGGTCGCCGCGCCGTCGCCCTTGTCGTCCCCCTTGTCGCGGCCCTTCTTGGAGCCGGACGAGGAGGTGTCGTTCTTCTTGCCGTCGTCCTGCGTGACGGCGTACACCACGCCTCCGCCGACGATGAGCACGACGGCGGCGACCGCGGCGATGACGATCTTCAGCTGGGTGGTGAGCCCCTTCCGGGGCGGCTGCGGCGCGGGCGGCGGGGTCGGGAAGCCGCCGGGGCCGGCGGGTCCGCCGGGGCCCTGCGGAAAGCCGTAGCCGTACCCCTGCGGCTGCTGGGGCTGCTGCGGCTGGCCCGGGTAGCCGTACGGCGCGCCGGCGGGCGGCGCCTGCGGATATCCGTAGCCGGGCTGCTGCGGCGGGAACCCGGGCGGGCCCTGGGGCGCTTGAGGCGCCGGGGGTCCCTGCGGTGCCTGCGGCGACTGCGCGGGTTGAGCCGGCGGGGCAGGCGGTGCGGGCGGCGCCGGCACGGCCGGCTGCGCAGGCTGGGTCGGCGGCTGCGGCGGTGACGCCGGCGGCGGACCGAACCCGCCCGGCGGCGGGGTCTGCGGCGCACCGAACCCACCGCCCTGCGGCGGCTGGTTGGGCGGCGGAGGCGGAGGCTGTGTCATGACTGGTGTCCTTGGAAGTCGCCCTCGGAGTGGACCTTTCGAGGGCACGGGAAGCAGAAGAGGGTACGGGCGCGGGCGCCGGGCGCGCTCACTTGCCGAACGCGAGCATCGTCGAGGTCTCCGCCTCGGCCTTGTCGTTCGGTGCGCTCACCCGGCCCGACGCGATGAAGAGCCGGCCGTCCGCGTAGGCCAGGCGGGGCGAGTACAGCCCGTTCTCGACCTCCGCCGCAGCGTCCGGGTGCTGGAGGACGACCTGCGGCGCACCCCCGGTGGGGGCGAGGGTGGCGACCGCGCCGCCCTTGTCGTACGACGGCTCCCGGTAGACCGCGAGCCGGTCGCCGTCCATCCGCAGCGGGACGACCGAGGTCTCCCCGCCGGCGGGCGCGCGCCAGCTCGGCTTCCCGGTGTCGAGGTTGAAGGCGACGACCTCGTTCGCGCCGCCGGGGCGGGTGGGCGCGGTGCCCAGGTAGAGGTTGCGGGCGTCGGCGACGACGCCGGTGCAGCCCTCCAGGTTCTGGCCGAAGACCACGAGGGACCCACCGCAGCGGACCTGGAACTTGTCCTTGCCGCCGGCGATCTGCGAGCGCAGCTTGCCGTCGGACCGCAGCGCCAGCACGGTCCAGCCCTTGGGCTCGCGCTGGGTCAGCGAGATCACGATCGGATCGGCCGAGTAGACCTTGTCGATCTCCCAGCCGACGGGGGCGCTGTACGTCCACTTCGCCCTGCCGGTGGTCGGGTCGACCTCCTGGAGCTGGTGGCGCGGCTTGCTGTAGTCCTTCGTCGGGCAGCTCAGCGCGGCCAGCAGCTTCGGCCCGCCCGCGTACGAGAAGGGCTTGCAGCCGGACGCGGGGCTCTTGAAGAGTTCGCGGCCGTCGGCGAGCGAGAAGCCGTACGACACCCCGGAACCGCCCGCGGCGAGGGTGGTGCCGGCGATGGTGAGCGTGTGGTCGGACAGGCCGAGGAAGCCCTCCGCCTCCGGGATCTCCTTCTGCCAGCCGGCCTTGCCGGTGGTGGCGTCGATCATCTGGAGGCTGCGGCACTTGGCCTTGTCGGTGGGGCCGTTCTTGTAGCCGATGACGATCTTGCCGTCGGCGGACGGCCGCGGGGTCGCGGAGCACGCCTCCTGCGCCAGCGGCACGGTCCACTTGGCCCGGCCGTCGGTCACCGAGTAGCCGACGACCTGCTGGTACATCGCCTTGACGACGGTGTCGCCGACGACCCACGGGCCGAAGACCTCGGCGCCGTTGCGCGGCAGGTCGACGTCGTTCTTGACGTGGAAGAGGGCCTTGGCGTCGCCCGGCTTGCGCCCGGCGTTGAGGTCCTCGTCGCCCTCGCCGAGCCCGGTGCCGCTGCCACCGCCCGCGTCCGTCGAGGCGGAGGAGGAGCCGGACGGCGCGGGGTCGGTGCCCTGGCTCGCCTTCCCCTGCCCGCCGCTCTTGGCGTCCTTGCCGTCGTCGGTGTCACCGCTGAGGGCGACGTACGAGCCGCCGCCGATGAGCAGCAGCGCGGCGACGGACGCGGCGACGACGACGGCGGCGCGGCCCTTGAACCGGCCGCCGCCCCGGGGCGGGAGCGGAGCGGGCGGCGTCGGCGGGCCGGGGTAGGCGCTCTGGTACGGCCCCGGGTAGGCGCCCTGCTGGTGCGGTGCGTCCGCGCCGGGGTGGCCGTAGGGCCCGGGAGCCGGCTGGTACGGACCCGGCTGTTGGCCGTAGGGCCCGGCGGGCTGCGGTGCGTACGGGCCGGGCTGCTGGTCGCCGCCCGGGTAGCCGTATCCGGCCGACGGCGGCGCGGCCGGCGGCGGTACGAACGGGGGCGCGGCCGGCGGCAGCGGCGGTGTGGGAGGGGGTGCCTGCGGCGGCGGAGGCACCGGCGGTCCCTGGGGCCCCTGAGGGGCCCCGGGTTCCGGGGGACCGTAGGCGTCCGGGGACGCTCCGAAGCCCCCCGACGGTGGTTGGTTGGGCGGCTGGGACATCAGCGCATCCCCCTTCGTGCGGTCCACTGTCCGACTGCCTCCCCCGCTGTTCCGGTGCGCACTTCGACGCGTGTGCCGTATCCCGGAAAGGAGCGTTTTCGGACATGGAGCCGCGTTCTCACGGCAGTCGAGCGGAGCTCATTTCTATCACTCGCGCCCTGTCATGAACGGGCCCGGTCCACGCTGTGGCCTACGAAGGACCGCGACGTGACGCCGTCGTTATGAGACCTGCACGCGGCCCACACGCAGCCCCGGCGCTCGCGCGCCGGGGGCTGATATCAGACATCCTCGGCGAGCTCCAGCCAGCGCAGCTCCAGCTCCTCGCGCTGCCCGACCAGCTCCCTCAGCTCGGCGTCGAGCTTGGCCACCTTCTCGAAGTCCGTGGCGTGCTCGGCGATCTGCGCGTGCAGGGCGGTCTCCTTCGCGGAGACCTTGTCCATCTGCCGCTCGACGCGCTGGAGCTCCTTCTGCGCGGCGCGCAACTCGCCCGCGGACTTGGTCCGTACGGCATCGGCGGCGGGGGCCGCGGACCGGGCGGGCGCGGCGGCGGTGGCCGCCGCCTCCACGGCGGTGCGGCGGCGCTCCAGGTACTCGTCGATGCCGCGCGGCATCATCCGCAGCGTCATGTCGCCGAGCAGCGCGAGGATCCGGTCCGTGGTGCGCTCGATGAAGAACCGGTCGTGCGAGATCACGACCAGCGAGCCGGGCCAGCCGTCGAGCAGGTCCTCCAGCTGGGTCAGGGTCTCGATGTCGAGGTCGTTGGTGGGCTCGTCGAGGAAGAGGACGTTCGGCTCGTCCATCAGCAGCCGCAGCAGCTGGAGCCGGCGCCGTTCGCCGCCGGAGAGGTCGCCCACCGGCGTCCACTGCTTCTCCTTGCCGAAGCCGAAGCGCTCGCAGAGCTGCCCCGCCGTCATCTCCCGGCCCTTGCCGAGGTCGACGCGGTCCCGGATCTGCTGCACCGCCTCCAGGACGCGCAGCTGCGCGGGGAGTTCGGTCACGTCCTGCGACAGGTACGCCAGCCGTACGGTCTTGCCGACGACGATCCGCCCGCCGGCGGGCTGCTTCTCGCCGTCGCTCTCCGAAGCCTCCGCGAGCGCCCGCAGCAGGGACGTCTTGCCGGCGCCGTTGACGCCGACGAGGCCGATGCGGTCGCCGGGGCCGAGCTGCCAGGTGAGCTGGCGCAGCAGCAGCTTGGGGCCGGCCTGGACGGTCACGCCCTCCAGGTCGAAGACGGTCTTCCCGAGCCGGGCGCTGGCGAACTTCATCAGCTCGCTGGTGTCGCGCGGCGGGGGGACGTCGGCGATGAGTTCGTTGGCCGCCTCGATGCGGTAGCGCGGCTTGGAGGTGCGGGCCGGGGCGCCGCGGCGCAGCCACGCCAGCTCCTTGCGGACCAGGTTCTGCCGCTTGAC
This sequence comes from Streptomyces sp. NPDC048057, assembly GCF_040653095.1. Taxonomy (NCBI): domain Bacteria; kingdom Bacillati; phylum Actinomycetota; class Actinomycetes; order Kitasatosporales; family Streptomycetaceae; genus Streptomyces; species Streptomyces sp. NPDC048057. The sequence continues at coordinate 28,844 of NZ_JBEZNF010000022.1, forward strand.
CTCCTCGGTGGCGGCGATCCGCTCCCGCTCGGCCCGGGCGAACACGTAGTCGCTGTAGCCGCCCTCGTACTCGTACACGGTGCCCCGCTGCACGTCCCACATGCGGGTGCAGACCTGGTCCAGGAACCAGCGGTCGTGGGTGACGCACACCAGCGCGGAGCGGCGCGCCCGCAGGTGGGCGGCGAGCCAGGCGATGCCCTCGACGTCGAGGTGGTTCGTGGGCTCGTCGAGGACGATCAGGTCCGGCTCGGCGATCAGCAGCTTGGCGAGCGCGATCCGACGGCGCTCGCCGCCGGAGAGCGGGCCGATGACGGTGTCCAGGCCCTGCGGGAAGCCGGGCATGTCCAGCCCGCCGAAGAGGCCGGTGAGCACGTCGCGGATCTTGGCGTTGCCCGCCCACTCGTGGTCGGCGAGGTCGCCGATCACCTCGTGGCGGACGGTGGCCGCGGAGTCCAGCGAGTCGTGCTGCGTGAGCACCCCGAGGCGCAGCCCGCCGCTGTGGGTGACCCGGCCCTCGTCCGGCTCCTCCAGCTTCGCCAGCATGCGGATCAGGGTGGTCTTGCCGTCGCCGTTGCGTCCCACGACACCGATGCGGTCGCCGTCGGAGACGCCGAGGGAGACGGTGTCGAGCAGGGCTCGCGTCCCGTACACCTTGCTGACGGCCTCGACATTGACCAGATTGACGGCCATTTCTCTCCATGCGTGGGGCGGGACGGATCGACCTACCAGGGTAGTCGGCGTCCGGCGCTGCCCCGCCCCGCACGGGTCAGATGATCGGCGGGCGTCCCAGCCGGGTCATCCGCCACACCGTGCTCCAGCGCATCGGCCGGCGCGGCGGGCAGGGCGTGCGCACGCCCTCCACGAAGCCGCCGAACCAGGCGCGCAGCCCGCTGGCCGAGCGGGTGCGGGCGAGCGTGAGCAGCGTCCACGTGCCCAGGTAGAGCGGGACGAGGAGGGCCGGCAGATGGCGCTTGGCCAGCCAGACCCGGTTGCGGGCGACCATCCGGTGGAAGACGGCGTGCCGGGTCGGCGAGGTCCAGGGGTGGCGCAGCACCAGCTCGGGCTCGTAGAGGATCTTCCAGCCGTGGTCCAGGGCGCGCCAGGCGAGGTCGGTCTCCTCGTGCGCGTAGAAGAACGCCTCCGGCCAGTCGCCGGTCTCGGACAGCATCCGCATGGACAGGCCGTGGCCGCCGCCGAGGAAGGTGGTGACGTAGCCGCCGCGCATCGGGTCGCTGGCGCGCAGCCGCGGGACGTGGCGGCGGGCGGTGCGTCCGCGTTCGTCGGCGATGCGGAAGCTGACGACGCCGAGGTGTTCGTCCTGCTCGTACAGCTTCACGAGCCGGGAGAAGACGTCGGTGTCGATCAGCAGGCCGTCGTCGTCGAGGTCGACCACGACGTCCACGTCGCCGAACTCGCGCAGCCGCGCGATGGCGGCGTTGCGGCCTCCGGTGACGCCGAGGTTCTCCGGGAGTTCGACGCCGGTGACGCCCTCGGGCAGCGGGGGCAGGGGCGCGCCGTTGCCGACGACCACGATCCGGGCCGCGGGGGTGTCCTGCCGGTCGACCGATTCGAGCAGTTCCGTCAGCTCGGCCGGGCGGTTGCCCATGGTCAGGATCGCGACGCCGATGCTCGGGTGACGCACCAATGAACTCTCCGCTCCTCAAGGGTGATGCGTGGCGATGCTAACCGTTGGCGGAGTGCGGAGACGGCACGGGGCCGGACCGCGCAGCTCGCGCGGTCCGGCCCCGGCCGAAAGGGACGGCCGGCGCGTCAGCGGGTGCCCGCGACGCCCTCGAAGCCACCGCCGGCGGCGGTGTCCGTGGCCCAGCCGAAGCCGCCGCCCTCGGCGAAGGCGTGCGGGGTCTCGGCGAAGCCGAGTCCCCAGCCCGCGACGAAGGGGGTCGGGTGCTCCGCGGAGGCGACGTACTCCCCGGCACCGCCGGCGGTCACGCCGTTGTGCGCGTGCGCGGGTGCCGCCACGGCGGCAAGGGCCAGCGCGGCACCGGCGGTCACCAGCGCCTTGCCCAGCATGCTCTTCATGGGTTCCTCTCCGAGCCCCGTCATCCGGACGGGCCTCGGGCCCAATCGATCACGCGCGGTGCGGCAGCGGTGGCACCACACACCGTCCGAGCGGTCTGATCACCCGAAAGATCTCCCGCCCCTGCGACGTGTACGCACGCCAGTCCACGCCTCGCGCGCTGGTGCGCGGCCCCTCCGGGAAGCGTTCGGGCGGGGCGCCCCCGGGGCGTGGCCCCGCGCCTCGCCTGCTGGGCCCTGCCCCTAGGCCCGCGAAACGGCTTCCGCAGCCCCGCCGCGTCCCTCCTCGAACCGCTGTCGGCGCTGGCCGACTGGGCGGTGCGGCACGAGGCGGAGATCACCGAGGCGAGGTCCCGACACGGCGACGAAGCCCAAAAGGTCTAGCGGACCGTCGCACCCGCCGCGGGGGACGTCGCCGTGCGGGCGGTGCGGCAGGTGCCCGAGGCGAGGAGGGCGGACGCCACCTGCGTCGCCGCGTCCGCGTCCTTCGTCAGGAACGCCGTCGTCGGGCCCGAGCCCGACACCAGCGCGCCCAGCGCGCCCGCGGCGAGGCCCGCCGCCAGCACCTCCCGCAGGGACGGCCGCAGCGACACCGCCGCCGCCTGGAGGTCGTTGCTGAGGGAGGCCGCCAGCGCGACGGGGTCGCCGGCGCGCAGCGCCGCCAGCAGGGGCTCGGACGCCTCGGGGGCCGGTACGGCCACGCCTTCGTTGAGGCGGTCGAACTCGCCGTACACCGCCGGTGTCGACAGCCCGCCGTCGGCGACCGCGAACACCCAGTGGAAGGTGCCGCCGACCTCCAGCGGCGTCAGCCGCTCGCCCCGCCCGGTGCCCAGCGCCGCCCCGCCCACCAGGCTGAACGGCACGTCGGAGCCCAACTCGGCGCAGATGTCGAGGAGTTCGGCACGGGAGGAGCGAAGGCCCCACAGCGCGTCGCAGGCGAGCAGCGCGCCCGCGCCGTCCGCGCTGCCGCCGGCCATGCCGCCCGCGACGGGGATGTCCTTGGCGATGTGGACGTGCACGTTCGGCTCGATGCCGTGCCGCTCGGCCAGCAGCAGCGCGGCGCGGGCCGCGAGGTTCGTCCGGTCCAGCGGCACCTGGTCCGCGTCGGGGCCCTCGCAGGTCACCGTGAGCGCCGTCGCGGGCCGTACGGTGACCTCGTCGTACAGCGACACCGCCAGGAAGACGTTCGCCAGGTCGTGGAAGCCGTCGGGGCGGGCGCCGCCGACCGCGAGCTGGATGTTGACCTTGGCCGGCACCCGGACCGTCACCGCCGTGCCGCCGCTCACCGTGCCGCTGCTCACGCCTTCGCCTCCGCGATCCGTGCGAACTCCTCCACCGTCAGGGACTCCCCGCGGGCCTGCGGCGAGACGCCCGCCGCGACCAGCGCCTCCTCCGCGAGCGCCGGGGAGCCCGCCCAGCCCGCGAGGGCCGCGCGCAGCGTCTTGCGGCGCTGTGCGAAGGCCGCGTCGACGACCGCGAAGACCTCCGCCTTGGTGGCCGTGGTCTTCGGCGGCTCGCGGCGCACGAGGGAGACCAGGCCCGAGTCGACGTTGGGCGCCGGCCAGAAGACGTTGCGCCCGATCGCGCCGGCGCGCTTGACGTCGGCGTACCAGTTCGCCTTCACCGACGGCACGCCGTACACCTTGTTCCCCGGTCCCGCCGCCAGCCGGTCCGCGACCTCGGCCTGGACCATGACGAGGGTCCGCTCGATGCTGGGGAAGCGGTCGAGCATGTGCAGCAGCACGGGGACGGCCACGTTGTACGGCAGGTTGGCGACGAGCGCGGTGGGCGCGGGCCCGGGCAGCTCGTCGACGTGCATCGCGTCGGAGTGGACGAGCGAGAAGTGCAGCGCCCGCTCCGGCATCCGGGCCACGATCGTGCTGGGCAGCGCCGCGGCGAGCACGTCGTCGATCTCGACCGCGACGACCTGGTCCGCGGCCTCCAGCAGCGCGAGGGTCAGCGAGCCAAGCCCGGGGCCGACCTCCACCACGACGTCGTCGGCGCGGACGTCCGCGGTGCGCACGATGCGGCGGACGGTGTTGGCGTCGATGACGAAGTTCTGGCCGCGCTGCTTGGTGGGACGCACGCCCAGCGCCGCCGCCAGCTCGCGCACGTCGGCCGGGCTCAGCAGGGCGTCACGGACGTCGGTCGCGGCGGGGTCGGGCGCGCCGGAAGGCTCAGTGGTGCTCACCGATACAGCCTAAGGGTGGTCAGAGGTACCGGCCGCAGTGCGGCCAGGGGGTGGCGCCGCGTTGGACGTAGAGCTTCTTCGCGCGGAGCGTCTGTTCGTGCGCGGGGGCGTCCTGGGGGCTGCCGGTGCCGCCGAGGGAGCGCCAGGTCGGGACGTCGAACTGGTACAGCCCGCCGTACGTCCCCGAGGGGTCCAGCGCGTCCGGTCGGCCGCCGGACTCGCAGCGGGCGAGCGCGGCCCAGTCCAGGCCGTCCGCGCCGGCGACGGAGCGCGGCAGGGAGCGGGTGCCGAACCGTACGCGCTGGGTGACCGGCGCCCGCACCACCTCGTCGGTGAGCTTGCGCGGCGGCTGGGGCACGCCGTTGACGCTGCGCAGGGCGTAGGTGACGCGGCGGGCGCCGGGGCGGCCGGGCCGGGTGACGACCTCGGTGCCGACGAACGCGGTCGGGTCGGCGGTGCGGACGACGTCGTACGGGACGGGCTCCTCCCGCACCTCGCGGGAGGCGGTGATCCGCAGGACGGTGATCGTCTGTCCGTCGCGCGGGAAGCCGTCGCCCGGGACGGACGTGGTGTCCTGGCCGCCGAGTGCGATGCCCGCCTCCGCGAGGGCCTGGGCGACGGTCGCGGCGTTGGTGCGGACGGTGCGGGCGCGGCCGTCGGCGAGGAAGGTCACGGCGCGTTCGGTGCGCACGTCGAGCGCGAGCCCGCGGCGGGAGATCGCGGCGGAGCGGGACGCGGACAGGTGGGCGCCCTCGGCGCGCACGCCGAGTTGGCGCAGGGCGTCGTCGACGGTCTCGGCGGTGGTCCAGACGCGGCGGCGCACCCCGTCGAGGGTGAGGGTGAGCGGTCTGCCGTAGCGGACGACGACGACGTCCCCGCTGACCAGGTCGGCGCCGGGGGCAGGGGCGACGATGTCGTGGTCGCCGACGTCCAGGCCCTCCTGGTCCAGCAGTTCCCCGACGTCGTCGGCGAAGGTGTGCAGGGTGCGCGGCACGCCGTCGACGGTGAGGCGGATCGACTTGTCGCTGACGAGGAACGCGGAGGTGCCGCCGGCGAGGAAGGCGACGACGAGGGCCTGCGGCAGCAGCTTGCGCAGCGCGACATCGGGGCGTCCCGGGCGGCCGGAGCGGGTGGGGGCCCGTCGGCGGCGGTCGGGGCGGGGCGGCGGCGCGGGGGCGGGCCCGGGGTCGGTGGTGCTCTGCACGGGAACCGAGAACGTCGGTGTGGCGAAGACCGCGGCATCCGGCTCGCTGGCGGCCGGGTCCGGGCCCGCCGGCGCCCGGGTCAGCGCCGGCAGCCCGCTGGGGACGCGCCGCAGGTCCGGCCGGGGCTCCGCGCCGGAGCCGCCTTGAGGGGGCGCCGCCCCCGTGTGCCAACCACCGCCCGCAGTGCCCAGATCGCTCACGACGCTCCGTCCGCCCGTGGGGGTACGCCCGTGAGGGGTGCCCCGATGTGATGCGCCGGGACGCTATCCGAGCGGCGTCGCTCGCCCAAGCCAGCCACTCGCCCCGTGCGGCGGACCACCCGGACGAGAGCGCCCCGACGGGCTACGGAGCGTTATCCGTCAGTAACCAAAAGCCTCGGCGGTGTTCGCCGCCACTGCCGCGGCCAGCACGTCCTCGTCCAGGCCCTTCACTTCCGCCATGGCACGCAGCGTGACCGGAATGAGATACGGCGCATTGGGCCGTCCGCGGTACGGCACCGGCGTGAGAAAGGGCGCATCCGTTTCGACGAGCACGAGTTCGCGCGGGGCGACCGCCAGCGCGTCCCGCAAGGGCTGGGCGTTCTTGAAGGTGACGTTTCCGGCGAACGACATGTAGTAGCCCGCGTCCGCGCACGTCTTCGCCATTTCCGCATCTCCGGAAAAGCAGTGGAAGACCGTGCGCTCCGGCGCACCCTCCTCCGCGAGCACCCGCAGCACGTCGGCGTGCGCGTCCCGGTCGTGGATCACCAGCGCCTTGCCGCGGCGCTTGGCGATCTCGATGTGGGCGCGGAAGGAGCGCTCCTGCGCGGCGACGCCCTCCGGTCCGGTGCGGTAGTGGTCGAGCCCGGTCTCGCCGACGGCCAGCACGTGCGGCAGCGCGGCCAGCGCGTCGATCTCGGCCAGGGCCCCGTCGAGGGCGGCGTCCCCGCCGGGCTCGCGCACGCTCTGCCGCGGCCCGCCGTCGCCCGGGTCGCCGAGGACGATCCGCGGGGCCTCGTTCGGGTGCAGCGCCACGGACGCGTGCACGGCGGCGTGCTCGGCGGCCGTGCGCGCCGCCCAGCGGGACCCCTCGACGTCACAGCCGACCTGGACGACGGTGGTGACGCCCACCGCCGCCGCCCTGGCCAGGGCCTCCTCGACGGTGCCCCCCTGCATGTCCAGGTGCGTGTGGGAGTCGGCGACGGGGACCCGCAGCGGTTCGGGCAGCGGCGGCGGGGCGGACTTGGCACTCATGGGGCCGATGGTACGAGGCCCCCGACGCCCACAGCCCCGACGGTCACGGGCGGTGGGCGCCCCGGGCGGTCACCTGCGGTGCTGGAAGGGGTGGAGCAGGTCGGAGAGGTGCCAGTGGTGCTTGTGCTGGCGTGGTGGGCGCGGCGGCTCCACCGACTCGTCCCCGTCGCCCTCCAGGCTGTACTCCTCCGCCCCCAGGGGCCCGGCGATCGGCACCGGGCGCCGCTCGACCGGTCCGCCGGGCCGGGGCGTGCGCCCCGGGTAGGCGGACCGGGCCGCGCGGTCCAGCACCGAGGAGACCTGTCCGGCGCGCATGATCCGTACGACGTGTCCGCCGCAGTTCGTGCAGGTGGGACTCGACAGGGGGGACGGCACGCGCACCCCGTCCGCCCGGTAGACGACGTACTTCCGCCCGACGGCGTCGACGTGGTGCTCGATCTCGTACGACTGTTCCCAACCGTGTCCGCAGCGCATGCAGGCGAAGGCGTATGCCTCGTGGACCCTTGCCGCGCCGGTGATCTCACTCATGCCAGCTCCTCTCCACTGAACCAGTGGACGCCCATTCCGGCGGGAGCGCATCAGCGCCTGTCGAATAATGGTGTGGGCTTGGGACTTTCCATGCCCTGTGGGCATGGAACCCGGTCATTGCTTTGCATTCCAGGCTAGTCCTTTACCGACTTCATGACCGCCCGGGATCCCGTGCCCCACGGGGGAACCGAGCCGCGCACCCGGGTTTTACGCCCCGCGGAACCAGCGGAACCCGCGAAAAGCACGGCGCCCCCGGAAACCGACAGAAATCACCGGACAAATACCGGTACGACTCACCTGCTCACGCACCGGCCCAGCTCACGCACCGGACTTCTTCGCCGCCACCACGGCGTCGAAGACGTCCCGCTTCGGCACCCCGGCCTCCGCCGCCACCGCGGCGATCGCCTCCTTGCGGCGCTCCCCCGCCTCCTCCCGCGCCCGCACCCGCGCGACCAGTTCGTCCGCGTCGACGTCGCCCGGGCCCGGCGCCGGGGCGCCCTCCACGACGACGGTGATCTCGCCGCGCACCTCGCCGTCGGCCGCCCAGGCCGCGAGCTCCCCCAGACCGCCGCGCTTGACCTCCTCGTACGTCTTCGTCAGCTCCCGGCACACCGCGGCGCGCCGCTCGGGCCCGAAGACCTCGGCCATCGCGGCGAGGGCGTCGTCCAGGCGCCGGGGCGACTCGAAGTACACCTGCGTACGGCGCTCCCGCTCGTTCTCCCGCAGCCGGCTGAGCCGCTCGCCCTGCTTGCGCGGCAGGAAGCCCTCGAAGCAGAACCGGTCCACCGGCAGCCCGGAGAGCGCGAGCGCGGTGAGCACGGCGGACGGGCCGGGCACCGCGGTCACCCGCACGTCCTGCGCCACGGCCGCGGCGACCAGGCGGTAGCCCGGGTCCGAGACGGACGGCATCCCGGCGTCGGTGACCAGCAGCACGCGCTCCCCGCGCAGCAGCGCCTCCACCAGCTCCGGGGTGCGCCCGGACTCGTTCCCCTCGAAGTACGACACCACCCGGCCGGCCGGCTGCACGCCCAGCGCCTGCGCGAGCCGGCGCAGCCGCCGGGTGTCCTCGGCGGCGACGACGTCCGCGGCGGCGAGTTCGGTGGCGAGGCGGGGCGGGGCGTCCGCCGGGTCGCCGATCGGGGTGCCGGCGAGCACGAGGGTGCCGGCGGTGGGGCCATCGGTGGGGGCTGCCTGCGGCGACGCGTTGTTCACCCCGCCATTGTCCCCGCCGTCGTCCCGTCGCGCGGACCGCCCCGGGGCCGCTCGGGCGGCGGCTCGTCCCGTCGCATCGGGGGCAACTGGGCGCGGACGGGGGTGGGGCACAGACGGGTTCCTTACGATGGCGCGGTGACCAGTACCGCGCCATCGCCCCTCAGCGGCAGGGAAACGGATCCGCAACCGCCCGGCTGGCCCCAGCGCCTGCGGCGGTTCGGGTACGCGCCGAGGCCCGTCATCGGGCTGCGCGAGCGGCTGGTGCCGCCCTACGCGAAGCCGTCCGAGCGGATCTGGTCGGTGTTCGGGCTGCCGCCCGAACGCGTCGAGCCGCTGCTGCGGCACGCCGCCTGGCTCGGCCCCCTGCTGGTCGCCCTGGTCGCCGGCGCGCTGAGGTTCTGGAACCTGGGCGAGCCGGACGCGGTGATATTCGACGAGACGTACTACGCCAAGGACTCCTGGGCCCTGATCAACCAGGGGTACGAGGGCGCCTGGCCCAAGGACGTCGACCAGCGGATCCTGAAGGACCCGTCGGCCGTCCCGATCCCCACGGACCCCGGGTACGTCGTCCATCCCCCGGTCGGCAAGTGGATCATCGGCGTCGGCGAGAAGCTCTTCGGCTTCACGCCCTTCGGCTGGCGCTTCATGGTCGCCGTGCTCGGCACGCTCTCGGTGCTGATGCTCTGCCGCATCGGCCGCCGGCTCTTCCGCTCCACCTTCCTCGGCTGTCTCGCGGGCCTGCTGCTCGCGGTGGACGGCCTGCACTTCGTGATGAGCCGCACCGCGCTGCTCGACCTGGTGCTGATGTTCTTCGTCCTCGCCGCGTTCGGCTGTCTGCTGCTCGACCGCGACTGGGCCAGGGCGCGGCTGGCGGCGGCGCTGCCGGTGGACGCGGAGGGGGTGCTGCGCCCGGACGCGCACGTCGCGCAGACGCTGCGGCTCGGTGCCCGTCCGTGGCGGATCGCGGCGGGCGTGATGCTGGGCCTGGCGGCCGGCACCAAGTGGAACGGGCTGTACATGATGGCCGCGTTCGGGCTGCTGACCGTCCTGTGGGACGTGGGCGCCCGGCGCACCGCCGGCGCGGTGCGGCCGTACCGCGCGGTGGCCCGGCGCGACCTGGTGCCGGCGTTCGTCGCGACGGTCCCGGTGGCGCTGGTGACGTACGTGGTGAGCTGGTCGGGGTGGATCTTCACCGACAACGGCCACTTCCGGCAGTGGGCGTCCACCGGCCCGGGCCGGGAGACCTCCTGGGGCTTCGTCCCGGACTGGCTGCGCAGCCTGTGGCACTACGAGACGGAGGTGTACGAGTTCCACGTGAACCTCACCTCCGGCCACACGTACCAGTCGAACCCGTGGAGCTGGCTGGTGATGGGCCGCCCGGTCTCGTACTACTACGAGGACCCCAAGCCCGGCGTGGACGGCTGCCCCGCGGACACCCGGGGGAACTGCGCCGCCGAGGTGCTGGCGCTCGGCACGCCGCTGCTGTGGTGGGCGGGCTGCTTCGCGATCCTGTACGTGCTGTGGCGCTGGTTCTTCCGCCGCGACTGGCGCGCGGGCGCGATCGTCTGCGCCATCGCGGCCGGTTGGGTGCCGTGGCTCCTGTACCAGGAGCGCACGATCTTCGTGTTCTACGCGGTGGTCTTCGTGCCGTTCCTCTGCCTCGCGGTGGCGATGATGATCGGTGCGATGCTGGGCCCGCCGGGCACGGACGAGCGGCGCAGGGCGGTGGGCGCGATCGGCGCTGGCGTGCTGGTGCTGTTGATCCTGTGGAACTTCATCTACTTCCACCCGCTGTACACGGGCACGCTGATCCCGATGGACGAGTGGCGGGCCCGGATGTGGTTGGACACCTGGGTGTGACGTGCGTCCCTTTATCACGTGCGCAAAGCGGTCGTACGTAGCGGTCCCGTAACAGTTCCGCCCCTTTCCCACCTGGTAGTCCTAGGGTCTTGAACGCGTTCAGGGCGTCGTAGCAGTTGCAGTTCGGGAGGGACCTCGGGTCATGCGCAGTGGAGCGAAGGTAGCCGTCGTCGGTGGAGTCTTTCTGGTGGTGGTCGGGGGCGTCGCGTACGGCGGCTACACCTTCCTCGCCGGGGACGACGACAACACACCAGCCAAGAAGACCGGGCCGCCCACGGCGGAGGAGATCCAGAAGACGACGAAGGACTTCCTCGCCGCCTGGGCGGGCGGCGACGCGGCGAAGGCGGCGAAGCTCACCACCGACGCCGCCGCGGCACAGCCGCTGCTCGCCGGCTACCGCACCGAGGCCAAGGTCTCCGAAGCCAAGATCACCCCGGGTGAGACGCTGGGTGCGAAGGTGTCGTTCTCGGTGCAGGCGACCGTGACGCACGAGAGCACCAGCAAGCCCTGGTCGTACGCCTCCGAACTGACCGTGGTGCGCGGGGTGAAGACCGGCGCGGCGCTGGTGGACTGGAAGCCGACGGTCGTCCACCCGAAGCTGACGAAGGGCGCCACCCTCAAGACGGCCCCGGCGTCCGCGCCGCCGATCAAGGCGGTGGACCGCAACGGCAAGGAGCTGTCGAAGGAGGCGTACCCCTCGCTGACGGCCGTCGTCGATGCGCTGCGCAAGAAGTACGGCACGGCGGCGGGCGGCACGCCGGGCGTGGAGCTGGTGGTCTCCTCCCCGGACGAGAACGTCGCCGACCACACCCTGCTCGCCCTCACCGAGGGCAAGCCGGGCGAGTTGAAGACCACCATCGACGCGGCGGTGCAGGCCGCGGCGGAGAAGGCGGTGCAGGCCGCGGGGCAGGCGTCGGTCGTCGCGATCAAGCCCAGCACGGGCGAGATCCGCGCCATCGCCAACAGCCCGGCGGGCGGCTACAACACGGCGATGCTGGGCGCGCAGGCCCCCGGCTCCACGATGAAGATCGTGTCGGCGGCGATGATGCTGGAGCACGGCCTGGTCGAGGGCGCGGACAGCAAGGTCGAGTGTCCGAAGACGGTGCAGTGGAACGGCCGCACCTTCGAGAACCTGAAGCAGTTCGAACTCACCGACCCCACCTTCCGGCAGGCGTTCGCCCGGTCCTGCAACACCACCTTCATCAAGGCGATCAAGCCGCTCACCGACAAGGGCATGGCGGGGACGGCGCTGGGCGAGACCGCGCGCAAGTACTTCGGCATCGGCCTCGACTGGAAGACGGGCGCGTCCAGCTACGACGGGAAGGTGCCGGAGTCCGGCGGCACGGAGACGGCGGCGTCGTACATCGGCCAGGGCAAGATCACGATGAACGCGCTGACGATGGCGTCGGTCAGCGCGACCGCGAAGCAGGGCGCGTTCAAGCAGCCGGTGATCGTGCCGCAGTCCCTGGACGACCGGGAACTCGCCACCGCCACCCCGCTGCCCGCGGCCACCGCGGACACGCTGCGCGCACTGATGCGGGCGGACGCGACGGGCGGTTCGGGGCAGAAGGCGATGGCGTCGGTGCCGGGCGACAAGGGCTCCAAGACGGGCTCCGCGGAGGTCAGCGGACAGACCAAGAGCAACTCCTGGTTCACCGCGTTCGCCGGTGACCTGGCGGCTGCGGCGGCCGTGCAGTCGGGCGGGCGCGGCGGGGAGTCGGCGGGGCCGGTGGTGGCGCAGGTCCTCAAGGCGCGGTGAGCGACGCGCTTCCGGCATCACTGGTTCGCCCGGGGCCGCGCGGATCGGTACGGTGCCGGGGCATGAGCACCCACGACAGCACCCACGGCAGCACCGAAGCCCACCCCCGATTCGCCGCGGCCCTCACGGAACTGGGCCTGGACGTCCCGGTCCGCCGCTTCCCGGAGGCGACCCGCACCGCCGCGGAGGCCGCGGCGGCCATCGGATGCGACGTCAGCGAGATCGTCAAGTCCCTGATCTTCACCGCGGACGGCGAGCCGGTGCTGGTCCTGGTGGACGGCGCGTCGCGGGTGGATGTCGAGCGCGTACGGGAGGCACTCGGCGCGGGCGCCGTGAAGCGCGCGGACGCGGATCTGGTCCGGGCGACGACCGGTTACGCGATCGGCGGCGTGCCGCCGTTCGGCCACGTGACGCGGACACGGGTGCTGGCGGACCGTGCGCTGCTGACCCACGACGTGGTCTGGGCGGCGGCGGGAACCCCGTACACGGTGTTCCCGCTGCCCCCCAAGGACCTGATCGCCCACGCGAACGCGACGCTGGTCGACGCGCGTACGCAATAGCCCTGCGGCGCTGTGTGCCGGCCTGGACGTACTCGTCACGGGCGCGGGCGCGAGGTCACTCGTGGGGGGCTAGCCCGTGCGGGAGAGGACGCGGGCGCGGCGGGCGGCCACCGTCGAGCCCGACTCGCCCCGCGCCATCCGCCGGAGGACGCGCGGGGCCACCACCAGGCCCACCACCGCCCACGCCCCCAACACCCCGGCCGATTCAAGCACCCGCCAGGAGCCTGCCAGTTCCAGCCCCGCCGCCGCGTCCGGCAGCAGCGCCGAGCGCATGCCGAGGCCGAGCCAGTACACGGGGGTGAGTTGGGCCAGCCACTGGACCCATTCCGGCAGCGCCGTGACGGGGTAGAAGATGCCGGAGATCCCGATCATCCCGAGCACGGGGAGCTGGATCAGCCCCTGCGCCCGCGTGGAGGTGAACACCGCCCCCAGCACCGCCCCGATCGGCAGCGTCGCCAGCATGCCGAGGACGAGCACCCACGCGAGGGTCGACCACGCCGCGGCGCCGTCGATCGAGAGGCCGTCGATCAGGAGCAGACCGGGGACGAGGAGGATCGCGAGGTCCGCCAGCAGCCCGCCGCCGACGCTGACGACCTTGCCGACGAGGTAGCCGCGCACGCCGTGCGGCGTGGCACGGGCCCGTAGCAGGGTGCCGTCCTCGCGGTCCGCGGTGAGGACCTGGCTCATGCTCACCATCCCCATGGCGACGTTCATCCCGAGGATGCTGGGGAGCGCGAGCGTGCCGAGGGGGTAGCCGGAGGCGCCGTACTCCCGGTCCCGGAGGAAGAAGAGGACCACCAGCATCAGCAGCGGCCACAGGAAGTGCGACGTCAGGTCGGCGCCGTTGGTGAAGGACTGTCGCAGTTCGATCAGCCCGCGGCGGCAGCCGGCCCACAGGACGGGCAGCCCGGGACGCACGGGGTTCGTCATCGGGCGTCCGCCTCTCCGTCGCGCACCAGCGACAGGTACGTGTCCTCCAAGGAGGCCCGGTGGACCTCCAGTTCGCCGACCTCGTCGCCGAGGCGCCGAAGGAGGTCGCGGACGAAGCCCGTCGAGTCCGCGGGCGAGGAGGCGAAGCGCCGTCCGCCGTACGTCCAGCGCACCTCGTCGCGGACGGCGGCCCGTCGGGCGAGTTCCGCGGAGGTGCCGTCGGCGACGATCCGGCCGCCGGTGAGGACGAGGATCCGGTCGGCGAGCTTGTCCGCCTCGTGGAGGTCGTGGGTGGTGAGCAGGACCGTGGTCCGCTGGTCCACGGCGAGCCGTTTGACCAGGCCGTGGAAGTCGGCCCGGGCTTCGGGGTCGAAGCCGGCGGTGGGCTCGTCGAGGAAGAGCACCTCGGGCCGTCCCACGATGCCGATCGCGACGTCCAGCCGGCGCCGCTGCCCGCCGGAGAGCGTTCGGATCTTCTTGCCGGCGTGCTCCGTCAGCCCGACCGCGGCGATCAGTTCGTCGGCGTCCCAGGGGCGCGGGAACGCGGCGCTGGCGTGGGGCGCGTAGTAGCGGCCGAGGTGGGCGAGGAGTTCCCGCACGCGCCACTTGCCGTGGTCGCGCCAGGACTGGAGGACGACGCCGATGCGGGCGCGCCACCCCTCGTCGCCGGTGGCCGGGTCGACGCCGAGGACCGCGGCGCGGCCCGCCGAGCGGGTGCGGAAGCCCTCCAGGATCTCGATGGTGGTGGTCTTGCCGGCGCCGTTGGGGCCCAGCAGGGCCAGCACTTCGCCGTGGTGGGCTTGGAACGTGACGTCCCGCAGGACGTCGTCGGGCCCGTAGCGCATCCGTAGCCCGGCGACGTCGACGACCGCTCGCTGATCGCTCATTGCACTGCCTCTTCCTTCACGATTTGGCGAAGGTTATGTTGCGTTGGAGGTGCGTCAAGGGGCGGTCGGTAGGCCAATGTCGCAGCAGAGAGGGGAATTTCTCGCGTTGTTGCAATGGCACTGACGATGAATGCACCCAGCGACATCGCACGGGTCCGTTGCAATGGACTGGCGCTGAACGCATACTGACGCGTACGACGACGGGGAGGCGGGCAGCACCATGCCGGGCGGCAGACTGAGCCACGAGGAGCGCCGAGCCATCGCCGCAGGGCTGGCCGAAGGGCTCGGTTACGCGGAGATCGCCCGACGGCTCGACCGGCCGACGTCCACCGTCAGCCGGGAGGTGGCGCGCAACGGCGGCCGGAGCCGCTACCGCGCCGAGTACGCGCACCGGGCGACGGGGTGGCGCGCCCGCCGCCGCGGCCCGACGGCCCCCGACGCCCCGACCGACACCGGCGCCGATACCGACGCGCCGGGCGGGCACCCCGCCCCGGACCCCGCGCAAGCCCGCGCCTTCCGCGAGCAGTTCACCGAGATGATGGTCGGCACGGGCCTGCCCCGCATGGTCGCCCGGGTCCTTGCCGCGCTCTTCACCACCGACTCCGGCAGCCTCACGGCCGCCGAACTCGTCCACGAGCTGCGCGTCAGCCCCGCCTCCGTCTCCCAGGCCGTCGGCTATCTCGACGGCCTCGACCTGCTGCGGCGCGAGCGCGAGGCGGGGCGCCGGCACGAGCGGTACGTCATCGCCGACGACGTCTGGTTCGGCGCGTGGTCCTCCAGCGCCCGCACGACCGCGGTGTGGGCCGACACCGCGCGCCGGGGCGCCGAGGTGTTCGACCCGACGTCGCCGGCCGGCGCCCGGCTCGACCAGATGGCGCTGTTCTTCACCCGCCTCAGCGAGGACATGGCGGGCGGCCCCGTCGCCACCGCCGCCGGGGAGAACGCGCTGACCGTGGTCGCGGCCCTGGCGCACGCCGGCGCCCCGCTCACCGCCGCCGAGCTGGCCACCGGCCTCGACTGGCCCGTGGACCGCGTCGTGCGGGCGATCGCGGACGCGGAGCGGCACCCCGACCTCACGGACCCCGTCGCCCCGCGGCGGGTGGCGCCCGACGCGTACGCGCTCGGCGTCCGCGCGAGCCGGTTGAGCGCCACCCAGTGCGCCGCCCTGACCGCACTGCCCCGCAGCACCACCCCGCGAATGTGACCGAACGTTCGAAGCCTCCCCCAACTGGGCGTTGTCTTCTGGCCACTTGACGCATCATCAACTGTCCCGCCAGTAAGCCGGGACAACAATGTGCATATGGTTGATGACTGGAAGCGACGGATCGACGAGCTCCACGAGAACCTGGTGCGGCGGGACGACCCCGCGGCCTGGGTCACCGAGGCGGACGCGGTCGAGGCGTCGTACCGCTATCCCGACCTCCTCGTGCGCGGCCCCGTCTTCGGACTCGCCACCCACGACCCCGGGTGCCCCGGCGAGTGGCGGTTACTGAAGCCGGTGATCAGCGGCACCCCGCAGGAGGCCCGGGACAGTCTCAACTCCCATCTGTGGTTCCGTGCGAAGGACGAGACCGACGACCCGCGCGAGCGCCGCGCGCTGCTCGACGCCGTCGCCGTCCTGGAGAGCGAGCCGGTGGACGAGTTGGAGGTGCTGGGGCTGCGCTACCGGGTGGTGCGCGCCGACGAGTTCGCCCGCCGCGGCGCCGAGGGCCTGGAGCCGCCCCGCCCGACGGACCCGGAGCCGCTGGACCGCACCTGGGAGAGCCAGCGCAACCGCACCTGGACCGACGAGGGCCAGCTCGTCGACCCCGACCGGGAGGAGGGGCTGATGGCCGGTGCGATGAAGCTGGGGCTGCGCACCTTCTGCTACTCGGGCGGCGTCTTCCCCGTGGAGATGCGCCGCGACGCGACGCGGGCGATGGAGACGCATCCGGAGGTCGCCCTGTTGCCCGTCGGGTTCAGCGTCGTCGAGCTGCACGACGGGACGTGGACCACCCGGGGCGTGCTGATGCCCTCGCCGCACGACGCCCGGCGCGTCCTCTTCGACGGGCTCAACGAGTTCTGGCCCCTCATCTACCGGTTGAAGGAGGAGGACCGGGAGGCGTACGCGCGCGCCGCGCAGGAGTTCCGGGCCGCAGGTCGGGCCAACGACGCTCGGGTGGGCGACTCCCTCTTCCGCGTCTGCCGCATCGAACGGGCGATCCGCTACGGCCCCGACGGACCCGAACCCCCACGGCCGTCGGACGCCGACCACTGGGGCCCCATGAAGCTGCACCCGACGATGGACGACGACGGCACGCTCCACCACGGTGAGGACTGAGGCACACATGGCGGACCGCGCACGGCATTCGGCACGCGACCGGATCGACACGACGAAGGCGCACGCCGCACGGGTGTACGACTATCTGTTGGGTGGCAAGGACCACTACGACGTCGACGCGGAGATGGGCGACGCACTGGTGGCGCGGCTGCCGTCGTTGCCGATCACCATGCGGCAGAACCGGCTCTTCATGGAGCGGGTCGCCCGGTACCTCGCCCGCGAGGAGGGCGTTCGGCAGTACCTCGACATCGGCACCGGCCTGCCGACCTCCCCCAACCTCCACGAACTGGTGCAGCGGGAGGTCCCGGACGCGTCGGTGGTGTACGTGGACAACGACCCGATCGTGCTGGCGCACGCGGAGGCCCTGCTCACCAGCGCGTCCCCGGGCCGTACGGCCTACGTGGACGCGGACATGCGCGAGCCGGAGTCGATCCTGTGGGCGGAGGAGGTCCGGTCCCTGATCGACCTGGGGCAGCCGGTGGCGCTCACGGTGATCGCGGTGCTGCACTTCATTCCGCCGCCGCTCGACCACGCGTTGGTGCGGCGACTGGTCGACCCGCTGCCGTCCGGGAGCTTCGTCGCGCTGTCGATGGGCACGTCCGACTTCAGCGACGAGGAGACCTCCCGGGACATGGTGTCCCAGTACGAACGCCAGGGCATCACGGTCCACCCCCGCACCCACGCCGAGGCGTCCGCGTTCGCCGAGGGCCTGGACCTCGTCCCGCCCGGCGTCCTCCCGGTCCACCACTGGCGCCCCGACGCCCGCCAGCACGGCCTCGCGGACGGGGACGTGGCGGTCTACGGCTTCGTGGCGAGAAAGCCGTAGGTCTTGTCCGCAGGGTCCCGCCTGACTGGCCAGTGCCGTTGCCGTTGCCGTTGCCGTTGCGACGCGATGAGTGTGCAGTGATGGCGTCTGCGACCCGTCTGTGGCTGTTCGCGCAGTTCCCCGCGCCCCTGATTCGCTTCCCCCGTCATGTGCCTGCGGGGCCGAGGACGGGGTTTCAGGGGCGCTGGGGGTCCCCCCGTGCCCGCAGGGCACAGGGGGCGGAACTGCGCGACAAACCCACCACGGGCCGGTAGGGACCAACGCTCCGGCGGAGTTACGGTGCCACGTCCAGAGGCTCAAGGGACGCGACCTGCGACCGCGCGGGAGGTGGGACCTCACTCCCACGTCGCCGTCGCCGGGTCGATGCCGTGGGCGCGGGCGCTCGCGTCGACGGCGCGCCGGAACCACGCGGCGAGGCCGGCGCGGATGCCGTCGTAATGGGCCGCGTACGCCGGATCCGCCTCGTACGTCCGGGCCAGACAGACCTGCATCTGCCGGCTGAGGGGGAAGTACGCGGCGAAGACCTCGCGGTGCCGCTCGACGAGCCGGTTCGCCTCCGGGCCGCCGGGCTCGACGCCGGCGGCCATGGCGTCCGCGAGCACCTGGTCGAGGTCGGTGACCGCTGCGGCGACGGCCTGCCACTCCTCGGGGCCGCGGGCGGCCGAGCGTTCGGCGTACTGCTGCCACTGCGGCGTGTTCCCGTAGCGCTGCCGGGCCTCGGCGGGCCACCGCGGGTTCCACCCGGGGCCGAAGATCGCGGTCTGCTGCTCGACGGTGAGCAGCAGACCGCGCTCGTGGGCGTCGATCATCCGGTCCAGCCCGGTGCCGAGCTGGCGGAGCCGCCCGATCCGTTCGGTGACCTGGGCGCGCTGCGCGCGCAGCGCTCCGGGCACGTCCGCGGCGGAGTCGTCGAGGACGGCCCGGATCTTGTCCAGGCCGAGGCCGATCTCCCGGTAGACGACGATGCGGTGGAGGCGTTCCAGGTCGCCGGCGGTGTAGAGCCGGTAGCCGGCGGCGGTGCGCAGCGACGGCCGCGCCAGGCCGATCTCGTCCCAGTGGTGCAGCGCGCGGACCGTCACGCCCACCCGCGTCGAGACCTGCCCGACGGTCAGGCCGTCGACGTCGGTGTCCTCAGGCATGTACCCCATTGTCGCCGCCGACGGCGGGCGGGGTGATCCCCATGGCCGCGAGGTTCCGCGCCTCCTCGCTGTCCGGGTCGAAGGGCTTCGCCGCGGTGAGGACGACCCGTACGTTCTCCGGGGTGATCACGGCCACGTCGCGGGTGTTCCACGGGGTGTCCACCGGACCGTCGACCGACGTCGGGCGCAGCGCGCGGCACGCCTCCACGAGGGAGTCGAGCTGGCTGAGCACGCACGCGAAGCTCACGCTCGTCGTCGGCGTCTGCTCCGCCGGGCTCCCCGGGACGAGGAGGACGTCCTGGAACGCCCAGCGGCGCAGGTGCACCAGTTCGCCGGGGATGCCGAACAGTTCGACGAACCCGAGGCCGCGGGTCCAGAAGTCCACCGATGCCGCCAGGTCACCGGTGGGCACGGTCACGAAGGCGGGCATGCCGTAGATGCCGCGGAACGGCTCCGGCGGCACCGCGTCCGGGCCGGGGGTGGGTACGGGGCTGATCTCAAACGCGTTGTAGTGGTCGCTCATGCGCCTCACCCTCCGGCCTCACGCTACGTGAGGGTCAAGCCGGGTCCGGCGGACCTCACCCGCGCGCGCCGTCCCTCAGCGCCACGCCCAACTTCCGTACCCCCTCGGGCGTCGTCAGCGACGTCCCCGTCGCGTCGACCTCCCGCAGCACGTGGCTGACCCCCGTCCGGTCCTGCCGGTCCGGCCCCAGCGCGGTGTGCAGCCGCGCGGTGTAGCGCACCACGGACGCCGGGCTGTCGGGGTCCGCCGGGTCCCCCGCGTACCGCTGCGCCCGGCGCATCGCCTCCTCCGCCTCCTTCGGCCGGCCCCGCCCCCACAGCACGAGCGCCAGCAGCGTCCCCGAGACGTGGCGGCGCTGGGCGCAGTCCAGTTCGTCCGCGCAGTCGAGCGCGGCCCGCAGCTCCGCCTCCGCGTCCGCGTACCGCTGGGTGACGAAGGCGAGCCAGCCCCGGATGTGCAGCGCCTTCGCCCGGTACAGCAGGTCGCCGGAGCCGGCCGCGCGCTCCGCCGCGACCCCGGCGATCCGGCCCAGTTCCTGGTAGTGCGCCTGCCCTTCGAAGATGCCGCAGACCGCGGTGATCGCGAGCAGGTCGACGGTCCCGCGCAGCGACCGCGGCCCCGAGCGCAGCAGTTGGTCCGCGGTGCCGGCGAGGAGCGCGTGTTCGGCCCGGAACCACGCCCTGACCTCGTCGATGTCGGCGAAGGGCATGCCTTCGTGGACGACCGGTTCGATCCACACCGCGGGCGGCGGCGGGTCCACCGCGGCCCGCGCGGCCCGTACGACGCTGGCGCACAGCAGGTCCAGCACGCGGTGGAGCGCGGCGCCGCGCTCGTCGTCGCCGTCGGTGCGTTCGGCGAGCCGGCGCGCGTACAGCCGCAGCAGGTCGTGGAAGCGGTAGCGCTCGGGGCCGTACGGCTCCAGCACGCCGGCGTCGACGAGGGTTTCGGCGAGTCGCTCCGCGGTGCGCTCGTCCTTCCCGAGGAGGGCGGCGGCGACGGGGAGCGGCAGGCTCGGGGCGTCCAGCAGGGACAGCAGCCGGAAGGCGCGGGCAGGTTCGGGCGCGAGGTTGCGGTAGCCGAGGTGGAAGGCGGTCTCGACGGCCAGGTCCCCGGCGTGGAGTTCGTCGAGGAGGGCGCGTTCGTCGCGGAGCCGGGCGTCGAGGGCGGCGAGGCCGTGGCCGGGGCGGGCGGCGAGCCGGGAGCCGACGATCCGTACGGCGAGCGGCAGTCGACCGCACGCGGCGACCAGCGACCGAGCGGCGGCCGGCTCCGCGGCCACCCGCCCGGCCCCGGCGATCGCCGCGAGCAGCGTCAGCGCCTCGCCCTCCGGTTGGACATCGATGTCACGGCGGTGCGCGCCGGGGACGGCCAGCGAGCGGGAGCGGGTGGTGATGAGCACGGCGCAGCCGGAGGTGCCGGGCAGCAGGGGCCTGACCTGTTCGACGTCGTACGCGTTGTCCAGGACGAGCAGCATCCGGCGGCCGGCGAGGACGGTGCGGAAGTACGCGGCGCGCTGGTCGGGGTCGAGCGGGATGCGGTCGGGCGGGGTGCCGAGGGCGGTGAGGAAGCCGAGGAGCACGGCGGAGGGGTCGGCGGGGGTACTGCCGGCGCCCAGGTCGACGTGGAAGCGTCCGTCGGGGAACTCGGCGCCGAGCGCGTGCGCGACGTGCACGGCGACGGCGGTCTTCCCGACGCCGGCCGTGCCGGTGACGGTGACCACGGTCACGGCCCGGCCGTCGCGGCCGTGGGCGGCGCGGGCGAGGAGGGTGCGCAGTTCGTCGACGAGGGCGGCGCGGCCGGTGAAGTCGGCGGTGTCGGCGGGGAGCTGCTGGGGCGGGCCGTCGGGGGCGGGGGCCGGTGGGGCCGCCGGGGTCGGCGGAACGACGGGGCCCGGTTGTGCGGCGGGCACTCCCGAGGTCCAGGCGGCGAGCTCGGGATCGGCCGTCAGGATGCGCCGGTGCAGGAGGGTGAGGTGCCGCCCGGGCTCGATGCCGAGTTCGGCGCGGAAGAGCCGACGGGCCCGCCCGTACGCCTCCAGGGCCTCGGCCCGACGGCCGGCGCGGTGCAGGGCGAGCATCAGCAGCTCGTACGGCCGCTCGCGGAAGGGCTCTTCGGCGACGAGCGCGCTGAGCGCGGGGACGGCGTCCGCGTGCCGGCCGAGGTCGAGCGCGCACCCGTGGAGTGCTTCCCGGGCGCTGCGGCGGACCTCGGCGAACCTGGTGCGCTGGCGTTCGGCGTACGGCCCGGGGACGCCGGCGAGCGGCACGCCCTGCCAGCGCTCCAGGGCGCGGGCGAGCCGGTCGTGGACGGTGCGCGCGTCGCCGTCGCGGTCGGCGGCCTCGCGTTCGAAGAGCAGGGCGTCGACGGCGTGGCCGGTCAGCCGTAGCGCGTACCCGCCGGGCACGGACGCCACGGGCCGGCCGCGGTCGGGGCCCGCCGGCGCTCCGGGTGCGAGGGCGGTGCGGAGCTTGGAGACGTACGTGCGGACCGCGCCGTACGCACAGCGCGGGGTCGCCTCGCCCCACACGCCGTCGACGATCTCCTCCGTGGTGACCGGCCGCCCCTCGCGCAGCAGCAGGACGGCGAGGACGGCGCGCTGCTGCGGCGAGCCGAGCGGGACCGGCCGGCCGTCGGCGGTGCGGGCGGTGACCGGGCCCAGCATCTGGAAGGAGAGGGCGTGCGGCAGTGCCGCGTCGTGCGGTGTGTTCACGGTGTTCTCGCCCTGCCGTCCCCCGGTCGGTGCGGCCCCGGGCGGTCGGTGTCCGGGGCCGGACCGACGATAACCGGGGAGTGTCGTGCTCACGCAAAGGTCCGCGCTTCACGGCGCGTTCTCGTGCATAGCGCCACAAAACGGCGTTCGGCCGCTCCCGTCCGGCCGACAGAATGGCCGCATGATCTCCAGCAAGCGCACGATCCACCGCACGGCGGACGGCCGTCGCATACCGGGCACCTGGCGCCCCGTCTTCATCCGCAACGGCGACTACTACCTCACCGACCTCTTCATTTACGCGGACGGGCTCGTCGACTGCTGGGACCTGGTCACGCTGGCGGAGTTCGAGCGCAAGCTGGCCTCCGGCTGGGTGGCGACGACGCTGGAGGAGGGCGGTAGGGCGTCCGGCCACGAGTTGGCGAGCTGGAAGTTCACCGAGCCGCGCACCTGGATCACCCCCGAGCTGCTGCTCGCGGAGATCCGCGACACGATCGACCGGCTGAACGACCGCCCGGACTCCACGGACCGCTGCCTGAGCGCGGTGGACGCCTTCCTCGCCGACCGCACCGAGGCCAACCGCGCCGCGGCGCGCACCGCGTACCTCGCGATCCCCGAGACCCAGCGCCACTACGCGCTCGGTGACATGGACCGCAGGGACTGGCCGCTGCAAGCGCTGGTCGCGGGGCCGGGCGGCGCGCTGCCGGACGGCCCCGAGGAGGACCCGGAGGTCGTGACGGAGGAGGAGTACGAAGAGGCCGTCGCGTACTTCGAGGAACGCGACCGGTGGGCCGCCGAGCGCGCGGCGCGGACCCCTACCGACGGCCCGGAGCAGTCGTACGAGCCGGCGCTGAAGCTCCCCGAGTCCTACCCGAACAAGCGCTCCGGGACGCCCGGCAAGTCGGCGCTGCGCAACGACTACCCCGCGCCCGTCGAGCTGGACGGCACGACCTATCCGACGGTGGCGCACGCCTACTGGGCACTGTCGGTGGCCGAGGCGGAGCCGGCCGTACCGGCGGAGGTCGTGGCGGCGGAGTCCGCGCACGCGGCGCGCCGCATCGCGCAGGGGGCGCCGCGCCGCGAGGGCTTCGACGGGGCGCGCACCGCCGTGATGACCCGCCTGCTGCGCGCCAAGTACGCCCAGCACCCCGAGTTGGCGGCGGTGCTGCGGGGCACGGGGGACGCGACGCTCGTGTACGACGACGGCGACTCGGCCTTCTGGGGCGACAACGGCGGGCGGGGCCGCAACTGGATGGGGCGGCTGCTGGAGCTGGTGCGTGCGGAACTGCATGCGGAGGCGTCGGGCGTCGGCTGACGGACGCGTCCGGGGCGGGTGTGTCAGCGGGGGCGTCAGCGGCGGGGTACCGGCTGGGGCGTCAGCGGCGGGGGGCCGGCTGGGGCGTCAGCGGCGGGGTACCGGCTGGGGCGTCAGCGGCGGGGTACCGGCTGGGGCGTCAGCGGCGGGGTACCGGCTGGGGCGTCAGCGGCGGGGGGCGCGGTGCGTCCCGTAGGTGAACTTCATCCGCTGCTCGAAGGTCGGCTCCCACTCGCCGCGACACCCCGTGCAGTACCAGCGCCACTGGTCGGGCCGGGCGGGCACGACGCTGGTGGTGTCCTTCCAGAGGGACGGCCTGCCGGAGCAGGTGGGACACCACGGGGGCTCAAGCACGGCCATGGCGGGGAGCGTAGCCACGCGCACCGGGCGCGGGCACTGCCGTTCCCCCATCGAGTGATCGACTGTCCCCCGTGCGCACGGCGGTCGCGGGGGCGTGACGCGGTGGTCCAGGGGGCGGGTACGCAGGGGGTGCGGGCAGCGCCGGTACGGAGGAGCGGCACGCGGGATGCGGTCCCGCGTGCCGTTTGCAGCGCCGTGGTCACACGTGCCGTCCGACGCGCTGCGTTGTGCGTGCGTTCGACGCTCTTTGGTTACGCGCCGGCCGGACGCGGCTCGCGCCACATGCCCCAGAGCACCGGGCCGCCGCCGGGGAGCTGCACCTCGTGGCGCACGGTGAAGCCGAAGTGCTCGTAGAAGGGCAGGTTGGACTTCTTGGAGGACTCCAGATAGACGGGCAGGCCCGCCCCGTCGGCCTTCGCCAGGCCGGAGCGCACCAGGGCGGCGCCCTGCCCCTGGCCCTGGCAGGCGGGGTCGGCGCCGATCAGCGCCAGGGACCAGTGCGGCTCCTGCGGGGTGTGCTGCGCGGCCGTCTCGACGGCGTCCTTGAACAGGCCCGCGCGCTCGCCGAGGAGGTCCGTCAGGTGCTGGATGGTCTCCGCGTCGGGCACGGCCTTGGCCTGCGCTTCGGCCGGCACCCAGAAGGCCGCGGCGTCGTCGGTGCGCTCGCACACGCCGTTGTGGACGTACTGCCGGGTGAAGATCGTGGAGAAGTAGCTGGTGAGGGAAGCCTCACGGGAGGAGTCCGCGGGGAAGAACCAGCGCATCATCGGGTCGTCGTCGAAGGCCAGCGCCAGGGAACGACTGATCTGCGCGGCGTCCTCGATCACGGCCGGCTTCGGCATGCTCTTTATCGCCATACGGACATTCTGCACAGGGTGATCATGGACGCGAGCGCGGGGTCCTGGTTGTGGAAAGCGGCTGTGACCTGCGAGGCCGGGTGGTGGAGAGGCGCTCGCGGTGGGGGCTCCCCCAAACGGGGGAGAGGGAGTTCGCTCCTGGGCGCGATGGCTGGGGGCGGTGGTTCCAGCAGGATCGGAGTGGACCTGAGCGGTCGTCGCGACGGGCGGCGGCTGCCGGGAGTCGCTGCGGCTGCTTCGGCCCTGCGGCCCAGTGCGAAGGGGAAGGTCACCATGTTCAAGTCACCGGCGAGGTCCACGCTGAAGTCGCCCATGCGATTCGCGATTCCGCTCGCCCTCGTCCTCGCGACGATGGGCGTGGCCGGCGCCCCGGCCAGTGCGGATTCCGGGAGGCCGGCGGAGCGGCCCGTCATCACGGCGGCACAGACGCCGGGCGTCGTGGGCATCAAGGGATGGGGCCGCATGGACTATCCCCTCCCTCAGGACGAGGTCCGGATCTTCATCGATGCCCGCGGCCTGGTTCCGGCGCGTGACGGTGCCGGTCCCGGTCCCGGTTCCGGGGCTGGATCCGGGGCTGACTCGGGGGCTGGCTCCGGAACGACGACGCGGTCTTGGGGCATGTTCCGGGTCCAGCACCTGGTGCCGCAGCCGGACGGCCAGCCCCCGTTGTTCAACTGGGGGAATTTCAAGGTCGACTGCCTTCGCATCGACGGCTCCGAGGTGGCCGTCACCGGCCGGATCGTCGAAGCCGGCCCGTATTGGCAGGAGTTCATGGAGCGCAAGCCGACCGCGCGGATGGGCCTGAGCTTCCACATACCGAAGGAGGGCGACGGCCCGGCGCGCGTGGCCATCACGGCCCCTGCGGCAGCGGACCGGCCCGAAGTGCGGAAGTGCTCTGTGAAGGCGCCCTCCGACAAGGTGATCGAGGGGGGCTACCGCATCACGGACAGCCGCCGTTGACAGGTCGACGTCCGTTCGGCGCCCGGTTGAAGTCCGTTGGGTGTCCTTCGGTGTCCGTTCGGCGCCCTCCCCCTCACCCGCCCGCGGTTGCCTACGAGTCCCCCGCGTCCTCTGTCTCCACCGTGTCCACCGTGTCCGCCTCGGTGATGACGCGGGCGAACTCCGGGTGCACCGCGAGCAGACCGCCGTCCACCCTGAGCACGGTCCCGGTGATCCACGCCGCGTCGCGCGAGGCGAGGAAGGCGACGGCCGCCGCGATGTCCTCCGGTTCGCCGACCCGGCCGAGCGGATAGACCTGCTCGCCGAGCGCGGACAGCGCGGCCTCACGGCCGGCCCAGCCGGGGGTGCGGATCGTGCCGGGGTTGACCTGGTTGACGCGTACGCCCCGGGGTGCGGCGGAGCCCGCGAGGGTGCGGGTCAGCGAGGCGAGGCCCGCCTTGGCGGCACTGTAGGCGTGGTTGCCGAAGTCCGCTTCGGCGTTGACGGAGCCGATGGAGACGATCGCGCCCCGCCCGGACGCCGCCAGGTGCGGCAGCGCGGCGCGGGCGCAGCGGAAGGCGCCGGTGAGGGTGATGTCGAGGTCGCGCGCCCAGGTCACATCGGACTCGTCCTCGAAGGCCGGGGCGTCGACGGAACAGGAGAAGGCGTTGTTGACCAGGACGTCGAGGGTGCCGAAGCGTTCGACGGCGCGGGCCACCGCCGCCTCCACCTGGGCGCGGTCGGCCACGTCGCAGCCGATGTGGTCGGCACCGGGTATCTCGGCGGCGGTCCGTTCCGCGGCCGTGGCGTCGAGGTCGGTGATGAGGACCCGTGCGCCCTCGGACGCGAGCCGGCGGGCGGTGGCCGCACCGATGCCCCGAGCCGCGCCCGTGATCAGCACGCCGTATCCGTCGAAACGTTTCAGTCCACTGGTCATAGCGCCGAACGTACCGCCCGGATCAGCGCTTGGGCACGGGGATCTGCGGTAACTCCCTTGCGCAGCCCGTTGGTCACATAGCCGAAGGCGACGCCGGTCTCGGGGTCGGCGAAGCCGAGGGAGCCGCCGCGGCCGGGGTGGCCGAAGGAACCGGGGCCCAGCAGGGGGGCCGCGGGGCCGTGGAGCATGTAGCCCAGGCCGTAGCGGGTGGGGACGACGAGGACGCGGTCGGGGCCGGCGGACTCCTCGGTGCGGGCGAGGGCGAGCGTCGCGGGCGCGAAGAGCCGGTGCCCGCCGTCGACCTCGCCGATCGTGGCGGCGTAGAAGCGGGCGATGGAGCGGGCCGTGGACACCCCGCTGGAGGCGGGGAGTTCGGCGGCCCGGTAGCCGGGGTCGTTCTCGTCGGGCAGCGGCGTGATCGCTCCGAAGGCGCGGCGGGTCAGGGACTCCGGGTCCCGGTACGCCTCGGAGACCGAGCGCTTGGGGCGGAGCCTCAGGCCGCCGCCGTCCGCGGTCGCCGGCTCGTCCACCGGGCCGATCCGGCCCACCCGGCCGGCCTGATCCGCGGGGAGCCCGATCCAGAAGTCCAGGCCGAGGGGGTGGGCGATCTCGTCGGCGACCCAGCGGCCGATGGTGCGGCCGGTGACCCTGCGCACCAGCTCGGACAGCAGCCAGCTGTGGGTCTGCGCCTGGTAGCCGTGCGCGGTGCCGGGCTCCCACGCGGGGGCCTGTGCGGCCACCGCCGCCGGGCCGGTGACGCCGTCGACGGCCTCGGCGGGGGTGAGCGGGCGGTCCAGGGCAGGGACCCCGGAGCGATGGGCGAGGAGGTGACGGACCAGGACGCGCTCCTTGCCCCCCGCCTTGAACTCGGGCCAGTACGTGCCGACGGGCGCGTCCAGGTCGATCCGGCCGCGCTGGTGGAGCAGGAGGACGGCCGCCGCAGCCACGCCCTTGGTGACGGAGCGCACGATCTGCGCGGTGTCGGCGGCCCAGGGCACGTCGCCGTCCACGTCGCGGGTGCCCGCC
The DNA here is from genome assembly GCF_040653095.1 of Streptomyces sp. NPDC048057. NCBI lineage: Bacteria > Bacillati > Actinomycetota > Actinomycetes > Kitasatosporales > Streptomycetaceae > Streptomyces > Streptomyces sp. NPDC048057. The sequence continues at coordinate 56,194 of NZ_JBEZNF010000022.1, forward strand.
CACAGGTCGACGACCTGGTGGCCGTCGCGGTAGAGGGCGACCGCGGCGCCGCGGTCGCCGCGCTGCTGGAAGTTGCGGATGAAGGCGTCCCGCACCGGTTCGTAACCGGCCGCCACCGTGCCGTGTACGTCGACCGCGCCCCGTACGTCCACCGCGCCGGCCGCCGTGTCGGCCGCACCAGCCGTGTCGATCGTGTCGGTCGTGCCCCGTACGTCCACCGTCGTCCCCTCCGCTCCGCTTCCGTGCATCCGTCCATGGTGCAACGCCGGCGGGCCCTCGTGACTTCCGGGTCAGTCGGGTGCGGTGACCACCCAGTCACGGCGTCAGCGGGTCAAGGAGTCACGGAGCTGGGGTCGAAACCGAAGGGCAGCTCCAGTCGGTGCGTCCGCATCAGTTCTCGATCGCACAAAAGTGCCCCCGTCGGGGCGTCCGCGACGATCACGCCGTCGTGGAGGATCACGGAGCGCGGGCAGAGCTCCAGGGCGTAGGGGAGGTCGTGGGTGACCATCAGGACGGTGACGCTCAAGGAGCGCAGGACGTCGGCGAGTTCGCGGCGCGAGGCGGGGTCGAGGTTGGAGGAGGGCTCGTCGAGCACCAGGATCTCGGGCTCCATGACCAGCACGGTCGCCAGCGCGACGCGGCGCCGCTGACCGAAGGAGAGGTGGTGCGGCGGCCTCTCCGCGTACTCGGCCATGCCGACCTGTCGCAGCGCCGCGGTGACCCTGGCCTCCAGCTCCGGGCCGCGCACCCCGGCGGCGGCCGGCCCGAAGGCGACGTCCGCACGGACCGTCGGCATGAAGAGCTGGTCGTCGGGGTCCTGGAAGACGATGCCGACGCGCCGTCTGACCTCGGCGAGGTGGCGCCGCTCGACGGGGAGCCCGGCGACGGCGACCGTACCGACGCCACCGCCGAGGATGCCGTTGAGATGGAGGACGAGGGTGGTCTTCCCGGCGCCGTTGGGCCCGAGGAGGGCGACGCGTTCCCCGCGGGCCACGGTCAGGTCGACGCCGTAGAGGGCCTGGTGACCGTCGGGGTAGGCGTAGGCGAGCCCCCGGACGTGCAGGGACGGGGGCGCGGGCGGGGGCGGGACCACTGCCGGAGTCGCGGGCTCGTTCATCGGGTGCTCCATCCCAGGAGGAGGACGACGAGGGCGGCGGCCGGCAGCGCGGCGGCGTACGACCACTGCGCCCGGCTCGCCGCCGCCCCGTCCGCCGTGCCGGTGTCGATCGGAGGCAGCTCGCCCGCGTATCCACGGCTGAGCATCGCCAGGTGCACCCGTTCCCCGCGTTCGTAGGAGCGGATGAAGAGCGCGCCGGCCGACTTCGCCAGCACGCCCCAGTGGTGCACGCCGCGCGCTTCGAAGCCGCGCGAGCGCCGGGCGACCGCCGTCCGCCGCATCTCGTCGGCGACGACGTCCCCGTACCGGACCATGAACGACGCGATCTGGACCAGCAGCCCGGGCAGCCGCAGCCGCTGGAGGCCGAGCAGCAGCGAGTGCAGCTCGGTGGTGGCGGCCAGCAGCGCGGAGGCGGCCACGCCGAGGGTGCCCTTCGCGAGGACGTTCCAGGCGCCCCACAGCCCCGGGACGCTCAGCTCCACACCGCCCACGTCGACCTGCTCGCCGGGCACGACGAACGGCATGATCAGCGCGAAGGCGACGAACGGCACCTCGATCAGCAGCCGTTTCAGCAGCCGGTGCACCGGGATGCGGGCCGCGCGGGCGACCGCGACGAGCAGCGCGCCGTACCACCCGAAGGCCCAGACCGCCTCGCGCGGCGTGATCGCGACGACGAGGACGAAGGTGAGGACGGCGACGAGCTTGCAGTGCGGCGGCAGGGCGTGCACGGGCGAGCGGCCGGGGACGTACAGCCGGTGCGGTCGATGGCCGGCGCCCACGGTCAGGCCCGTTCGCCCGGGTCGAGCGGCGGCGGGTACGCCCGCCCGGGCCCGTGGCCGTGGCCGGGCCCGTGGCCGAGTTCGGCGATCGGCGCCGGGCCGGCCCCCGCCGTACGGCTTCGGCGGCGGCGCACCACGACCACCGCGAACACCCCCGTGCCGACGGCCGCGGTCGCCCCGACCCCGATCACCCCGGCCAGCCCGCCGGAGAGCCTGGTGTCGGTGATGCCGTCGATGCCGTAGTCGGCGAGCGGGGAGTCGGCGCTCGCGTGTTCCTCCGCCGTCCCGTCGAAGCCCTCGTCCGCGGCGACCTTCTCCAGCCCGTCCGGCTCGGTGGAGGCGTAGTGGGAGACGAACCCGGCAAGGCCGACTGCGACGACCAGCCCGGTGAGCCAGAGTGCGCGAGGGAAGCGGGGCGAGCGGTGCGCGCCCAGCCCGAGCGCGGCGGCGCGGGCCGCGGGCCGGGCGTCGACCAGCTCGCCGCCGACCCGCAGCTTGAGCGGCGCGAGAAGGGCCCGGGCCCCGTACACCAGGTCGGGGCGGACGGCGAGGACCGCACCGACGGTGAGCGCGGTGATCGCGGCCTCGCCGATCCCGATGAGGACGTGGACGCCGACCATCGCGGTCAGCACCGTGTCGATCGGCACGTCCGTCGTCCCTCCGACGGCGTAGAGGAGGGTGAAGGCCGCGGCGGACGCCGGGACCGAGGCGAACGCGGCGACGCACGTCGCGGCGGTGACCGAGCCGCGGCGGCGCGGCAGCACCGCGAGCAGCCCGCGGAAGAGGACGTACGCGGTGCCGACGGCGACCGCGCCCATGACGGTGACGTTGACGCCGAGGGCGGTGAGGCCGCCGTCCGCGAAGAGCACGCCCTGGAGCAGCAGGACGACGGTGATGCACAGCACGCCCGTGGCGGGCCCGACGAGGACCGCGGCGAGCGCGCCCCCCATCAGGTGCCCGCTGGTGCCGGCGGCGACGGGGAAGTTCAGCATCTGGGCGGCGAAGACGAAGGCGGCGACGAGACCGGCGAGGGGCGCGGTGCGGTCGCCCCCGAGGTCGGTGGCGGCGCCGGCGCCGGACAGCTCGCGACGGGCGCCGCGCAGGCTGATCGCGACGACCCCGGCGGCGACGACGGCGGAGGCGGCCGAAGCGGGTGCGTTGATGAATCCGTCGGGAACATGCATGGCTGGCTCCGGATCGGAAAGGCGATGACAACCGAGGCGAACCGAGATGAGCGCGGCGAGCGGTGCGGGCGCGAGCAGAAGGCAGCGGTGCGAGCAGATGGCAACGGTGCGGGCGGACGTCAGCAGAGCGGTGCGGTGCGATGCGGCTCAGTGCGGTGTCGTGCCGTGCAAGTGCCGTGCTGAGAGGTGTGGTGCCGTGCAGTGCGGACAGCAGCACAGACTGCGCCCACTTGCACATGGTGTGCAAGAGCGCCTCGGCCACAAAAGAAGCGTGAACGCAAAAAAATGCACAAGGGCCGCCGAGCAGCCGTAGCCCAAAATATGGGACATTAGACGCAAAAGTTAAAAAAGCATGAGAGTGCCGCATGATCGTGAGGAGCGACCGATGCCCGCCGCCACCGTCGAAGACCACGCATGGGGCCGGATCGTCACGGACGCTCCCCAGTACCGGCCGGTCCGCGTCGCCATGTCCTACGAGCCGGACGAGGACCCCAAGGCCGTACGGTTCGCCTTCCCCGGCGGGACGGGGTGGACCTTCCCCCGCGAACTGCTGGAGTCCGGGCTGCGCGCACCGGCCCGCAGCGGCGACGTGGAGGTCTGGCCGTGCGGCCGGGTGCAGGCGGTGGTGGAGTTCCACTCCGCGGACGGGGTGTCGGTGGTCCAGTTCGACACCACCGTCCTCAGGAGCTTCCTGCGCCACACGTACGCGGCAGCCGCGACCGCCCCCAGGGCCTGACGCGCCCAAGAAGGCGACCCCCTCACGTGGACCCTCACGTGGACCCCTCACGTGGATAAAGGGCCGTGCCCACCACCTCCGCAGAAGTGGTGGGCACGGCCCTGTGCATGTCCGGTGGACGTTGCTCGACTACCGGACGCCGACCAGCTGACGGTCCTCGTCCGGGTCCTCCGGCCGGTCCGCGAGCTGCTGGTGCAGCTTCTCGCCCTCGACGTCCACGTTCGGCAGCGCCTTGTCCAGCCAGCGCGGCAGCCACCACGCCTTCTCGCCGAGGAGCGCCAGCACCGCCGGGACGATCGCCATCCGGACGACGAACGCGTCGAAGAAGACGGCGATGGCGAGGCCGAAGCCCATCATCATGACCATCTGCTCGCCGGAGCTGATGAAGCCGGCGAAGACGCCGATCATGATGATCGCCGCGGCGGAGACGACCCGCGCCCCGTGCCGGAAGCCGGTGACGACGGTCTCGCCCGGCCGCTCGCCGTGGACGTACGCCTCACGCATCCGCGTGACGAGGAAGACCTCGTAGTCCATGGCGAGGCCGAAGACCACGCCCACCATGAAGATCGGCATCATCGACATGATCGGGCCGGGCTGCTCCACGTTGAACAGGTCCGCGAGCCAACCCCACTGGTACACCGCGACGACCGCACCGAGCGCCGCCACCACGGAGAGCAGGAAGCCGAGCGCCGCCTTCAACGGCACCAGGATCGAGCGGAACACCAGCACCAGCAGCAGGAAGGCGAGTCCGACGACCAGCGCGAGGTAGGGCACCAGCGCGTCGTTCATCTTCTGCGAGAAGTCGATGTTCAGCGCGGTGGCGCCGGTCACCAGCAGCGTGGCGCCGGTGTCGGCCTTGAGGTCGTCCTTCTTGCCGCGGATGTTCTCGACCAGGTTCTCCGTCTCGACGGAGGACGGCCGCTCCTTCGGCACGACGGTGATCATGCCGGTGTCGCCGGCCTTGTTCAGCTCGCCGGGGATGGTCGCGGCCACCCCGTCCAGCTTGCCGATCATCGCCGCGGCGTCGTCGACCGCGCCCTGGGCGTCCTTGCTGTCCTTCGCGTCCACGACGATGCTCAGCGGACCGTTGAAGCCGGGGCCGAAGCCGTCGGACAGCAGGTCGTACGCCTTGCGCTGGGTCGAGGCCGGCGACGAGGAGCCCTCGTCCGGCAGACCCACCTGGAGCGAGGCGGCCGGGATGGCGATCAGACCGAGGCCCACGACGGAGGTGAGCAGCACGGCCACCGGGCGGCGCAGCACGAAGCGCGCCCAGCGGACGCCCATCTTCGGCTTCTCGCCCTCCAGGCCCTTGCTGGTGTGGGCGCCGGCCTTGCGGGCCTTGCGCGCCTTGCGGCCGAGGATGCGGTCCCCGGCGAAGCCCAGCAGGGCGGGGATGAGGCTGATCGCGATGACGACGGCGATGACGACGGTGCCGGCGGCGGCGAAGCCCATCTTGCTGAGGAGCGGGATGTTGACGACCGCGAGGCCGGCCAGGGCGATGACGACGGTCAGACCGGCGAAGACGACCGCGGAGCCCGCGGTGCCGACGGCGCGACCGGCCGCCTCCTCCTTCTCCCGGCCCTCGGCCAGCTCGGCGCGGTAGCGGGAGACGATGAACAGCGCGTAGTCGATGCCGACCGCGAGGCCGATCATCATCGCGAGCATCGAGGTGGTGGTGCCGAGGTCCAGCACGTTCGCCAGCGCGGTGATCGAGGAGATGCCGATGCCCACGCCGATGATGGCGGTCAGCAGCGGCAGACCGGCCGCGATCAGCGAACCGAAGGTGATCACCAGGACGACGGCGGCGATGAGGATGCCGATCATCTCGGCGCCCGCGCTGTGCTGCTCGACCATGGTGGCGTCACCACCGAGTTCGACGGTGAGCCCGGAGCTGCGCGCGTCCTTGGCGACGTCGGTCAGCGACTCCTTGCTCTTCTCGTCGAGCTCCATCGTGTTGACCTTGTAGGACACCGAGACGTACGCGGTGCTGCCGTCCTGGGAGACGGCGTTGCCGCTGTACGGGTCCACGACGGACGCGATCTCGGTGGAGCCCTTCTTCAGGTCCGCGATGAACTCGTTCACCTCGGCCTTGGGCCCGTCGTCGGTCATCTTCTGACCGGCCGGCGCCTTGAAGACGATCCGCGCGGACGCGCCGTCGGCGCTGGCCCCCGGGAACCGCTCTTCCATCAGGTCGAACGCCTTCTGGGATTCGGTGCCCGGCAGGGCGAAGCCCGGGTCCTCGGCCTTGGCGGCGGACGAGGCGGCCACACCGGCGATCGCGAAGAGCGCCACCCACAGCAGGGCGACTAGTTTGCGGCGCCTGAAGGCGAACCGCCCGAGTTTGTAGAGGAACGTGGCCACGAGGGCGTACTCCCGTTGGTGAGACGTATACAGGGCAGGGGGAGTCGGCCCGACGACGAGAGCGGCGCGCGTCAGGTTTCGAGCTGGTGCTGAGCGGATTCCGGGGTGGGGAGAGATCGAGGGCGCCCGGGAGACGGGGAGTCCGGGCCGCGGGGGACTACATCGCGCTACATCGGTCCGTCGCGATCAGTGCGCGCCAGTTCACGGAGGTCATTGCGCCTCCAGGGCCGGCAGCACCACCGCGTCGATGTAGCGGCTGAGGAAATCCCGGTTGGGGACCCGGTCCTCGACCATCTGCAGGGCGAAGAACGCTCCGAAGAGCATGTGCGGCACGAACTCGCGCGCGGGGTTGTCCTGACGGACCTCGCCCCGCGCCACCGCACGGTCGATCACCACGCGCAGTTCTTTCTGCTCGGGTTCGATCAGCTTCTCCTGGAGCACCCGGAGCAGATCGGGGTTGGCGTGGACCGCCAGGGTCAGGCCCCGCAGCAGCGCCGAGTCCTTCTCCAGCTGGCAGTCGTCCACCCGCAACATCATTTCCTGGAAGTCACCGCGCAGGGTGCCGGTGTCGACCTTGTCGGCACCGGGCCCGGAGTGGTGCCGCAGCGCCGCCGTGACCAGCTCCGGCTTGTTGTGCCACTGCCGGTAGAGCGTCGCCTTGCTGGAACGGGTCCGGGTGGCGACCGCGTCCATGGTCAGGGAGTCGTAGCCGACCTCGCGCAGCAGATCGAGCACGGCGTCGAAGAGCTCGGCCTCGCGCTCGGGGGTCAGTCGGCTGCGGGACATCGGTCGGCCTCCCTTCGGGACTCGCGGGGACTCGTGGGACTCATACGGAAACGAACGAAACGGTTTCGTACTCGAAATACGATAGTCGAAGGTCCAAGCGAAACGTAATCGTTTCGCTGTGGGTTTCATCACCCGGAAGGCGCTCAACCTTCCGACCCCGACATGAGTTCCATCCAGGATGAGGAGTTGCCTCGCCCGCCGTGCCCGGAAAGCATTGGGGCGTGAGCGACGACGACGTGGCGTACCTCCGTTATCCGCACCTGCACGAGGACTTGGTGTGCTTCGCCGCCGAGGACGACCTGTGGGTCGCCCCGCTCGTCCCGGCGGGCGAGCGCCCTGGGCGGGCCTGGCGGCTGACCGTCGACCGGACGCGGATCGGGCACCCCCGCTTCTCCCCCGACGGCCGGCACATCGCCTACACGACCTGGCGCAGCCACGATCCGGAGATCCACCTGGTGCCGCTGGCGGGCGGGCCCGCGCGGCGGCTGAGCTACTGGGGCTCCGTGGACACCCGGGTCTGCGGCTGGGGGCCGGACGGGCACGTCCTCGCCGTCTCGTCGCACGGCCAGCCCTTCTCGTACTTCTCCTGGGCCTACAGCGTCCCGCTGGACGGCGCGCCGGGCGGGAAGCTGCCCTGGGGGCCGGTCTCGGACATCGCGGTCGCCGACGTGGCCGGCGAGCGGCGCACCCTGCTGCTGACGGGGAAGGCGCCGCACGAGCCCGCCTCGTGGAAGCGGTACCGGGGCGGGGCCACCGGGCGGCTCTGGCTGCACGGCAAACGGCTGCTGGCCGATCTCGACGGGCACCTGGACTCCCCCATGTTCGTCCGCGACCGGATCGCGTTCCTCTCCGACCACGAGGGCGTCGGCAACCTCTACTCCTGCCGCCCCGACGGCTCCGACCTCCAGCGCCACACCGACCACGACGCCTTCTACGCCCGGCACGCCTCCAGCGACGGCCGGCGGGTGGTGTACCAGTGCGCGGGCGAGCTGTGGATCGTGGACGACCTGAGCGACCCGGACGCGGCGGCGCGCCGGCTGGCGGTGCAGCTGGGGGGGCAGCGCGCGGGGCGGCGCACGTACCAGGTGCCCGCCTCCGACCACGTGGACGCGCTCGCCGTCGACCCGACGGGCCGGGCCAGCGCCGTCTCCGTGCGCGGCAGCCTGTACTGGCTCACCCACCGCGACGGCCCGGCCCGCACCATCGCGGACACCCCGGGGGTACGGGCCCGGATCCCGGTCGCGCTGGGCTCGGGCGGCCGGGTGGCGTACGTGACGGACGCGGACGGCGAGGACGCGGTCGAGATCGCGTACCTGCCGCGGGCGAGCGGGGACCGGGAGGCCCGCCGGCTCGCCTCGGGCGCGTTGGGGCGGGTGCGGGAGATGGAGTCCGACCCGGAGGGGAAGCGGCTGGCGATCGCCTCGCACGACGGCCGGCTGCTGCTCCTGGCCACGGACGACGCGGAGGACGCGGACGCCACCGCGGCCGGCGAGCCAGCGGAAGCCGAAGGCGCCGACGCCGACGCCGAGTCCACGGAAGCAGAAGCCGGGACAGCGGAAAGCGGGACCGCGGAGACCGGAAACGCGGAGACCAGAGCCGCTGAGACCGCTGTGGAAGACGCGACCGCGGAGCAGCCCCTCGTCACCGAGATCGTCCGCTCCCTCAACGGCCCCGTGCGCGACCTCGCCTTCTCCCCCGACGGCTCCTGGCTCGCCTGGTCCCAGCCCGGCGTGGGCCGGTCCCTGCGCCAGATCCGCATGGCCCGGATAAAGGACCGCACGATCGTCGACGTCACCAACGGCCGCTTCGAGGACGAGAACCCGGTCTTCACCAGCGACGGCCGCTACCTCGCCTTCCTCTCCTGGCGCGGTTTCGACCCGGTGTACGACGTGCACACCGGCGACCTGTCGTTCCCGCTCGGCTGCCGCCCCTACCTCGTCCCCCTGTCGTCGGCCACGCCCTCGCCGTTCGCGCTGCTGCCCGACGGGCGCCCCGCCGCCGGCGGGCTCGACCCGCTGGACGAGGCGCCGGCCGCGGCCGGCTCCGCCGGCGACGGCGCGGGCACCGTCGTCGAGATCGAGGGCCTGGAGAGCCGGGTCACCCCCTTCCCGGTGGCCGCCTCCAAGTACTCCGCGCTCTCCCCGGTCAGCGGCGGCGGCCTGGTCTGGCTGCGCTGGCCCATCTCGGGCGCGCTGGGCGAGACGTTCGTGAACCCGGCCGACACCTCGGGGCAGCCGACCCTGGAGCACTTCGACATCTCCAAGGCCCGCCGCACCGAACTCGTCGCGCATCTCGACTGGTTCGCGGTCAGCGGCGACGGCACCCGGCTGGTGGTCGTGGACGGCGGTGAGCTGCGGGCCGTACCGGCGACGGAGGCCGGCGACGCCGACTCCACCGTCTACATCGACCTGCGCCGGATCCTGCACGAGGTGGACCCGGCGTCCGAGTGGCGCCAGGCGTACGCCGAGGCGGGCCGGCTGATCAGCGCGTACTTCTGGGACCCGGGCATGAGCGGCATCGACTGGCCGGCCGTCCTGGACCAGTACCGTCCGCTGGTGGAACGCGTCGCGTCCCCGGACGAGTTCGCCGACCTGCTGCGGGAGGTGCTGGGCGAGCTGGGCACCTCGCACGCGTACGTGACCCCCGCCCGGCGCGACGAGGGGCCGCGCCACTACCAGCGGCCGATGGGGCTGCTCGGCGCCAACCTGGTCCACCGGGACGAGGGGTGGGTGGTGCAGCGGATCCTGCCGGGCGAGTCGTCGGACTCCAAGGCCCGTTCGCCGCTCGCCGGCACCGGCATCCGCGAGGGCGCGGTCCTCACCCACGTCGACGGCCGCCCGGTCGACCCGGTCGCCGGCCCCTTCCCCATGCTGTCGGCCGCCGGCGGCACGACGGTCGAGCTGACGTTCCGCACCGCGGAGGGCGCCTCCCGCCGGGTCGCGGTCGCCCCGCTGATCGACGAGCGCCCGCTGCGCTACCAGGACTGGGTGGCCAAGCGCCGCGAGGTGGTGCGGGAGTTGAGCGACGGCCGCTGCGGCTACCTCCACATCCCCGACATGGGCGGCTCCGGCTGGGCCCAGTTCAACCGCGACCTGCGCCTGGAGGTGTCCCGGCCGGCGCTGATCGTCGACGTGCGGGGCAACGCGGGCGGCCACATCAGCGAACTCGTGGTGGAGAACCTGACCCGCAAGATCCTCGGGTGGGACCTCACCCGCAACGCACAGCCCGTCACGTACGCGTCGAACGCGCCGCGCGGCCCGGTCGTGGCCCTCGCCGACGAGGAGACCTCCTCCGACGGCGACATGATCACCGCCGCGTTCAAGCTGCTGAACCTCGGTCCCGTGGTGGGCACCCGCACCTGGGGCGGGGTCGTCGGCATCACCGGCAACCACCGGCTGATCGACGGCACGGTCATCACGGTGCCGATGAACGCGGCCTGGTTCGACACCTACGGCTGGTCCGTGGAGAACCACGGCGTCGAGCCCGACCTGGAGGCCCTGCGCACCCCCCTGGACTGGGCGGAGGGCCGGCACGCGGGGCTGGACGACGCGGTGCGGCTCGCCCTGGACATGCTGGCGAAGCAGCCGGCCCTCGACCCGCCGGGGTACGACGACGTGCCGGACCGCAGCCGGCCCCCGCTGCCGCCGCGCCCACAGTCCCGGAAGGTGGAATAGCCCCTCGGAGTCGGGTAGTTGTTCCGTCATGACCAACACTTCTGACCGGGCCCTGCTGGGCCGCTTCGGCGTGTGGCACCTCTCCCTGCGGGCGGTGCCCGGGCAGGGACTGGCCCCGCAGACGGCCGAAGCCGTCGCCGAGCTGGACGAACTCGGCTACGGCGCGCTGTGGATCGGCGGCAGCCCCTCGCTGGCGGAGGCCGCGCCCGTGCTGGCCGCCGCGCCCCGGATCCGGGTGGCCACCGGCATCCTCAGCATCTGGGAGCACCCGGCAGCGGAGGTCGCCGAAGGGGCGGCCCGCATCGAGGAGTCGGCGCCGGGCCGGTTCGTGCTCGGGCTCGGCGTCAGCCACAGCGCCCGCACCCCGCAGTACGCCAAGCCGTACGCCGCGATGGTCGCCTATCTGGACGCGCTCGACGCCGCGCCGACGCCCGTCCCCGCGTCCCGCCGGGTGCTGGCGGCGCTCGGCCCGAAGATGCTGGAGCTGTCGGCGGGCCGGGCACTGGGCGCGCACCCGTACCTGGTCACCCCGGAGCACACGGCCGAGGCCCGCGCCCTGCTGGGCCCCGGGGCACTGCTCGCCCCGGACCTGAAGGTCGTCCTGGAGCCGGACCTGGCCCGGGCCCGCGACATCGCCCGCACCGGCCTCGCGCCGTACCTCCAGTTCGAGAACTACCTCCGCAGCTTCCTGCGGCTCGGCTTCACCGAGGCGGACTTCACGGACGGCGGCAGCGACCGGCTGGTGGACGCGGTGTTCGCGTTGGGCGACCTGGACCGGATCCGTGCCCGGATCGCCGACTTCCACGCGGCCGGCGCGGACCACGTCGCGCTGAACGTGATCACCGAAGCCCCCGCCGACGCCGCGGCCGATGAGTTCCCGCGGCGCGAGTGGCGCGAACTGGCCGGCGCGCTACTGGCTGGCTGACTCCCCTCCCCCGCCTCCGGACAGACGGACGCCTCCCCGACGTTGTACTGCTTGCGCTCCACGGCGGTGAGTTCGCGGTTGACGGACCGGCAGATCTGCTGGATGGCCTCGGGCTCGTCGGGGAGGTCCACGGACCACAGGCGTACGACGCCGTTGAAGCTGGTGGTGGCGAGGGTGGCGCGGTCGGGGCTGAAGGCGACGTGGTCCACATAGCCGACGTCGGAGAAGGTGCGGCGCGGCGTGCCCGTCTCGACGTCCCAGATCCGGGCCGAGCCGTCGGAGCCACCCGTGGCCAGGGACTTGCCGTCGGGGTGGAACGATATCGAGTTGATCAGGACGTGGTCGTTCAGGGAGAAGGTTCGGCGCAGTTCCCCGGTTTCGGGGTCCCGCAATCGGATGTAGCTCGGGCGTGGGCTTTCGGCCCCGCTGCCGACCCGGGGCGCGTAACTGGTCGCGAGGACCGTGCCGTCGGGGCTGAAGGTGGGGTGGGCCTCGGACTCGGGAAGGTGGAACGTGCGCCGTACGTCACCGGTGCGGACGTCCCAGATCCGTACGGTGCCGTCCGTGCCCCTGGTCGCCAGGGCGCTGCCGCTCGGGTGGGGCGTCATGGTGTGGATGGCGCCCTCCGGTCCGGTCAGGGTGCGGTGGCGGCGGACCTGGGTGACGTCCCACAGGTGGACCCGGTTCTTGCCGAGTGCGGCCAGCGTCGTTCCGTCGGAGGTGAAGACGAGGCCCCTGACGTCGGGCACGGGGCCGGGCAGGGTGCGCCGCGAGGCACCGGTGCGGGCGTCCCGCAGCCGGACCGTGCCGTCGTGGTCCGCGGTGACCAGGGTCCTGCCGTCGGGACTGAGAGCGGCACCACCTCGGGAGCCGGTGAGCGTGACCTCACGACGGCCGGTGGGCAGGTTCCAGGTAAGGACGGTCGCACTGGCGGTGACGAGCGTGTGGCCGTCGGCGCTGAAGCTGAGGGTGTCGACGTCGGCGACGTGGCCGGTCAGGGTGTGGGTGTTGAGATCGCCCGTCTCCCAGTTTCGAACCGTCCCGTCCTCGGTCATGGTGACCAGCGACCGGCCGTCGGCGCTGAAGGCGATCGCCCTGAGTCCCCGGGTGTAGCCGGTGAGGGTGGCGCGGGGGCCCTGGCTGCGCGCGTCCCAGATCCGTAGGGCGTCCTCGTCACCGGTCACGAGCGAGGCACCGTCGCCGCTGAAGACCAGGCGGTTGACGCGGCTGACGTGACCGGTGAGGGAAGCGATGATCACCGAGCTGTTGGTGGCGTCCCGCAGCGTCACCATGCCGTCGTGCTGGGCCACGGCGAGTTCCGTGCCGTCGGGGCTGAAGGCCGCCCTCGCGTAGTACTTCGTCTCGGGGACCGGGTACGGGTACTTGGGCCGGGGTATGTAGACGCGGTTCCGGCCGGTCGTGAGGTCCCACAGCCGCACGTCGCTGCCGCCGCTGACCAGCGTGCGGCCGTCGGGGGCGAAGTCGAGCGAGTGGAACTGCTCGCTCGCCGGCGGGGGCTGCTTCTTGGAGATCTTGAAGGTGTGCCGGCTGCGCCCGGTCGTGGTGTCCCACACGCGGATGGTCGCGTCGGGGGAGGTGGCGGCGAGCAGCCGACCGTCCCGGCTGAACGTGAGGGCCCTGACGGACTTCCGGAGCCCCGTCAGCACCGCGCGCGGGCGCCCGGACGCCGCGTCGAAGGTCCGTACGACACCGTCCGCGTACGAGACGGCGATGGACTCTCCGCGCGGGCTGAAGGCCACTTCCAACGGGACCTTCACCGAGTCGGCGAGGGCGACGCGCCGGTTCGACTTCAGATTGTGGAGGTAGGTCCCGCGCTTCTCGTCCGCGTACGCGACCGTGCGGAGGTCCGGGCTGAACGCGGCGCTGCGCACCCCGGCCCCCGGAATGTGGTGGGTGTTGCGCAGCGGGATGTCCGCGGCGCGCAGCAGGCTGGCCCTCGCCTCCTTGGTCGGCGAGGTGCGGTACGCGTGCAGGGCCAGGAGGGAGGCGAGCGCGGGGTTGCCGACGAGTTGTTCCTCGGACTGGGCGGCCAGTTGGCGGGAGAGCGCGGTGCGCTGGGCGCTGACGGCCTTGTCGCGCTGTTCGTCGCTGGTGTGGCTCTGCCGCCAGGCGACAGCCCCGGCGACCACGGCCAGCACCAGGAGGACGGCGAGCGCGGCCGTGGAGCGGCGCAGCCGGCTGGTGGTGCGGGCGCGGGCGTCGTCCTCGTCCACTTCCGCGGTGACGCTGGCGGCGAGGAAGTCGCGCTCGACGGCGGTCAGTCCCTGGTACGGGTCGGGGAAGGCTTCGCGCGCGGTCGCGAGCCGGGTGCCCCGGTACAGCGCGCTGGCGTCGCGGTCGAGTTCCGCCCAGGCGTCGGCGTCCGTCGTGAGGCGCCGGTGGGTCACCAGCCGCACCCGTTCCTCGTCTATCCAGGTCCGCAGCCGCGGCCACGCGGTGATCAGCGCTTCGTGCGCGAGGTCCGCGGTGTCGCCGTCGAGGGTGACGAGGCGGGCGTGGGCGAGCCGTTCCAGGACGGTGGTGGCCTCCAGGGACTCGACGGCCGCCAGTTCCGTACGGGGTGCGGGGCGGCGGGTGTCCTGGGCGCCCTGGCCGGGGGTGATCAGCCGCAGGAGCATCCGGCGGGCGTGGACGGACTCGTCCGCGTTGAGGCTGCTGTAGGTGTGCTCAGCCGTGTCGGCGATCGCGCCGTGGACGCCGCCGATGGCCTCGTACGCGGCGAGGGTCAGGGTCCGGCCGCGGCGGCGGCGCCACACCTCAAGCAGCGCGTGGGACATCAGCGGCAGGGCGCCCGGCTCGCCCGCGGTCTGTTCCACGATCCGGGCGGTCAGCTCCCGCTCGACGATCAGCCCGGCGGCCCGGGCGGGGCCGACGATCGCCTGCCGCAGGTCGGCGGGGTCCATCGGCCCGACGAGCAGGTGGGCCGAGCGCAGCGCGTCGACGAGCGCGGCGTGTTCGGTGCAGTGGCCGTAGAAGTCGGCGCGCACGGCCACGACGACCCGCAGTCCGCTGGACGGGGCGCGGGCGGCCGACAGCAGATGGAGGAAGCGGGCGCGTTCGGCGGGGTCCCGGCAGAGGGTGAAGACCTCTTCGAACTGGTCGACGACGATCAGGGTGTCCCCGCCGGAGCGGCGCGCGACGGTGCGGGCGTGGGTGGCGAACGGCTCCGCGCCGGGGGTGAGGATCTTGATCGCCGCGCACTGCACCCCGTCCGTGCCCCGACCGGTGCGCAGCCGGGGGATCAGCCCGGCCCGCAGCAGGGAGGACTTGCCGCTGCCGGAGGCTCCGGTCAGCATCACGAAGCGGTGGGCGGACATCAGCTGGAGCAGTTCGACGACGAGTTCGTCCCGGCCGAAGAAGAGTCCGCGGTCGCCGGGCTCGAAGCGGGCCAGCCCCCGGTACGGGGCCTGCTCCGTGTCGTCGTCGGCGACCAGGACGGTCTGTTCCTCCGCCGCCCGGGTCGCCGCGAGCCACCGGGACTCCCACTCCTCGCGGTCGCCCGCGCAGACCTCCGCGTACGCCAGGGTCACCGGCAGCGACGGCAGTTGGTCCCCCGCCGCAGCCGCGGCGAGGGCGCTGGCCGAGTAGCCCGCGCGCCGGGCCATCTCCCGGTACGTCGGCCCGCCGGCCGCGGCCCGTAAGTCCCTCAGTCCGCAGGCGAACGCCTCCACGGGACCGGCCGTCGGATCGAGCGGACGCTCTCGACGCCCCGCCATCGACCCCACCCCCTTCGACGAGTACGAGGGCCATCAAACCGCGGTCGGACATTGTCCAGGAACGTCGGAACGGGGTTTCTGGACAATGCCCGAGCAGGTGGAATCGACGGAGGCAGGCACCGAGTGCGGGACGCCGGTGCCCCGTGCTTCAGGGAGGATCGATGGCCGTCGGCCACCCCGTGCATCCGAACGTCGCAACGTCTCCGGCCGAGCTGGTGCACCAGATGCGCCGGTTGAAGGACTGGTCGGGACTGACCTATCGACAGATCTCCGCCCGTGCGCGGGACGCGGGCGACTGCCTGCCGTCCAGCACGGCGGCCGGCGCGCTCGCCCGGCGCACCCTGCCGCGGGAGGAACTCCTCGCGGCCTTCGTCCGCGCCTGCACGCGGGACGAGCAGGCGGTGCGGTCGTGGACCCGGGCGCGCGCCGTGGTGGCCGAGCGGGCCCGGTACGGTCCGCCGGTCGAAAGACTCCCCGCGGGCGGGGGTGCACCGGCGGACGGGGGTGCGCCCGCGGTGAGCAGGGGGGAGGCTCGGGGGCCCGGTCAGGGGGATGACCGGGGAGCCGTACGGGGAGGGGCCCGGGGGGCCGGTCAGGGGGATGACCGGAGGGCCGTACGGGGGGACGTCCGGGGGGAGGTCCGGGAGGGCGCCGCGGTCGAGGGCGCCGGCTCCCGGGCCGGGCGTCCCTGGCCCCGGCCGCTGCTCGCGGTCGCGCACTCCACGGTCCGCGCCTGCGGATGGTTGCGGGCCCGGCTGCCGGGCTCCCCGCGGGAGCACGCCCGCGCCGCTCACCCGCCGCGTGCCGCCTCGTCGGCCGCGCCGCCCGCGCCCACCAGGCCCGTGGCGACCCCGGCCAACCGGCCGTCGAGCCGGCTCACTTCGCGGCTGCCCAACACGGCGATGAGGGACGGGAGGTAGCCGCGCACGGGCTGCATGCCGCGCAGCCAGCGCTGGCCGTACACGTGCGGGGCGCGGCGTTCGATGCCGGTGACGATGCGGTCCACGGCGGGGCCCGGCGGATACGTGCGGTTCGCCGGCCACGGCAGCCGGCCGCGCAGCTCCCGCATGACGTCGTCGCGGTCCGCGCCGCGGACCATGTCCGTGTCGGTCCAGGACAGATAGCCCACCCCGACGCGCACGCCGCGGTGGCGGACCTCCGCGCGCAGGCTGTGCGCGAAGGCTTCGACGCCGGCTTTGGACGCGGCGTACGCGGTCATCATCGGCGCCGGGGTGATCGCGGCCAGCGAGGCGATCTGGAGGAAGTAGCCGCGGCTCTCGGTGAGGACGGGCAGGAAGGCGCGGCCGGTGGTGGCGCTGCCGATCAGGTTGACCTCGACGACCCGTCGCCAGGCGACGGGGTCGGAGGTCTCGAACGGGCCGCCGGCCGCGACGCCCGCGTTGGCGACGACCACGTCGACCTTGCCGAAGCGCTCCTTGACCTGCCCGGCGACCCGGGCCATGGCCGCGTGGTCGGTGACGTCGGCCTCCCAGACGTCGCCCTCGGTGTGGAGCCGGGCGCAGGTCTCCTTCAGGCCGTCCGGTTCCAGTCCGACGAGCGCGACGTGGACGCCGTGCGCGGAGAGCTTGCGGGCGAGCAGCGCGCCGACGCCGCGGGCGGCGCCGGTGACGACCGCGACCTGCCCTTCGAGGGGAACGCCCCGTATGCCCCGTGCCGTTCCTGCTGTCCGTGCCGTTCGTGCCGTGCTCATGCGGCTTCCTCCCCTTCCACGAGGTGGGCGGCGACCAGTTCGCGCAGCTTGGCGGTGATGGCGTCGGGCGTCTCGACCGGGGTCATGTGGCCGGCGCCGGGCAGGACGACCAGTTCCCGGCAGTCCGGGAGGTGCGCCACCATGCGGTGGGCGTGCACGGGCGGGCTGAGCCGGTCGGCGGTGCCGGTGACCACGACCGTGGGTGCGGCGAGCTTGCGCACGCCGTCGGTCAGGTCCAGCTCGGCGAGGACCCCGCCCCACGCGACCCGGGTGGCGCGCGGACAGGCGTGCACGATCCGGGCGCACGCGCCGATCTGCGTACGGGTCGCGGCGCGGCCCATCGTGGCGTACCGCAGCAGCCGTTTGGACAGCGGGGTGACCGGGCCGAGCGGGGCGCGCGAGCCGAGGACGGCAACGGTGAGCCTGGAGCGCAGCGGGCCGCGCCGCAGCGGGAACACCAGGGACTCCTCCGCGAGGTGGGAGGCGCCGGTGCTGCACAGCAGGGCGGCTGCGGCGTGCTCGACGACGGCGGGCCGCTCGGCGGCGGCCATGATCGTCATCGCGCCCATGGAGTGCCCGGCGAGCACGGCGCGCTGCCCGGGCGCGAGGACGGCCCGGAGCACCGCTTCGAGGTCGTCGGCGAGGACGTCCGTGCCGACGCGGGCGAGCGGGGTGCGGCCGTGGCCCCGCTGGTCGTACGCGACGACCCTCATCTCGTGGGAGAGGGCGGCGATTTGGGCGGCCCAGAAGCGGGTGGAGCAGGTCCAGCCGTGGGCGAGGACGACGGTGGGGGCGTCACTCGGACCGTGCACCTCGACGTGCAGGGGCGTGCCGTCGGCCGAGCGGACCTTGCGGCTGGTCAGGGTGGAAGGTGCCGCGGGCTCCGGCGCGCGCCGTGGGTTCCGGTGGTCGGTGCTCATGCGGTCGCTCCCAGGGATCCGGCCTTCGGGGCCTCGGTGACCTGCGCGGTCTTCGTCGCGGGCGCGGCGCGTACGACCTCGTACTCCCCGAGGTCCACCTCCCGCACCGCCCGCCGGAACTCGGACGTCGTCCCCGGCCACAGCGTGGTGTTGCGCCCCGCGTCGTCGAGGTACCAGCTCTTGCAGCCGGTGTTCCACACGGTCCGTTTCATCCGCTCCTGGATCCGGTCGTTCCAGGCGTCCACGGCCGCGGGGCGCGGGTCCAGCGCCGTACGACCGCCGAGGATGGCCAGTTGGCGCAGGTAGTCGGCCATGTAGTTCAGCTGGGACTCGATCATCAGGATCATGGAGGAGTTCCCGAGGCCGGTGTTCGGGCCGATGATCGTCATCCAGTTGGGGAACCCGGCGGCGGTGGCGCCGCGCAGCGAGCGCACCCCGTCCTGCCACGCCTCGGCGAGCGTGACGCCGTCCGCGCCGACGACCCGCTCGGCGATCGGCATGTCCGTCACGTGGAAACCGGTGCTGAAGACGACCGCGTCCACCTCGGCCTGCGTCCCGTCCGTCGCGACGAGCGTGGCGCCGCGCACCTCGGCGAGGCCGGAGGTGACCACGTCCACGTTGGGCCGGGCGATCGCCGGGTAGTAGTCGCTGGAGAGCAGGATGCGCTTGCAGCCGATGCGGTACGAGGGGGTCAGCGCGGCGCGCAGCGCCGGGTCCTTGACGGCCCGCGCGAGGTGGGCCTTGGCCACGGACTCGACGAGGGCGAGCTCCCGCGGTCGCTTGGTGAACGCCTGTACCTGGAGTTCGCGCACGCCCCACAGCAGTCCGCGGCGCAGGGCGGTGGTGAAGGGCAGTTGCCGGTGCAGCCAGCGCTCGACGCCCGTCACGGCCCGGTCCGCCTTCGGCACCACCCACGGCGGGGTGCGCTGGAAGAGGGTCAACGAGGCGACCTCCGGCTGGATCGCGGGCACGATCTGGATCGCGGAGGCACCGGTCCCGACCACGGCGACGCGCTTGCCGCGCAGGTCGAGGTCGTGGTCCCAGCGGGCGGAGTGGAAGACGGCGCCGGGGAAGCCGTCGAGGCCGGGCACGTCCGGGACCTTGGGGTCGGACAGCGGGCCGGTCGCGGAGACGACCACGTCGGCGGTGAAGTCGCCGGCACTGGTCTCGATCCGCCAGTGCAGCCGCTCGGCGTCCCAGGTCATCAGCTGCACCTCGTGGCCGAAGCGGATGTGGGACCGCAGCCGGAAGGTGTCCGCGACGTGCTCCAGGTACGCCCGGATGTGCTCCTGGCCGGAGAAGGTGCGCGGCCAGTCGGGGTTGCGCGCGAAGGAGAAGGAGTACAGGTGGGAGGGGACGTCGCAGGCGCAGCCGGGGTAGCTGTTGTCCCGCCAGGTGCCGCCGAGGGAGTCCGCGCGCTCCAGCACGACGAAGTCGGTGACGCCTTCGCGCCGCAGGCGCACGGCGGCGCCGATGCCGCCGAACCCGGACCCGATGACGGCGACCCTCACGTGCCGCGCGCCGGGTCCCTCCGGTGTGTTCCGTGCGCGTTCGTTCGGCACCTGCTCCTGTCGACCCATGCGGTCTCGCCTCCCAGTGAAGACCCGGAACACTGCCAGTAATCACTGGCGTGATGGGGAGAGTAGAGCAGGAACATACCGAGCGGTAGGGGTCGGACGCGCCAAGTCACCTGCGGCACGCAACCGGACCGGGACGCGGCGGACCGGCCCCCTGTTTCGCCACCCCGTCCCTTGTCTGCGGGCTGGAGACGGAGGCGTTCAGGGGCGCGGGGAACTGCGCGACCAGCCACCCACCGGGCCGCGGGCGCCATCACCGCGCACCCCGCACGGCGGAACCGCGCCGGAAGGACCACGCGGGGCTTTCCGGACAAGCCCTACGGAGTGTCTTCAAAGTGGCGTCGTCCGTCCTTGGGGCGGGCCTGGCGGGGTCTGGTGCGTGCGATCTCTCTCCCCCCCCCGTGCCCGAAGGGCTACGGGGGAGAGCGTGCGTGCCAGACCCCGCCAGGCAGACGGAACTCTGAAGACACGACCTAGGCTTCTGGCGTGGCTGAAGGACACGAGTACCGCATGGAGGAGCTGGCCGAGAAGGCCGGCATCACGGTGCGCACCCTGCGCTTCTACCGCGAGCGCGGCCTGCTGCCGCCGCCGCGCCGCGAGGGCCGCATCGCCTGGTACGACGACCACCACTTGGCGCGGCTGCGCACCATCACCGCGCTGCTGGAGCGCGGGCACACCCTCAACGGCATCGCCGACCTCGCCGCCGCCTTCGAGAGCGGCCGGGACGTCGGGGAGGTGCTGGGCCTCGGGGAGCCGTCGGAGGAGACCCCGGTCCGCCTCACCCCCGAGGAACTGGCCGATCGCTTCGACGGCGCGTTCACCCACCAGGACCTCGCCGACGCGCTGGACCTCGGCTATCTGGCGACGGACGGCGACGCGATCGTGCACACCAGCCGCCGGCTGCTGGACGTGTCGGCGGCGCTGGTGCGGGAGGGGGTGCCGCTGGGCGAGGTCCTGGCGGCCGGCCGCAGCGTGCGGACCCACGTGGACGCCCTCGCGACGCTCTTCGTCGAGATGGTCCGCGAGCACGCCCCGACGGGCGCGGAGCGGACGGAGCGGCTGCGCTCGCTGGCGAAGAGCGTGATGGAGGCGGA
Source organism: Streptomyces sp. NPDC048057 (assembly GCF_040653095.1). Classification (NCBI taxonomy): domain Bacteria; kingdom Bacillati; phylum Actinomycetota; class Actinomycetes; order Kitasatosporales; family Streptomycetaceae; genus Streptomyces; species Streptomyces sp. NPDC048057. Next base: position 76,795 of record NZ_JBEZNF010000022.1, read on the forward strand.
GCTGTCGATGGCGCTGGACCGCGCGCTGCGGACGGACGAGGAACAGTCCTGACCGGACCGCCCCGCCCTCGCCGTGACCCTAGGGCGTGTCTTACGGATCAGGCTGGATCAGGGAGCGGGGTCTGGTGCCGTGGATCGCAAGGCGGAGGAGGGAGCCAATGCGGAGTATTGGCGACCGACGACAACGCGGCGAGGCATGGTGCCAGGGCACGCGAGCCCAGCAAGATCCGTAAGACACGCCCTAGAGGTCGAAGACCGCGGTCACGGGCGCGTGGTCGCTCCACCGCTCCTCGTGGCTGGCCGCCCGCTCCACGTACGCCTTCACGGCCCGGTCGGCGAGCCCCCGCGTCGCCACGAGCAGGTCGATGCGCCAGCCGGTGTCGTTGTCGAAGGCCCGCCCGCGGTACGACCACCAGCTGTACGGACCCTCCTGGTCCGGGTGGAGGGCGCGGACCACGTCCACGTACTCCGCCTCCTCGTACACCCGGGTCAGCCAGGCCCGCTCCTCCGGCAGGAAGCCGGCGTTCTTGCGGTTGCCGCGCCAGTTCTTCAGGTCGGCCTCCTGGTGGGCGATGTTCCAGTCGCCGCAGACCACGACCTCCCGCCCGGCCGCCGCCGAACGCGCCCGCAGCTCGCTCAGGTACGGCAGGAAGGCGTCCATGAACCGGTACTTCTCGTCCTGCTTCGGCGTGCCCGCCTCACCGGACGGCAGGTAGAGGCTGGCGACGGTGACGCCCGGCAGGTCCGCCTCCACGTACCGCCCGCTGTCGTCGAACTCCTCGACCCCGAACCCGGTCCGCACCTCGTCCGGCTCGCGTCGCGTGTACAGCGCGACCCCGGCCCGCCCCTTCGCCGCGGACGGCACGTGCACCGTGAACCACCCCTCGGGCGCCCGTACGTCCTCGGCGAGCTGCGCCGCCTCCGCCCGCACCTCCTGGAGGCAGACGACGTCGGCGTCGGTCTGCGCCAGCCACTCGACGAAGCCCTTCTTCGCGGCGGCGCGCAGCCCATTCACGTTCACGGAAGTCACCTGGAGCATCCAGCGAGCCTAACCCGCGGGCCCTCCGTCCCCGGCCATCCCCGCCCGTCCCCGACCCGTCGGGTCGGTCGCCGTACGATGATCCGTATGCACATTCGACCGGTCCCGTACGACCACCCGGACGCCGTGAAGCTCAGCGACCAGGTGCTCCAGGAGTACGTGGAGCTGTACGGCCCGAGCGAGGACGGCGGCACCGACGGTGACGCCACGCCCCTCGACGCGTCGATGTTCCTCCCCCCGCAGGGCCTCTACCTGATCGCGTACGACGAGACCGGCCACCCCCTGGCCTCCGGCGCCTGGCGCAGCCAGGACGGCAACCCCGAGGGCTACGAGGACGGCGACGCCGAGCTGAAGCGCATGTACGTCGTCCCCGAGGCCCGCGGCCTGGGCCTGGCCCGTCGCATACTCGCCGCCCTGGAGTCCGACGCCCGCGCGGCCGGCCGCACGCGCATGGTCCTCTCGACGGGCGCACCGCAGCGCGCGGCGATCGGGCTCTACGCCTCCAGCGGCTACACCCCGACGCCGCGCACCTTCGGCCACTACCGCGACCACGACGACGTCCGCTGCCTGGCGAAGGACCTGCGCAGCCGGGCGTGAGGAGTTACCGGGATGCGGCGGCCCGGTGCGGGGACTGGGTCCGTACTGCCGTCACCCCGGCCAGCCGGGAGGTCGTCGCGATCGCCCGGCGGCCGGAGGCGGCTTCCTGAGGGCAGCGACGGCTCAGCCGAAGCGCACCACCGCCTGGTAGTACGTCCAGGCGGTCCCGTCGCACGTGCCCTTCGTCGCGCCCGAGTACCGCGCGCACACCCGCTTCATGTCGGCGTGGAAGGCGGAGTCGAGCCGGGCCTTGTCGGTGCTGAAGCTCCCCGCCTTCTTGTAGTTGCGGTAGCCGAAGTCGTGCCGGATGCAGGAGTTCTTGAAGGGGAAGCCGAAGGGGTTGTCGGGCGAGTTGGAGCAGTGGTCCGTGGACCAGTCGAAGCCGTACGCGGCCCAGGAGGACTGTCGCGCGCGGGCCGCGAAGAAGGCGTCGTAACTGGCGGCGCTGGTCTGGGTCCAGGAGCTGAGCACCTTGGACTTGTCGGCGGGGGCGGCGGAGGCGGTGCCCGTGGAGACGAGGACGGCGGAGACGGTGACGGCGGCGGTCGTCACGGCGGTGGCGAGGGTACGGCGGCGCATGGGGACGCTCCTGCGGGGACGTGGAGGGAGAACCCCGCGTGGGTGGCGCGGGGCGGCGCACCGATCACCGCCGGGGGAACCGCGGCGGGAACGGCGCGCGGCTCACACCCCGTCCCACCGCGGCACGCACTGACCGGGCGTCACATTCCGCCGCCCGGCCGTTCGTTCGGCGGCACTTGTCTACTGCCCGGTAGGTAGCCCGGTCGAAACTGCGCGCGTCCACCTGCGGGCACCTCCGTGAAGCCGTGGGACCCGGAGAACCGGAACTGGCGCCCCGTCAGCACGGCGCGTATGAGCCTTGCTGGCACGCCTCGATCGCCTCGACGATGGTGCGTGCACGGCCAAGGGCGGGCGTACCAGCCGGAAGGGGCCTGGGCGTGGGCGAAGACGGCGCACAGCGTGAGTCGGTGCAGACGCAGTTGAATCAGAACGCGCCCCTGGACGGCGGCGGAGGGGGCGGACCGTCGGGGGATCTGGCATCGAGCCCGGCCAAGAAGCGCGCGGCGGCGAACGCCATCGAGCATCGTCTTGAGCCCGGCACCAAGAAGGCCGGCAGCATCCCCGAGGAGAACACGACCGCCGCCGTCACCGCCTTCAAGGGGGACGGGCAGGGCTGGGCCACCTCCGGCGCTTTGCAGAAGGCGCTCCAGACCTGGCAGGACCAGGTGAGGGCGCTCCTGGGACGCCTGAGCGCGGAGAAGAGCGGCCTGCGGGATGCCGCCGGCACCCTCCAGGGCAGCGACGCCGGCGCCGGCGACCGGATTCGCGGATCGTCGCGCTTCGACGCGTACTGAAGCGGTGGCAGGACCCACGGTCGGCATCGAGGCGGGGCCGGAGCACCGGGCCCGCGACCGCACGACGGGAGGACGGCGTGCCGAGTTACCGGGAAGTGATGACCACGAACCTGGCCCCGCTCACCACGGCTGCGGAGTCGTGGGAGACGACGGCGTCGAAGTTCGCCGAGGTCGAGCGCGAGTACCGGCGCGACGTCCACGCCGTGGCCCGTGATCCCACGTGGCTCGGCCTCAGCGCCCTCGCCGCGAACGCCCGCTTCGAAGTGACGCTCCAGGAGCTGGTGGGCGCCCAGCAGCAGGCGAAGGCCGTCGCGGGCGTCCTGCGCGAGGCCCACGCCCGCTTCACGCGTTTACGCTCCCAGGTCCAGTCGGTGCACGACGCGGCGGTCGAGAACGGCATGCGCGTGTCGGCCGAGGGCAGGGTCAGCTACGACACCTCACGGCTGACCCCGAGCCAGCTCACCGCCTACCAGCGCCACCCCGACCACCGGGAAGCGGTGATCGCAGTCGCGGCCGAGTGGGAGGGCCAACTGGAGCGGGCCGTGCGCGCGGTCGGCCGGGCGGACGCCGACGTGGCCGTCGCGCTCGTCGCGGTCGGCGTGGACTCCGACCCCGACGACGGCACCGCCAACGGCTTCAACCGCGAAGCGTCGGCCGACATCGCCCGCTACCGCCGGCACGCCGACAGCGAGGGCCGGTACACGGACGCGCAGAAGTACATCTACGACGAGATGATGCGGAACGTCGACTCGGACACCGTCCGCATGATCCAGGGCCTGCTCCGCGAGCCCGAATGGTATGAATTCGGGAGGAACTACGGAAGCGACGTCACGGCTGCGCTGACCCTGTGGGGAGCGAAGGTCGCACCGGGCCAGGACTGGGACCACAAGCCCCTCATCCGGGACCGGTACGACGTCGAGCGCGTCGACCAGCTCTTCTTCAAACAGCCGGGCTCCAACCGCGAGGTGTTCTACGACATCTACTCGAACATCCACTACGGCTACGTCGGACGGGCCGCGGGCTTCGACCAGGACACCCTCATCCAGGGCGCCTCGCTCGGCGAGGACCTGCTCACCGGCAAGGACGACCACGGGGACCAGATCACCATGAAGGTCGGCATGGAGTTGTACGACAGACACGGCAAGGACCTGACGCGGGAACAGCTCGACGCGGCCATCCGGGACGCGATGGACAAGATGGAGCGGGCGCAGCAGGAGGGGAAAGACGTGCCCCAGATCAGGAACGTCCGCTGATGCGCCGCTTCGGCTGTCTGATCAGCCCCGTCGCCGGCCTCCTCACCACCTTCGTCGGGGTCTTCCTCATCGCCCGGTTGTGGGACGCGTGCGACGCCGGGATCAACGACTCCGCCAACTCCTACGGGCTCGTCCCGTACGCCGCGCTGCTGCTGCTGGTCACGACGGCGTGGTGGGCGATCACGATCGGCGCGGTCTCGCCGCGCAGCCCGGTGCTCGCACTGTCGGGTGCGCTGCTCGGCTCCCTGCTCCTGCTGTGGGCCTTCGTGGCCGTGCTGTACAGGTCCGGGGAGTACCTCTCGGTGCAGTGCTGGCCGGGTCGGGATCCGAGTTGGTGGCCCGCCTGGATCCCCATCTGACCGCGCGCGGCGCCCGCGTACGGCACCGCGTACGACGTGCGCCGCGCTCAGCCCGTGGGCAGCAACCCCGCCAGCGTCGTACGGGCGTCCTGGAGGACGGTGATCCGCTCGTCCAGGCCGCGCAGTTGCTCCTGGAGCGTGTCCGCTACGCACGCGTGGAGTTCGGGGCCCGGGCCCTCGACGCACGGGAGGACCGCGCGGATGACGTTCGTCGAGAGGCCCGCGGCCAGCAGGGTCCTGATGTGGCCGACGACGACCGGGGCGTCGGACGCGTACCGGCGGTGGCCGCTGGAGAGGCGGTACGACACGAGGAGGCCCTGCTCCTCGTAGTAGCGCAGCAGCCGCGGGTTCACGCCCGTCGCCCGCGCCAGGTCACCGATCTTCATCTCCATGTGATCCCCCTCACTCGCGCCGGCTCGCGCTTGAACTTCACACTGATGTCAGATCCTAGGTTTCTCGTATGAGCACCGCAGTGACCCCCACCGATTCCTTCGTCACCCACCTCAACGGCAGCCCGGCCACCGCGGACGAGCTCGCGCCGCTCGCGTTCGCCGGCTACGCCCACTTCACCGCGATCCAGGTGCGCGACCGCCGGGTCCGGGGCCTCGATCTGCATCTGGCGCGGCTGCGGTCGGCCTCGCAGGAGCTGTTCGGGCGGGCGCTCCCCGACGACCTGGTGCGCTCCCGGCTGCGCGCGGCCGTCGACGCCGGCCCGGCCGACGTGTCGCTGACGGCCACCGTCCACTCCCCCGTGGGCGAGTTCACCGTCGACGACCCCGGTCTCGACCTCGACGTGCTGGTCCGCACCGGGCCGCCCGCCGACGGTCCGCAGGGCCCGCTGGCGCTGACGACCGTGGCGTACGAGCGGCCCCTCCCGGCCCTCAAGCACGTCGGCGAGATCGCCAAGACGTACCACCTGCGGCGCGCCGTGGCCGAGGGCTTCGACGACGCCGCGTTCGTCGACCGGCAGGGCCGGCTGAGCGAGGCGACGATCTGGAACCTCGCGTTCTGGGACGGCGAAGCGGTGGTGTGGCCGCGGGCCGACGTGCTGCGCGGCACCATGATGTCCGTGGTCGGCCGGCAGCTCGACGGGATCGGCGTCCCGCAGCGCGTCCAGGACGTCACCCCCGCCGACCTGCCCGCGCTGTCCGGCGCGGTGGTGCTGAACTCCTGGACGCCGGGCGTCCCCGTCCACCGCATCGACGACGTCACGTTCCCGGAAGCCCCGCGCTTCCTCGACGCCCTGCGCCGCGCCCACGCCGCCGAGCCGCTCACCGCGCTCTGACCCCGGGCGCGCCGGCGGGGGCGTCCAGGCCGACCACCTCGTCCGCCGCGTCGAGTCCGTTCCGTTCGTGGGTCACCAGGAGCGTGGTGCGGCCCCGGGTCGCGTCGAGGACGTCCGCGAGGACCGCGGCGGCGGTCTGTGGATCCAGCCCCTCCGTCGGCTCGTCCAGGACGAGTACGGGCGGGTCGGCGAGCAGTGCCCGTGCCAGCAGCAGGCGTTGGCGCTGGCCGCCGGAGACCGTGGCGCCGTCCCCGCCGAGGACGGTGTCCAGGCCGTGGGGCAGCGAGTCGACCCAGTCGAGGATCCGCGCCCTGCGGGCCGCTTCCCGCAGGTCGTCCGTGGTGGCGTCGGGGCGGGCCAGCAGCAGGTTCGCGCGGATCGTGGCGTGGAAGACGTGGGCGTCCTGGGTCATGCCGCTGATCACCCGCCGTACGTCGGCCCCCGCGCAGGCGCTCAGCTCGTGCCCGTCGACGCGGACGCTGCCCGCTTCGTACGGGACGAACCGCATCAGCGCCGCGATCAGCGTCGACTTGCCGGATCCGCTGGCGCCGTGGAGCACCACCCGCCGGCCGGGCGGCAGTCGCAGGCTGAACCCGTCCAATGCCGGTGCGCCGGAGGCACGGTGTCGCACCCGCAGGTCGGTGATCTCCACGCCCACCGGCCCGTCGACGAAGAGCGGGCGCGGGGCGGGCGGGTCGGTGACCGGCGGCGGGGTGTCGAGGAGGTCGGCCAGCCGCCGCGCCGACGCCCGTACCTCCACGAGCCGACGGGCCGCCGCGGGCAGGGACGCAAGGGCGTCGAAGGCGACGAGGGCGAGCACCGCGAGCACGGTGAGCAGGACGGCGGGCAGGTCCCCGGCCGCGTGGGCGCGCAGCGCGAGCCAGGTGACGCCGACGGTGGCCGCGGCCTGGAGCAGCAGCACCGCGGCCGAGGCGAGCGAGGTGGTCAGGGCCGCTCGGCGCTCCAGGGCCGCGATCCGGGCGGCGGCGCGGCGGGCCCGCTCTTCGGTACGGCCGCGGGCGCCGTACGCGGCGAGGTCCGCCGCGCCCGCGGTCAGGTCGACGCTGAGCGCGGCGAGTTCGGCGCGCGCCGCCTTCCGGGCCCGGCCCGAGCGGCGGGACGCCGCGAGCACCAGCGCGGGCACGACGAGCCCCGCGACGGCCAGCGAGAGCCCGAGCAGTGCGCCCGCCTGCGGCAGCAGGACGACGGCGGTACCGATGGCGGCGCCCGCGACCGCGCACGCCGCCGCGGCCGGGATCAGCACCCGCAGCAGCAGGTCCTGTACGGCGTCGACGTCGTCGACGAGCCGGGTCAGCAGGTCGCCGCGGCGGAAGGCGGGAACACCGGCCGGCGCGAGCGGCACCAACGCCTCGTACACCCGGGTGCGCAGCCCGGCGACGGCGCGCAGCGCGGCGTCGTGCCCGAGGAGCCGGTCGGCGTAGCGCAGCAGCCCGCGGCCCAGGGCGAGGGCGCGCACGGCGACGATCGCGAGGGTCACCGAGGCGAGCGGGGGCTGTTCGGCGGCGCGGGTGATCAGCCATGCGGCGGTGGTCATCAGCGCGGCGGCGGCCAGGTCGCTGCCGGCCGCGGCGAGCGCGGCGAGCAGCAACCGCCGCCAGTACGGCAGGAGGTGCCGCAGCAGGCGCCGGGTGGGCCGGGGTGCGGTCGGGGCGTGCGGGGTCACGGGGTCACCAGGGCCTTTCTTACGGATCGAGGTTGGCGGGGAGGCGGGGTGGGGCCCCTTCGGGGCTACGACGGGACCGGCGCGCTCCCGGGGCACGCGAGCCCACCGGCAACCTCCGCGGGGGCGGACGGAACGATTCCGCCGGCCCGTACGGTGACGATCCGGTCCGCGTGCGGCAGCAGGCCCGTGCGGTGCGCGACCACGACGGCGGTCCGGCCGCGCATCAGGGCGACGGTGGCGCGCGTGACGGCGGCCTCGCTCTCCGGGTCGAGGTGCGCGGTCGGCTCGTCGAGGAGCAGGACGGGGGCGTCCTTGAGGAAGGCACGGGCCAGCGCGATCCGTTGGCGCTGCCCGGCGGAGAGCCCGGCGCCGCCTTCGCCGAGCACCGTCCCGTACCCCTGCGGCAGTTCCTCGACGACGTGGTGGACGAAGGCGGCGCGGGCCGCCCGCCGTACGTCGGCGTCGCTCGCGTCGGGGCGCCCGAGGCGGATGTTGTCGGCGACGGTGGCGGCGAAGAGGTGCGGGCGCTGCGGCACCCAGGCCACCTCGGTGCGCCAGACGGCGGGGTCGAGGGGGGCTCCTTCGACGTCCACCCGTCCCGCGGTCGGGGCGACGAAGCCGAGGAGCAGCGCGAGGAGGGTGGACTTGCCCGCGCCGCTCGGCCCGACGAGGGCGACGTGTTCGCCCGCGCGGACGGTGAGGGAGACGTCGGCGAGGGCGGGGGCGGGGCGGCCGGGGTGGTGGACCGTGACCGCGTCGAGGCTGAGGAGGGGAGCGGCGGAGGGGCCGGGAGCCGGCCGCATCCCCTTGTCGCTGTCGCGCTCGTCGTCTTCGTCGTCGTTGAAGTTGTCGTCGTCGTTGAAGTTGTCGTTGTCTTCGCCGTCGCCGTCGCCGTCGCCGTCGCCGTCGCCGTCGCCGTCGCCGTCGCCGTTGTCTTCGTCTTCGTCTTCGTCTTCGTCGAGCAGGGCGAAGACCTTCTCCGCCACCGCGACCCCCTCCGCGCTCTCGTGGAACGCCGCCGCCGCGGCCCGCAGCGGCAGATACGCCTCCGGCGCGAGGAAGAGCACGATCAGCGCCGTCCGCAGCTCCACCTCCCCGCCGAGCAGCCGCAGCCCGACCGGGACGGCCACCATCGCCACGGACAGCGTGGCGACCGTCTCCAGCACGAGGGACGACAGGAAGGTCACGCGCAACGTGCGCAGGGTGGTCCGCCGGTGGGCGTCGGCCATCTCCCCCACCACCCTGGCCTGGTGGCGTTCGCGGCCGAACGCGCGCAGCGTCGGCAGCCCCGCCACCACGTCCAGGAAGTGCCCGCCCAGCCGGGCCAGCAGCCGCCACTGCCGGGCGGTGCGCCGGGCCGTGTGCAGGCCGACCAGCGCGCCGAAGACGGGGATCAGCGGCAGCGTCACGACGACGATCAGCGCGCTGCTCCAGTCGGTCCACGCCAGCCAGCCGACGACCGCGAGGGGCACCACCGCGGTGGCCGCCGTCGTCGGCAGACAAGTGACGACGTACGGGTCGAGGGCGTCGAGCCCGCGGGTGAGGAGCGTCGCCGTCTCGCCGTGGCGGCGCGCCGCCAGCCGCAGGGGCGCGGTCCGCCCGAGCCGGCCGGTGACCCGTACGCGTAGCGCCGCTTTGGCGTCGGCCGCGGCGCGCTGGGCGAGCACTCCGCGGGCCCAGGTCACCAGGGCTCGCAGGGCCATCACGGCGCCCAGCGCGACCAGCGCCGTACGGAGCGACGCGCCCCCGACGGAGCCGTCTGTGGCTCCCTCCGCGAATCCTTCCGCGAATCCTTCCGCGAGAACGTCCGCCAGCAGCACGGCCTGCGCGATGACGAACCCGGCGCCGAGCAGCGCCAGCGCCGTGGAGTGCGTCAGATGGCGCCGCAACACGGGCAGTTCACGGAGCAGTCGACGCTCGACCGGTTTCATCCCGGCCTCCTTCCTGGAATCGGTGCCCACCGGGGACGGGTCAGAAGTAACGGGGGTGGCGGCGGCCCGTACGCCCGCGGAAGACCCACCAGCTCCACACCTGGTACGCGAGGATCACCGGGATCAGCACGACCCCGAACGCGGTCAGGATCCGCAGGGTCACCCCGTCCGTGACGGCCTGCTGGATCGTCATCCCCTCGCCGGCCGAGGTGATCAGGACGTACGGATAGTGGCCGGCTCCGACCAGCGGCACGGGCAGCGCGCTCGCGCAGCTGGTGGCGGCGAACGCCCGGCCGTGGCGCCCGTGGCGCAGGGACCACCAGGCGGCAACGAGCGCCCCCGCGAAGAGGACCGCGACGACCGCCGCCGTGCCCCGGTTCGTCATCGAGGCGCCGGCGCCGAAGAGCGTGAGCAACAGCGGGAGCAGGGCGGCGGCGCCGGTCGCCCGCAGCAGGCGGGTGCCGATGTGCCGTGCGGTGGTGGCGAGTTCGGGGCCCGAGCGCAGGGCGACGAAGGCGGCGCCGTGGCCCGCGAAGAGCAGCGCGGTGGTCGCGCCGCAGGCCAGGACGAACGGGGTGAACACCTCGCCGACACCGATGTGGAAGGCCCCGTCGGCCCCCCGGGGCACACCGTGCAGCAGCAGTCCGAGGACGAGCCCCCAGCACAGCGCGGGCAGCGCGCCGCCGAACACGACCAGCGCGTCCCAGCGCCGCCGGCTCCGGGCGTCGCGGGCGCGTCCGCGCAGTTGGACGGCGGCGTTCCCGAGGACCAGGCCGACGAGGATCGCCACGATCAGCGGGTACAGACCGGAGAGCAGGCTGCCTTCCAGATAGGGGAAGGCGCCGAACAGGACGCCGGTGAAGGCGACCAGCCAGACCTCGTTGCCGAGGAAGTACGGCGCGATGGAGTCGAGGGCGGCGTTGCACTCCTGCTCGCGCTCCCGCGGCCCGCCCTTCAGGAGGGGGTGCAGCATCTGTACGCCGTAGTCGTAACCGCCGAGGACGAAGTACCCGGCGAGCAGCAGGCCGAGGAGCCCCAGCCAGAGGATCTCCAGACCCATGCGGCTCACGCACCTTTCTCGTTCGCGTAGGGAAGGACAGGCAGCGGGGTGGGTGGTCAGAAGACCGGCAGGGACCGTTGCCCGCCGCGGCGGCCGGTGTCTGGCCGGGCCCCGGTGTCGGAGTCGGAGTCGGAGTCGGGATCGTCGTCGGAGTCGGAGTCGGAAGCGGAATCAGGGTCGGGGTCGGGGGTGGGGGCGGGGGCGGAATCAGGGTCGAGGGCGTCGTCGGGGAGCGGTTCGACGGCTCCCAGCTGCGTCGCGCCCGGCCCGCGGCGCGCGAAGCGGGCGATCAGCGTCCAGTTCGTCACCGCCAGGGCGACGAAGACCGCGACGAACACGGCGCAGGACACGATCAGCGAGCCCCTGCCGACCGGGGAGAGCGCGTCCTCGACGGTCAGCTCCCCGTACACGATCCACGGCTGTCGCCCCACCTCGCGGACGGCCCAGCCGCCCACGGAGGCGACGAAGGGCAGCGGGACCGTCGCCACCAGCACGTACGCCGCCGGGCGCCAGCGCACCAGCAGGTCCCTCCACAGCAGGACGGCGGCGACGAGGGTGACGGTGGACACGGTGTTCCCGAGGAACGTCATCGCGTCCATGCCGAACCTCACCCAGTCGGCGAACGGCGGCACGTAGTCGCCGGGCCCGTACTCCACTGTCAGCCGCTCCTGCACCCGCGCGACGTCGCCGCCCTCCAGGAGGGCGTGCTTCATCGGCTGGGTCCGCTCGATCACCGGCATCTGCAGGTCCCCGACGATGACGACGAAGAACGACGCCGGCGTGGACACCGCGAGCCCGAGCCGCAGGGAGCTGCGGAACAGCTCCGTCTCCCCGGTGCCGCGCAGGAAGTGGAAGGCGCTGATGCCGGCCACGAGGACGCCGCCGGTCGTCAGCGCGGCGAGCGCGACGTGGCCGAGCGCGACGAGCGCGCTGGGGTTGGTGAGCAGCTCCCCGAAGTCGGTGAGGTGGGCGACGCCGTCGCGCACCTCGTATCCGACGGGGTGCTGCATGAAGCCGTTGGCGATCAGGATCCAGTAGGCGGAGGCGTACGCGGTCAGGGCCACCAGCCAGATCAGCGCGATGTGCACGCCGCGGCGCAGCCGGCCCCAGCCGAAGATCCACATGCCGAGGAAGGTGGACTCGGCGAAGAAGGCGATGAGGGTTTCGAGCGCGAGCGGGGCGCCGAAGACGTTGCCCGCGAACTTGCTCAACCCGCTCCAGCTCAGCCCGAACTGGAACTCCATGACGAGGCCGGTGACGATGCCGACCGCGTAGTTGATGACGTACATCTGGCCCCAGAAGCGGGTCATCCGCTCCCGGACGGCCTTCCGGACGGGATCGCGGGTGTACGCGGCGCGGGTGTGCATGATCGCCACGAGGGGGACGAGCCCCATGGTGAGGAGCACGAACAGCCAGTGGATGCCGACCGTGGCCGCGAACTGGAGTCTTGCCAGCTCCACAGCGTTCATGAGGCGACTCCTGGGACCGTGGACCGGCGGGACGAACGACCGGTCGCTCAGTGGACGGTGGACGGGCGGGTCCCCACGTCGCGTGGGCAGACGCCGGGGTCCTTGGGCGTGTGCGCGGTTTCCCCGCCCGTCGGCCACCGTAGGGAGGAGTTGCTCATGCGTTCCAAGACCGACTTTGCTATGTGGAGATGACCCCACAGGCATAAGTGAAGGTGGACCGTGGATCTGCTCCAGCTGCGCTACTTCCAGACCGTCGCCCGTTACGAGCACATCAGCCGCGCCGCGGAGGAACTGCGCGTCGCCCAGCCGTCCCTGAGCCGTACGATCGCGCGCCTGGAAGCCGAAGTGGGCACCCCCCTCTTCCACCGCGAGGGCCGCCGCATCCGGCTCAACCAGTACGGGGCGATCTTCCTGCGCCACGTCGACCGCGCCCTGAGCGAACTCGCCGACGGCACCCGGGCGCTGCGCGACGCCCGCGACACCGGGCTCGGCCGGGTCGCCGTCGCCTCCGAGACCCTGCTGACCGTCACCCACCTCCTCGGCAGCTTCCGCGCCGCGCACCCCCGCGCCGACGTGCGGCTCTACCAGTCCGACGTGGAGGAGATGGACCGCCAACTACGTTCCGGCGAGGTCGACTTCTGCGTGGCGTCGCAACCGCTGCCCGGCGCCCAGCTGGAGTCGATCGAGCTGCTGCGCGAGGAGGTGCTGCTCGCGGTGCCGCGCGGGCACCGGCTGGACGGGCGGGAGAGCGTGACGATCCCCGAGATCGCCCACGAACCCTTCGTCACCACGCGCCGCGGCCATTGGCAGCGCGCCCTGCTCGACCGGCTGTTCGCCTCGGAGGGGCTGACGCCGCTGCTGTCCTGCGAGGGTGACGAGCCGGGCGCCAGCCAGGACATGATCAGCGCCGGCCTCGGCATCGGGCTGATCCCGGCGGTGTCCCGCCAGGTCGGCACGGAGGCGCACGTCCCCGTCGCCTGGGTGCGCGTGGCCGCGCCGGACTGCCAGCGCCGGCTCACGCTGGTGTGGCGTCGCGACCGGTACCTCTCCGAAGCCGCGGTGAAGTTCCGCGAGTTCACCACCCGCACGCCCCTGATGACCCACCGGCTGCCGCCGAGCGCGATGGCGCCGGGCGAAACTCCCCCGTGGTAGGGATGACGCATGCCCGGACGGCTCCCCCTCGACCAGCAGATCGACGCCCTGCGCTCCGCGCTCCTCCAGAACGAGGTCCTGGCCGACGTACTGACCAGGGCCGCCGCGCTCCGCCTGCCCGACTGGTACCTGACGGCGGGCTGCCTGTTCCAGACGGTGTGGAACGTCGCCACCGGCAGACCCGCCACCAGCGGCATCAAGGACTACGACCTCTTCTACTTCGACGCCACCGACCTGTCGTGGGAGGCGGAGGACGCGGCGATCGCGGCCGGGCGTACGGCGTTCGCGGGCCTGCCCGCCGAAGTGGAGATCCGCAACGAAGCGCGCGTACACCTCTGGTACGAGGAGAAGTTCGGGGTGCCCTGCCCGCCGCACCGGTCGACCGAGGCGGCCATCGACTGCTTCGCCGCGACCACGTGCTGCCTGGGCGTACGACTGGAACCCGACGGCCGGTGGCGCGTGTACGCACCGCACGGGCTGTCCGACGTGTTCGACCTGGTGGTCCGCCCGAACCCGGTGCTCGCCCCGCGCGAGGTGTACGAGACGAAGACGGCGCGCTGGAGGGAGACCTGGCCGGAGCTGACCGTCCTGCCGTGGCCGACGCCCACCGGGACGGGCTGAAGCTTTTACGCCACGGCCGACTCCTCGTGGCGGACGGCGGCCTCGGTCAGCCGCCCCGGTTCGAAGACCGCCGCCGCCACCCGGAACTCAGACGCCAACGCGCCCCACACCTCCTCCAGCAGCTCGTCCCGGCTCCCGGCCCCGGTACGGACCTCCACGAACGGCTCGGCGGTCTCGACGCGTTGGCCGTCGGAGCGGTACGTCCTCATCAGCACCGCGTCCCCCGGCTCCAGGTCCCGCACCGCGAGCGTCACCACGTCGGCCGCCGCCCGACCGCCCCGGCTGCGGCGCGCGCCGCCGAACCACGCCTCCCGCCCCGCCCGGAGGTCCACCACGACGGTGATCCGCGGCGTGTGGATCGGCGGATCCGGCTCGTACTCCAGCCCGCCGAGCGCCTCCACCGTCCGCCGGCCGCCGTCCGCCGGCCGTCCATCCGTCCGTCCGTCCGACGAGGGCTTTCCCATCGGGCCGTGGTGCGTAGGCACCAGGACACGCGGGCGGCTGGTCTCCGTGCACCAGGAGAAGACAAACACGGGGCACGATGCCCCGGGCCGTGGCGAGAGGGAGTGTGGAAGGCGAGCGCCAAGAGAGCGTGGCGGGCCCCTCCGCCAGCTCCGTGCGCATCCTCGCAACCGACGACGAACAGGACGGCCATGTCCCACGCTGTGGTTTCCCCGCTCCGCCTAGGGAGACTGTCGATCGGTGCCCTCGGCGTCCTGGCGCTCGCCCTCGGCACCCTTCAGTCCGTGGTGGAGCCCGCGCTGCCGTTACTCCAACGCGAGTTGGGAGTCAGCTCCGGCGAAGGCGCGCTGATCGGCAACACCCTCCTCATCACCGGCGCGGTCGTCACCCCCGTCGCCGGGAAGCTCGGCGACCGCTACGGCGGAAAGCGGGTCCTGATCTGGCTGATGGCCGTGGTCTCCGCCGGCGGGCTGCTGGCCAGCCTCGCGCCGAACCTGCCGGTGCTGCTGCTCGGGCAGGTCTTGCAGGGCGTCATGGTGGGCGCGCTGCCCCTCTCGTTCATCCTGGTCCGCAAGCATCTGTCGACGGGCGAGTCGCAGGTGGCGATCGGGCTGGTCATCGCCCTGTTCACGGGCGGCGGCATCGTGGGGACGCTGCTCGCCGGACCTATATCGGACGAACTGTCCTGGAACTGGATGTTCGCGCTGCCGACAATCGCGGTCATCGCGATGACGCTGCTCGTGGCCCGACTGATGCCGCACGATCCGCCGGTCCCGTCGGACGACCGGATCGACTGGCTCGGCGCGGCCCTGCTGAGCGGCACGCTGCTCGCGTTCATGCTCGGGCTCGTGACGGTGACCGACGGCGACATGTCGCCCCTCGCGGTCGGCGCGATCGCGGTCGCCGTGGCCGGCCTCGCGACCGGTTGGGTCGTCGTCGAGCGCCGGGTGGCCTCCCCGATGGTCGACCTGCGCATGCTGGCCCGACCCGCCATATGGCACGCGTGCGTGCTCACCTTCGTCATCACCACCAGCTTCGGCATGGTCGTCTTCCTGCTGCCGCAGCTCTTCGCGATGCCGGCCGAGGGGTACGGCTTCGGCGCCAACACCACCGACATCGGGCTGTTCCTGCTGCCCGGCGCCATAGCCGGGGCGTTCAGCGACTCGGTCGGCGGAATCGCGGCACGGCGGTTCGGCCCGCGGGCCGTGATCGTCGGCGGCGCCGTCATCACGGCGGGCACGATGATCGCCCTCGCCTCCCTGCACACCGCGGAATGGCAGCTCGTCCTCGCCAAGGTGCTGACCGCGTTCGCCGCGGGCATCGGCACCACGGCACTGATGGCGAACACCGCCACCGCCGTCGACACCAAGGACACCGGCATCACCACCAGCCTGCTCGTGGTGACCCGCGTCATCGGCGTCGCCCTGGGCGCCCAGATCGCCGGCGCGGTCCTCGACGCCAGCGCCGACCCGACGACGGGCCTGCCGAGCGAATCCGCCTTCGTCACGGGCTTCGCCGCGGCCGGCCTCGTCGCCGCCCTGTCCCTCCTCGTCGTCCGCAACACACAGAAGAAGGTGGCCCAGACATGAGCCCCAACGGCCCCCGGCGCAAAGTGCTGATCTCCGGAGCCAGCATCGCCGGCCCCGCACTGGCGTACTGGCTGCACCGGTCCGGATACGCCGTCACCGTGGTGGAGAAGGCAGGCGCCCTCCGCGACGGCGGCTACCCCATCGACATCCGCGGCACCGCGATCGACGTGGTCCGCCGGATGGGCATACTGCCGCAGCTACGGAACGCACACATCGACTCCCGCCGCTGCACCTTCCTCAACGCCGACGGCAGCACCATCGCCTCGGTCAACCCGCGCACCGTCGCCGGCGGCGTCGAGGGACAGGACCTGGAGGTACGCCGCGGAGACCTGGCCACAGCCCTCCACACACTGGTCCACGACGACGTGGAGTTCCTCTTCGGCAACTCCATCGCCACCCTCGACCAGACCGCACACGGCGTCGACGTCACCTTCCACCACGGACGACAACGCACCTTCGACCTGGTCATCGGCGCCGACGGCATGCACTCGTCCACCCGGGCGGCCCTCTTCGGCCCCGAAGCACAGTTCCACCGCCACCTCGGCTACTGCTTCGCCATCTTCACCATGCCGAACGCCTCCGCGCTCTCCCACGAAGTCATGATGTGGAACACCCCGGGCAGAGCCGCCGCCCTCTACGCCGTCGGAGACGACGACGAACTGCACGCCTTCCTCACCTTCCACCAACCAGAGCCGCCGCTCGACGCCCTGCGCGACCCCGACGTCCAACGCGACCTGGTCGCCACGGCCTTCGCCGACGCCGGATGGCAGGTCCCCGACATGCTCCGCGCCCTGCGCCACGCGGACGACCTGTTCGTCGACACCGCCGGACAGATCCGGATGCCCCGCTGGTCGAACGGCCGCGTCGCCCTCGTCGGCGACGCCGCGTACGCCCCCTCGTTCCTCACCGGACAGGGCTCAAGCCTCGCGCTGGTCGGTGCCTACGTCCTCGCCCACGCCCTGGCCACGAACCGAGACCACACCACCGCCTTCGCCGCCTACGAACGCGGCGCCCGCGAGTTCGTCGCCATGAACCAGGCGCTGGTCGACACCGGTGCGGCCACCCTCTTCCCGACCACCGCGGACGCCCTGGAGCAACGCAACAGCAGGCTGCGCGACCTCGTCACCCTGCCCTCCGCGCCAGCCCGGCCGGCCCACTCGGCCCTCGCCCTGCCCGATTTCGCCCCGACGCCGTGACCTCCCGCGGCACCGACCCCGCTCGTCGTCCTCACGACGACAAGGGATCGGTGCCGCCTTCAGGAGTGGCCTGGACCAGGCCCGTCTGGTAGGCGATGACGACGAGCTGCGCCCGGTCGCGGGCGTTCAGCTTCGTCATGGCCCGCTGCACATGGGCACGGACGGTGAAGGGGCTGAGGCACATCCGATCGGCGATCTCCTGGTTGGACAGCCCGGTCGCGGCCATAGCCACCGTCTCGCGCTCGCGCGGGGTGAGCACGGCGAGCTGATCCGGGTGGTACGAGGGTGCTTCGCCCGGCATGGCCAGGAAGCGGGCGACTAAGGAGCGCGTCGCAGCCTGAGACAGCAGCGTGTCGCCCTCGGCGACCGTCCGCACCGCGTCCAGCAGGGCCTCGGCCCCGATGCCCTTGCCGATGAAGCCGCTGGCCCCGGCGCGCAGCGCCTGAGCCACGTACTCGTCGGTCTCGTACGTGGTGAGGATCAGGATGCGGGTGTCGCGCAGTTCCGGGCTCGCGCAGATCTGCGACGTGGCGGAGAGACCGTCCACATCGGGCATGCGGATGTCCATGATCACCACGTCGGGGCGCAGCTCCCGGGTGAGTCGCACCGCTTCCCGTCCGTCGGCGGCCTCGCCGACCACGGTGATGTCGTCGGCGCTGTCGAGGAGGATCCGGAAGGCGTCGCGCAGCAGGGCCTGGTCGTCGGCGAGCAACACCCGTAGCGTCATGGCGCGTCCCCCGCCTCTCCGTCGCCCTTCCGTTCTTCGCCCGCCGCTTCCGCAGTCTGCTGCTCGGTGTCCTTGACGGGGGGAACGGGCAGTTGGGCGAGGACCTGGAAGCCGCCCCCCTGGTGCTCGCCCGTGTTGAGGCTCCCCCCGGCAGCGACGGCGCGTTCCCGCATCCCGATCAGACCGTAGCCGGGCGAACTGCCCCGCTCGTACGGCTCATTCAGGTCCACGGTCCTTGGCGGTTTCGTGTACCAGGTCGTGCTGGGCACGACCGCACTCCTCGACGGTTCGTAGTTGTACCTGTCGCCGTCGACGATGCTGATGGTCATCCGTTCGGTGTGCCAGATCAGACGTAGCTCGGCGGTCTTGGTCTTGGCGTGCTTGGTCACGTTGGTCAGGGCCTCCTGGATGATGCGGTAGGCGGTGAGGTCCACTCCGGGCGGCAGCGGCCTGGACGTGCCGATCTGGACCACCTCCACCTCCAACCCCGCACGGCTGAAGGACGTGAGGAGCGCGGGAAGCCGGGACAGCCCGGGCGCCGGTTCGGAGAGCACCGGCGCGTCTCCGGACTGGCGCAGCAGACCGACGGTGGCCCGCAGTTCGTTGAGGGCGTTGCTGGTGGTCTCGACGAGTTCCTGGAGGCTCTTGCGGGTCTGTTCCGGGCGGGTGTCGAAGAGGTGGGCGGCGACCGTGGCCTGTGCGTTGGCGAGGGTGATCTGATGGGCCACGAGGTCGTGTAGCTCCCGGGCGATGCGCACGCGTTCCTCGGCCACCCGCTGGTTGGCCTCGCTGTCGCGGCTCTCCTCGGCCCGTTGGGCCCGGTCCTCCACGGCCGCCAGATAGGCCCGTCGGTTCTGCGCCGAGTATCCGAGCACGCCGGCCACCAGCGGGAACGCCGCCACTGCCGCCACCCTGCTCGCGTCCTGCCACGAGAGGGCCCCGAAGAAGGGCGCGGAGGCGACCAGCAGCGCCCCGGAGGTGATCGACACCGCGCTCGTCGCATGCCGTTCCGTGCGGGCGGTGAGCGAGTACGCGGTGATCACGGCGGGGGCCACGATGAGCGGGCTCAGCAGGAGGCCCAGGGCCGGCGCCAGCACACCGCTCGCGGTCGTGACCGCCATGGCCGCCAGGGGCGCCCTGTGCCGCACCGGCAGCACCGCACAGGACACCACGGCGATGAAGTAGGCGGCGGCGGACGGCGGTGCCAGCGTGTCGTCGACCTGCACCACTGCACCGAGCAGGCAGAGCACGAACGCCGTCGCCGTGATCGCGCCCTCCCGCCACCACGCGCCGCGCGGTCGCAGGCCGCCGCCGCCCTCGTTCGTCATGGCCGGCTCAGCGTCCACCGACGGGGAACCGCGACGCCGCTGCGTCCGGACCGGTACTTGTGGGGTGAGCGCGCCTGCTCAGTGCCTCACCCTCGATGTCCACGTTCGGCAGCACGCGGTTCAGGATAGGGGGCAGCCACCAGGCCCGGTGGCCGAGCAGTGCGAGGACCGCGGGTGCGATCGCCATCCGCACCACGAACGCGTCGAAGGCGACCGCGGCGGCCAGTCCGACGCCCATCGTCTGGATGGTCGGGCTGTTCATCCCGATGAACCCGGCGAACACGCTGATCATGATGATGGCCGCTGCGGCCACCACGCGTCCGCTGTGCCGGAAGCCGTTGACGACCGCCTCGTCGGGGGAGGCTCCGTGGACGTACGCCTCGCGCATCCGGGTGAGGAGGAAGACCTCGTAGTCCATGGCGAGGCCGAACACTATGCCGATGATGAGGATCGGCATCAGCGACATGACGGGCCCGGTCTGCTCGATGCCGACCAGGTCCGCCGCCCAGCCCCACTGGAAGACGGCGACGACGACGCCGAAGGCGGCACCCACCGACAGCAGGAAGCCGAGCGCGGCCTTGACCGGGACCAGGATCGAGCGGAAGACCACCGTCAGCAGGAGCACCGCCAGGCCGATGACCACGGTCAGATACGGGACGAGGGCGTCGGACATGGCTTCGGAGATGTCGATGTTCAGCGCGGTGGTGCCGGTCACCAGGATGTCGGTGCCCGTGTCGGCCTCGATGTCGGCGACCGCGTCCCGGATCGCGTGCACCAGGTCCTTGGTCTCGCCGCTGTTCGGCGCGGTCTGCGGCACGGCGGTGAGGACGGCGGTGTCCTTGGTCCCGCTGAGGACCGGATCACCGACCGACGCGACCCCGTCCACGCCCCGTACGGTCTGCACGACCAGGTCCGTGGCGGCCCCTGCGTCCGCGGACTTCGTGGTGTCCACGACCACCGTCAACGGTCCGTTGAAGCCGGGCCCGAAGCCGTCCGACAGCAGGTCGTAGGCGCGGCGCTGGGTGGTCTCCACCGGCTTGGACTCGTCGCCGGGCAGCCCGAGTTCAAGGCTGAGCGTCGGTAGCGCGACGGCGCCGAGTCCGAGTCCGGCGACCATCAGCACGGCCACCGGCCGGCGCAGCACGAACCGCGCCCAACGGGTGCCGAGCCCGGGTCGGGCCGCCGCGTCGGGCGCCCGGTGCAGGTGCTCGCTTCCCGGCCGGGCCGCCTTGCGTACGGCGCGGGACAGGACGCGCCGGCCGAAGAAGCCGAACAGCGCGGGGACCAGGGTGAGCGCGACGAGCACCGCGAGGGCGACGGCGCCCGCGCCGCCCAGGCCCATCTTGGTGAGTTCGGGAACCCCGACGACGCCCAGCCCGACCAGGGCGATGAAGACGGTCGCACCGGCGAAGACGACGGCGGACCCGGCCGTGCCGACCGCCCGGCCGGCAGCCTCCTCCGGTTCGCTGCCCTGAGCGCGTTCGTCCCGGTAGCGGGAGGTGATGAAGAGTGCGTAGTCGATGCCGACCGCCAGGCCCAGCATCAGCGCCAGGATGGCAACGGTCGACGTCAGGCCCAGCGGTACGGCCAGCGCGGTGACCAGGCCGAAGGCGATGGCCACGCCCAGGAAGGCGGTCAGCAGCGACAGTCCGGCCGCGACCAACGACCCGAGGGTGAGCACGAGCACCACCGCGGCCACCATCACGCCGATGATCTCCGTCGTACCGCCCGGTGCCACTTCCGCTTCCAGGGCCGAGCCGCCGATCTCCACGGTCAGCCCCGCGTCCCGGGCCTGGCTCGCCGCGCCCTCAAGCGCCTTCTTCGTCGGCTCGGTCAGGTCGAGGGCGTCCGCGGTGTAGGTGATCGTGGAGTAGGCGATGGTGCCGTCCTTGCTGACGGCGCCGGTCGTATAGGGATCGGAGGCCGACGCGACCTGATCGCCCCCGTCCAGTGAGTCGAGCGTCTCCTCGATGACCGCCCTGTTCTCCTTGGCAGTCACCCGCTGCCCGTCCGGAGCCTGGAACACCAACCGGGCTTCGGCACCCTGCGCGTTGCTCTGCGGGAAGCGCTCGTCCAGGAGGTCGAACGCCTCCTGCGACTCGGTGCCGGGCATGGACAGATCCTCTTCCTGCCCGGCCGGTGCCGTGGCGGCGGCGATCCCGGCGAGCACCAGGGCGGCCAACCACAGACCACTCACGAGCCGGCGCCGCCGGAAGGCCCACCGTCCCATCCGGTAGAGAAATGTCGCCACCTGTCGTTCACTCCAGACACCGCTAGGCAAGGGGAAACGTGCGAGATCCGCACACGTCCAACACTCCGCCTCGGCGCCCCGCGGGGCATCGTCCCCAGCAGCCGTCTTTCCCTGGTGCACCCGGACCAGGCACCCGCGCTTCCTGGTGCCTACGCACCACACGCACCGCCGCGCGTCAGCGTCCGGCGCCTTGGCGAATCGCCGCCTCCACCGGGGAGTACGCACCGTCGGGACGCTCGGTGCTCGGCCCCTGCCCCGGCTTGGGAAGCAGCGGCGGCTGCGCTATGAAACGGGGTTCGACCCCGCGGTGCGGCTGCGCAGCGTGCACCAGGAAGGGGTGGCAGAGATAGACGTCCCCGGCCTGCCCCGTGGCCGTGACCAGCGGCCGGTGCTCGGTGGCGTGCACGGCGCGCTCGGCGAGGTCCATGAACGCCAGGCCGTCCTCTCGTTCGGGTTCGAGCAGCGCGGCGACGTCCAGGTGGGACCCCGCCCGGATCCGGGTGGGTGCGTCCTCCTCCCCCACGTCGGACATCAGGAACAGCATCAGCAGCCAGCGCCCGCGCGACGCGACGTTCACCCGGTAGGACATGACGTCGGCCGGATCGTCCCCCGGGAAGCTCGCGTCGACGTGCCACCCGTCGTCGCCCGGCTCCTCCTCGCTGCGGAACCGTACGGGGAACGTGCCGAGCCCTCCGAGGGGAGCCCAGCGCCCTGCCCCGGCGAGGACGTCGAACGCGGCATGCAGCCGGGGCGAGTTGGCCGCGGCCCGGAAGGGCTCCTGCCCGTACGCACCGAGCCGCACCACGGGGCTCCGCCACGTCGTCGGGTCATCGGGCTCCCCGTCGATGTCCCGCCACATGATCTCCCGGCACTCCGCCGCGACGTCACGCGAGAAGGCCCCCTCCACCCGGAGGAAGCCGTGCTCCACGAACGCGGACACCTCGTCGTCGTTGATCGTCGATTCGCTCATGCTGCGACCGTGTCAGGGACGCGGCACCACCCGCCCGACACTTTCTGTCCGG
Source organism: Streptomyces sp. NPDC048057 (assembly GCF_040653095.1). Classification (NCBI taxonomy): domain Bacteria; kingdom Bacillati; phylum Actinomycetota; class Actinomycetes; order Kitasatosporales; family Streptomycetaceae; genus Streptomyces; species Streptomyces sp. NPDC048057. The sequence goes on from NZ_JBEZNF010000022.1 coordinate 99,193, forward strand.
CTGCTGTCAGGCCACCGAGAGGTGTAGTGCAATGCGAGAAGGTGGTCGCCGTGGTCAGATGCCGCGGTCACGCGGCGATGCCCTTCCTTCTGTTGCGTGAGGCCGAGAGGGGGAGGCAGCGAAGGCGCTGGCGGCCACGGCCAGAACGGCGGGCACCACCAGGAACGGCCCGCAGAAGGCGAGCACCGTGGCGACCACGCCGCAGCTGACGGCCGCGCTGACGCGCAGGGAGCGTCGCCCCTCCAACAGGACCGTCGCGGCGGCGAGTCCGGCAAGGGTCACGGCGGCAAGGCACGCCGATGTCGCCCGCAGCAGAGTCTCCAGGTCGACGAATCCGCAGGCCACCGCCACGACGACCCCCGACGACGCGAGGGTGACGACCGTCAGGCTGCGCCGGGGTACGCCGCCCCCTTCGGCAGGCCCGACCGTGATCCTGCGGGGCAGAGCGCCCCGACGCCCCAGCGCCTCGCCCAGCCGGGCGGCCCCGGCGAGGTAGGCATTGACCGCACCGAACGTCAGCAGGAGCGCAGCAACTGCCGCCACGGGCCGGGCGGAAGCTCCGAAACCCCCTTCCAGCAGCAGGGTGAGCGGGGTGCTGGTGGCTCCGGCCCGTGTGCCGAGCGCTCCGACGGTGACGAGCGCGAGCCCCACGTACAGCACGGTGACGATTCCCCAGGCCAAAAGGGTGGCTCGGGGAAGGTCCCGCTCCGGGGCGGTGAACTCCGCCGAGAGGTGACTGATCGCCTCCCAGCCCGCGACCGCGAAGAACAACATGCCCGCCGCGACTCCGACGGAAGCCCAACCGTGCGGCAGGAAGGGAGTGAAGTGGGCGGCTCTCATCCGGGTGCCCGACACCGCGATCGTGACGGCCAGCAGCGACGCCAGGACGCCGACCATGAGCAGTTGCAGACGCCCCGACAGGCGCAGCCCGACGAGGTTGGCCCCGTAGGCAGCGCCCACGACCAGCAGCGCGATCACGGGAACGGCGGAACGGCCCCACCCCGCAGCGGCAGCCGCGTACTCGCCGCCGATGAGCGCCGCGGCGGGCACCCCCAGCGGAACGGCCCAGTAGAACCACCACCCCACGGGCCCGGCCAGCCGAGCCCCGAACGCCCTCTCAACGGACGCGGCCACACCGCCTCCGTCCGGGTGCCGGGCACCGAGAGCCGCGAACACCCATGCAACGGGCAGGCTCACCGCGACCAGCACCAACCAGGCCAGCACCGACCCCGGCCCCGCTTCCGCCGCGGCCGTGGACGTCAGCGTCAGCGCCCCCGGCCCCAGCACCGCCCCGACGCACAACGCCGTCCCCGCCCCGGCTCCCAGCCCGGACCGCCGCCGCCGCCGCCGAGCGACGACCCCAACCGGTCGCTCCGCCATCACGCGCCCTCCGTCACAGTGTTCGGTCAGTGACGGTGAACGCTAGGCATGCCGACGGCAGCCAGGAGGATGCCCCGAACTCCATTCGCTTCAGGGGCCAGAATGGCGCCCATGGACGAACTTGATTCGCTGATACTGGAGCACCTGCAGCGCGATGCACGGATCACCAACAGAGAACTGGCCCGCCGCCTCGGCATCGCCCCGTCCACCTGCCTCGAACGAACCCGAACCCTGCGCCACCGCGGAGTGATCACGGGCTTCCACGCAACGGTCGACCTCCGCTCCCTCGGCCGCCCGGTCCAAGCCCTGCTGTCGATCCAGGTCCGCCCGCTCAGCCGGGACGTCATCGAGGGCTTCAAGGCGTACGTGGCCGACCTGCCCGAAGTCCTCTCGGTGTTCGTCGTCGCAGGCGGCGACGACTTCCTGGTCCACGTGGCCGTCGCCGACGTCGACCACCTCCACACGTTCCTCATGGACCGCTTCAGCCAGCGCCGCGAGATCGTCAACTTCCGCAGCTCCGTGATCTACCAGCATGTGAGCACCCCAGTGGTCAGCCCCCTCGACGGCCCCACCCCATAACCGTCTGAAGGCGTGCCCCTCGCGTCCCGCATCCATGATGAGTCGACCAAACCGCACCGACGCCCCAAGAACCCCCTGTCCTGGAAGGAGGCGGATTCCATCCAGGACCATCCCGGAAACGACAAAGGTCCCGGCGATCATCATGATCACCGGGACCTTGCCAACTGCCCCCGAGCGAACCCAAGAACAGTGTTGTTGTGGACCTGTGGGGATTTGAACCCCAGACCCCCTCGATGCGAACTAAGGGCAGCGAGGTCGGCAAGGTCTCCCGTCCTGGTCGGAGAGGTGCGCACGGTCCGCGGTGCTCACACGCGGTCGGCCTGGTTGCTGTACTTCGTTGCTGTACAGCAGACCGGCGCGGGATCGGCCTGTAGCGTCGAAGCATGACTTCGGGCGCTGAGGGCAGGAGCGGGTTCACGGCGGACGTGGCGGGCGCGGTCCTGGAGCGGGCGTGCCGTACGGCTGGACTCAGCCCGGCGAACGCCCAGCTCCTCCGCCTCGGTTCGAACGCCGTGTACCGCCTCCCCGACTCCGCCGCGATCGTGCGTATCGCCCGTGATCCGGAGGCGTCGGAGGAGTCGAGGCGCGCGGTCCGGGTGGCGCGCTGGCTGGAGGCTGAAGGATTCCCGGCGACCCGGGTGGTGGCCGGCGTGGAACAGCCCCTCGTGGTCGACGGTCGAGCGGTCACGTTCTGGATGAGCGCCCAAGACCGGGACGAGTACGCGGGCCCGGCTGAGCTGGCGGATCTGCTGCGGCAACTGCACTGGCTGGAAGAACCGGCGTCGCTGGGCCTGCCGTACTACGACCCCTTCGACGGCGTCTGGGAGTTCCTTCGGGACCTTCGTGGCAGCGTGGCGGATGACGACTTGGCTTTCCTGGAGGAGCGGACGGGCCGGATTCAGAAGGAGTACGACCGGCTGGACTGGGTGCTCGACTTCGGTCTGATCCACGGGGACGCGAACGTCGGCAACGCGCTCCGTGGCCGGGACGGCAAGGCCCTGCTGATCGACCTTGATGACTTCTCGCTGGGGCAGCGGGAGTGGGACCTCGTTCTCACGGCGCTGTTCTACGAACGTCTGGGCTGGCACACGCGCGCCGAGTACGAGTCGTTCGTCTATCGCTACGGCTTCGACCTGCTGAACTGGCCCGGCTATCCCGTCCTCGCTGACCTGCGTGAGTTGAAGATGACGCTGTGGCTCGGCCACCAGGTCGCGTCGGACGAGAAGGCGGCGGTCGAGTTCACGCGTCGGGTCCGAGCGATCCGTACCGGCGGCAGCCGCAAGGACTGGCAGCCCTTCTGAGCGATCAGCCGCGCGCATCCGTGGCGAGCCAGAGCCGGTGCTCCGCGGACTGCTCGTGGAAGTCGCGTACGACGGCGGTCTCCGCGGCCCGGGCGAGATTGCGGCGGAACTCCGTAAGGTAGCTGACGCACCGCGCCGACTTCAGTTGCTCGCCCAGGTCGAGTGCGTCGGCCGCGACGCGGCAGGCTTCCTCCGGTTCCCCGGCGTGCATGTGGGCGTCGGCAAGGACCATGGTGGCGAAGAAGTCACTGCGGACGTGGCTTCCGCTGACCGCGTTCTCGGCGTGTGCGACGGACTGACGGGCGCTGCTGACGTCCCGGAAACAATGCGCGGCCTCCGCGGCGAGTTCGACTTCGTCGAAGTACGTGATCCACTCGGGCTCGTCGTCGCTGTTCCTTCGTTCCAGGGCCCGGGTGGATTCGGCCAGCGCGAGTTCACAGGCGCGGGTGTCCCCGGTACGGGCGAGTGCTCGCGCTTCCATGGCGTGGAACTGGGCCAGCAGGGTCGGCGTCGCGACGCCCGAGATGCCCATGCGCGCCGCACGGGCCAGCGTCGCCGCCTGGGTGTAGCAGCCGAGGAACGTGGCCTGGTGGCTCATGGCGGAGAGGATGCTCCCGGCCATGCGTCGGTCGTCGCCGTCCTGCGCGAGCCTGAGCGCGTGGACGAAGTACCGTTGCGCGAGCCCGTGGTGGCAGGCGTCGTACGACATCCACCCCGCGAGGAGCGTCGCTTCGGCGACGGTGGCGAACAGGGCCCGTCCGACGGCCTGCGTGTACTGGCCGGACAGGAGCGGTGCCACGTCCCTGCTGAGGTACTGGATCAGGCTCTGTCGCGCGTGGTCACCGCCGAACCGGTCGTCGAGCTGGGCGAACATGTCCGCGGTCGACTTGATCATTGCGACGTCGGCGAGTCCGACGCGTGGCCCGTCCCCCACTGTGGTGACGGGCACGGCGGCTTCTGGGGTGACGAGCCAGCGGAGCGACGCTTCGTGCCATACGGCGTCCGAGACGTCCGAGGTGAGCAGCGGCTCGTGACCGTCGAGGTCGGCCCGCCATAACGGCGCTATCGCGGTGACGCCTGCCTCCGGGCTGTCGGGGTACGTCAGCTCCAGCAGCCGTCCGGCTTCGTTCCGTACTGCCTGCTGCATCCCCAGATCCCGGGGGTCCAGGCTCAGGGCCTCGCACAGAAACGCACCGTAGAACTCGTCCGGCGTACCGTGCTCGTTCTCCCAGCTCGCGATGCGGCGCTTCACGCTCGCATCACTCGGCAGCTTCTGACCATGCCGCGCGGCCACGTTCCGCAGCTCCCGGATGAGCCGCGGCTGACTCCACCCGCGTTCCCTACGAGCGGTGAGGAGAAGTGCGCCGATCTGCTGTGTCATGACCGTCGTCTCCGCCTCCCCCGCTGGAGTTCGTGAGCATGTGCACCTGCCCGTGAATATAGGGACTTCGTCGCCACCACGCGCCCCCTCGACGGCGCCTTTCACGCGAAGTGGTGGGTGCGTCAGGGGTGACGAGCTCCGTCACCCCCTGTCATCCCTCGTCATCTGCCCTGGTCATGGCCGCTCCCACAACTCTGGAAGTCCGGCGCCCCACACCGGTCGCCGTGGACCGACTGAGGTGAAGCGACGTGCAGACGATGACGAGGCGCGGCAGGAAGTGGCTGTCGGAGGCTGCTGACGATCCGGAGCACTGCGCATCACAGTGGGACGACGACCCGCGCGCACCGCACCCGTTCCCCACCGGGCGGGACTTCGACGTCGTGGTGATCGAGCAGCGGACGGGTGTGGAGGTCTTCTCCCAGCTCCAGCAGAGGGGCATGCCGCACGGGCCCGTCATGACCGACCTGGGCAACAGGCAGGTCGGCTTCCTCATCGCCCCGGGTTCGCGGGACCGCTTCGACCGGGCCGTGATCAGGGAGTCCGAGGGCCACGGAACACCCACGTACGGGTACTTGGCCACCGGCTCCTTCGTCGTCCTCCCCGGCCCGATGCCCCTCTCCGGCGACCGCTACCAGTGGCTCGCCGCCCCGACCCGAGCACCGGAGCCGTCCCCGCTCCGCGTCGTCGCCCTGGCGGTGATGCTCGTCGCCGCCACCGGCCTGCTCGAACGCGTCGACCGGTACGGCGACGAGTTCCCGGTCCCCGCGGCGATGGTCGGGACGACGGCTCGGGCGGAGGCGGTTCGCCATGGGGGATGACGCGGCCCGCTGGTCCCCCATCGAGAGTGAACCGTGGTACGCGGCCCGGGACGCGACCGCCGCGCTTCGCGACGTCCTGGTCTCGGCCGGACTGGAGAAGGACTTCCCCTACCTCCAGGCCCAGATGAACGCCTTCGGCCACGGCCTGGTCGAACTCGGCCGCGTCTCCCCCGAAACGGCAGAACGCCTGGCCGAACTCCTCGACCGCGCCCTGACCTGCGAATGGCCCGCCGACGCTGCCTGCCCGCGCGGGCACCGATCCGCGGCCGACGACATCGGAGAGGAGCAGCAGAGGTGACCGACCGCCGAGGAGTGATCGCCAAACGCGCCGAGGAACTGGTCCCTGGCATCCCCTACGTCCGCGGCTGGTCCCGCGCCCACCGCAGCGCCACCACCCTCGCGGACAAGCTCCGCGCGCTCGGCCTCGACACCGACTTCCCCGGCCTCAAGCCGGACGTGAACGTCGACGGCGACGGCTTGGTGCACCTCGGAACCATCCGCCCGGAAGCCGCCCAACTCCTGGCCCAGACCCTCGTCACCGGCCTGACCCTGGAACTGGCCGAACGCCTCGCGGCCCAAAGGCCGCCGGGGAGCTGACGACCACGTGCAGAAGCTGTTCACGCTCATCACCCGCCGCCTCCCAGGACGACTGTCCCGCCCCCGAGGCCGCCACCGCGCCCCAAGCCCTACCCTCACCCCGATCAAGCTGTTCATGACCCCCTGGACCACCTCTACCCCGCCCCACGTCCTCGAACGACAACGCCCCCTCCGCGCCGAGGACGTGGCCCTCGTCCGCCCCTACGTCCTACTCGACGACACCCTTCAACTCCACGTACTCCGTACCGTGACTCACGGCGACCGAACGTGATCGCAAACGCGCTGACCTCACCCCCGCCGAGAGTCCTCACCGCCAAGTGCGCCGGATGCGTCCTAACCACGCACGCCCCCGTGGGAATCCGCTGGACCACCGATCCCACGCCCGAGGGCTCACCCCTCTACGCCTGCCCCACCTGTGCCTCATCCCTCCCCCACGGCCCGATACCCCACGAAGACTTCACCCACGACTCCCCACCCACCTGAAGATCACCCACCGCCCCCGGTCGCCCAGTTCCCCGCCACGGCGACCGGGGCTTTCTGTTGTCTCCGCCGCCGTTCGGGACCGGCGCCCCAGCGCCGCAGCCCGAACGAGCGGCGGGAGCCTCACCGAGGCCCAGGAATGCGCCCTGAGCTTGGGAAGCCGCGATCGTTTGGGACTGATCTGGGTGCTGACCTGCGCGAACGGTCTCGTTGCAGGCTCTTCGTGCAGGGCCGCTTTCACCGTGGTTCCCCGCTGGTTCCCGCCTGATCTGGTACGGCCGTGGTCTGTAGGCCACGGCGGCCGTACCCCTTCTGATCCGTAGCTCTAGCTGGAACGGCCAGGGGAGGTCCATACCTCGCTGAGGCCGCGAAGGGCCGTCTATGGACGGGGCTGGCGGCTGGGGTTGCGGTACTGCGCTGCTGTACAGACGATTCTTCGTACCGAATCAACCGGGTGCGCTGGCCAGGGGCTTTGTGGCACTGAGCTGGGGTTATGGCCCGCCGGGGTGTGCGGTTACTCAGGGCTGCGTGGGCGTTGTCGCGCGGTATGACACTCAGTGCTGCTGACGCCCGGAGATCCGATGCACGTACCTCGACGACGCACGGTCACCTAGCGAACGGCCAGACGGCGGCTTCTGCCGGAGCGCCACCTACTGTTGTTCCCTACGCCAGATCTCAGCGCTGCCCTTACATGGGCGATACCATTCGGACGAGACATCCGGGAGCGGATATACACCAGGGGGTGCCCTCGTGACAGAAGCAGAAGGTCTCAAGCACGATCCTTTGGAGCGCAAGAGTATGCGCTTTACGAGCCTCCAAGTGGCGAATTGGAGGAATTTCACGAGCTTCTCGGTCGACTTGAGGCAAAGAATGTTTTTGGTCGGCCCTAACGCTGCAGGCAAGTCGAACTTTTTGGACTGTTTCCGGTTTCTTTCGGAAATCGTTTCTGTTGGTGGCGGATTTGAGGCTGCTGTAGCGAAACGCGGCGGCGTAAGCATGATCCGCTCTTTTGCTGCTCGAAGGTACCCGTCCGTTTCACTGAGGGTCACCCTCGGAAACGATAGCGTTTCGAATGAATGGAGCTACGAGCTAAAGTTTAAGCAAGATAATAACAGGCGCCCAATCATCGAATCTGAGGTAGTGCAATATCGAGGGAAAGACCTACTGCGGCGGCCTGATGCAGGAGACCGTGGAGACGTGGAACGGTTGCGCCAAACGCATCTTGAGCAAGTCAACGTGAACAGAAAATTCCGGATTGTTGCGGAATTCTTCGCGAGCCTCAGTTATATGCACATTGTTCCGCAGCTGGTTCGAGAGCCGGACAGGTCCGTAGGAAAGAAGAACGACCCATTCGGTGGCGACTTCCTTGAACAAATTGCTCGCACACCGAAGGCGACTCGTGACGCACGGCTGCGGAAGATTGTCGATGCTCTCAAAGTGGCTGTGCCGCAGCTGCAAAAACTAGAATTGGAATCCGATATCCGAGGCGTTCCACACCTGAAGGGCAAGTATCAGCATTGGAGGCCAAATGGCGCCTGGCAAACTGAAGATCACTTTTCGGACGGCACGTTGCGCCTCCTTGGCCTGCTATGGGCGGTCGCTGATTCGCGCGGCCCACTCCTACTGGAAGAACCTGAACTCTCACTGCATCCCGAAGTGGTACGCAACATTCCCCAGATGTTTGCAAGGGTGCAGAGGAAATCTTCGAGACAGATTCTGGTGAGTAGCCACTCTCCGGAGATTCTTAACGATTCAGGGATCGGCTCCGACGAGGTTTTGGTGCTAATTCCGGAATCCGAGGGAACTGCGGTATCCCGACTTTCAGACCGGGAAGAGATTCGGATTATGCGTGAGTCTGGAGTGCCCCTAGGCGATATCTTGAAAGAGTACACGGCCCCGGAAGAGGCTGGGCAGCTAAGCTTCTTCGTGGGGTGATTCAGTGAACAAGGTCATGATCGCAGTGGAGGGCATCTCGGATGAAGGTGCAGTCCGATCCATATTGCGGGAGTGCGGCCTTTCTGTAAATATGGTGCAAGGAAAAGGCGGGAAATCTTCACTCCTCAAGAAATTGCCGGCGTATAATCAGGCCGCCAGGTTCATGCCTTGGTTCGTTCTGGTGGACATGGACTCTGTGGACGACTGTGTGGTAGCCAACGTGCGTGAATGGCTTCCCGCTCCCGCCGAGCAGATGGTCTTTCGGGTCGCAGTCACAGAACTAGAATCTTGGCTTCTCGCCGATCGGGAGGCGGTCGCGGATTTCCTTGGAGTTTCGGCGAGTAAAGTTCCTCGAAATCCGGACCTTCTGCAGGATCCAAAGCAGGAGATTATCAACCTTGCACGGAAATCCCGACGCAGGGACGTTCGCGAAGGTCTTGTCCCAAGGCCCAGTAGCGGGGCTTCGGTGGGGCCCACCTATGCATCAGATATTCGAGATTTCGGTTTTAGGCTATGGCGACCTAGAGTCGCAGCTGAAGAATCGCCAAGCTTGGCCCGCTGTCTGCAGCGCGTTGAGCAGCTCGCTGCCACCTTGGCAGGCCGCTGAAGGTCGGTGGAGCGGCTTTGGGCGGGAGTTTGCCATGGGGTGAGAGATCGGGGCCCGTAAGCTTGCGGCGACTCGGGCGGTCTGTGGACCTGCCCACTAAGGCCCGATGCGGGCCCCGATCTTCGAGGCTCGCCCCATGGTGGCTGCGTAAAGCCGTGGAGCCGACCGCCCCAGCCCAAGAGGGTTTCTCCCTCTGGTCAACCCGAGCTGTGGCGTGAGGCCGGCGGCCGGTCCGGAGCGGGGCGGAGACAGGAGCGGCGGGCCCGGCAAGTGCCGGGCCGCGCGCGGGGAGCGGAGCGAGGCGCCTTGATGAAGTAGAGAAAGTTTGAACCACGTGGGGCGGGTGGGCTCTTCGTGGTCAGAGGGGGTACGAGACCTCCAAGTCTTCGCCCGGGAGGTGGAACTCCTCCAGCGCAAGCGGCTTGCCCGTCTGGTTGGTGGTCAGGCGGAGGATGTGGAGCAGAGGGACGCCCTCCGGGAGGCGGAGCGCTTGGGCCTGGTCCGGGAGAGGCATGCGGGGGCGGACGTGTTCCGTGAAGGTGAGTTCGTGGCCCAGCTCGGCGAGCACCCCGTACAACTCCGGCGCGGGCGGTAGCGGCTCGGCGTCGTAGCTCGTGTCCGCGAGCACGGAGAAGGGGACGTACGTCCGGTGGAGTTGGCGTAGGCGGCCCTGGTCCGCGGTCTGGAGCGCGTCATGGGTGAACATCGGCTCGCCCGGGGGGATGCGCAACAGATCCGCCAAAGCGAGCGGGGCGTCCGTGCGCGTCACCGTAGCGCTGTCGTCGTCGGTCCAGCGGATGCCGTCGGCCTCGACGTACCGGCCGTCAACCGTGCGTCGCACTCCCCGCGGGCGCGTGAGGCTCGGACGGTTGTGGGGTGAGCGGACGAAGGTCCCCCGGCCCATGATCGCCTCGACCAGACCGGACGCCCGTAGCTCCGTCAGCCCCTGGCGCACCGTGGGGCGGGTCACCTGGAACTGCTTGGCCAGGACCTCCTCCGAGGGGAGCGGCTGGCCGGCCGGGAACGTGCCGTTGAGGATGCCTTCCCGCAGGTAGTCCGCGATTTGGCGGTACTTCGGCTGCGTCTTCTTCGGCGGCATGTGTGTCCTCCGTGCCGTGGTCGCTGCTGCTGCGCTCACTCATGTGAACTTGCCGTCCACGATCGTGGACACAGCCTCGCTCATTACATGTCGCTTGACAACCCGTACTACGGGCTCCATGGTGGAAGTCCACCCGTACTACGGGTGGTCAACCAACCCGAAGGATCAACCTCCGGGTGCCTTCACAGAGGAGTTCAGTACGTGGCAACCCTTCCGATCGACACCGCCAAGTTCACCGGGATCATCTGCGCCGTCGCACCGTCCCCGCGCGTCGCCAACCGCGAGACCGGTCAACTCAAGATCGACCGCGCGACGGGCAAGACGATGTACCAGGTGGGCCTCTGCCTCATGACCGGGGCGTCCGCCGACGTCGTCAACGTGAGCGTGCCCGGTGAGCCCACCGGCGTGCAGCTCGGCATGCCCGTTCAGGTCCGGGACCTCATCGCGATGCCGTGGGAGAACGACGGCCGGCACGGGATCGCCTTCCGCGCCGAGGAGATCAAGCCCCTCACCGCGCCCGCGGGCAAGGGCGGTGGGCAGTGACCTTAACGGCTTCCTCCCACCACGACACCGGTTCGACCTGGCCGAGCTGGACCGCCCTCGCGCTCCTGCTCCTCACCACGACCGTGCTCACGCTGAGCCCGGTTCTACGCTCCCGCTATCCGGCAGCCTGGTGGCTGGCGCTCGGATACCCGACCGCCTGCCTCCGCGTCCTCCGCACCTGGCGACCGCTCATGGCCGCCTGCGGCCTCGCCGTCAGCCGCAAGGCCGCGCTCACCGTCGTCTCCGGGCTCGTCGGCAAGGGCGCACCGCCGCCCCAACCACGCGTCCCCCGATGCGGATTCATCCGGCCGACCCGTATGGGCTTCCACCTACTCGCCCGACTGCTCCCCGGCCAGACACCGGACGACTTCATCAAGGCCGCGCCCGCCATGGCCCACGCCTGGGAGGTGCACGCGGTCCGCGTGACCCCGTGGAAGCCCGGTGTCGTACGTATCACGGCGTCCCCCTCGGACCCGCTGCAGACGCCCCAACAGGCCCGGCACACCCACCAAAGCCCCCACGAACTCCTCCGCGTCACCGTGGGAGTCCTGGAGACCGGTGCCCACTGGGTGGTCGACCTCCGGCGCGTACCCCACTGGCTGATCGTCGGTGCCACGCGCTCCGGAAAGTCGACGCTCGTCAACGCCCTCGTCGCCGGCCTCGCACCGCAGCCCGTCGCCCTGGTCGGCATCGACTGCAAGGGCGGCATGGAACTCTCCCTCTACGGCTCCCGCCTCTCCGCCCTCGCCACCAACCGCGCCCAGGCGGTCAAGCTCCTGTCGGCGCTCGTGGACCTCACCCTCGACCGCATGGCAGTCTGCCGCGAAGCCCACGTCCGCAACGTCTGGGGACTCCCCGAACCCACCCGGCCCGTCCCCGTCGTCGTCATCGTCGACGAGATCGCGGAGCTGTTCCTGATCGCCAACCGCAGCGAGAAGGACGAAGCCCAGGCAGCAGCCACCGCGCTCATCCGCATCGCCCAGCTCGGAGCGGCACTCGGCGTCTTCCTCATCGTCGCCGGCCAACGCGTCGGCTCCGACATGGGTCCGGGCGTCACCGCCCTTCGAGCCCAACTCGCCGGCCGCGTCTGCCACCGCGTGTCCGATCCGGGTACGGCGGAGATGACCCTCGGGGACCTCAACCCCGACGCACTCAAAGCCGCCCAGGCCATACCGCCCGAACAAGCCGGGACCGCTGTCCTCGCCTCTGGGGACGGCTGGGAGCGCGCCCGCTCGTTCCTCGTCTCCGAGACGGAGGCGGAAGCCGTCGCAGCGCAGTACGCCCACCTCGCGCCGGACCTGCCGGAGTTGGCGGTCTGTCGCCCGCCGGCACCCCGCCAGACACCCGCGCAGGAGACGTCGTGCTGATCTCCATGTCCGCCGTGCTCCTGCTCGGCCTGCTGATCTGGTTCCTCCTGCGCATCCACTACCTGCGCTGGCCGCACGTCCTGATCTCCGCGGCGTTCGGATTCCTCCTGGCCACCACGGCAGCCGCCCCCGCCGTCCGTACGGCCATCGACACCGTGGCCGGCTTCCTCGGCCAGATCCGGTTCTGAGTCCCCAACACCAGAAGGGAAAGGGGCCATGCCCCCTGACACCACGTTCAGGGGTTCCCGACGGGGCGCGAAGTCGCCAAACCCGACCCCGTCAGGAACCCACTCCATCCGCCACCTGAGCAGTGAAAGGAGTCGACACCCATTGTCCACCAGGAAGCGTCCGCACTCGCCCGAGTGCGAGCTACGCGCCGACGACCGTTCGACGTGCGACGGCCGGGAAGAGGTCGTCCTCGTCGGGTGCGACGGTACGGAACAGCGCCTCTGCCCGGCTCACGCCGCCGCACTCTGGCTCACCGACCCGGCCCTCCGCTTCAGCGCCAAAACGCGCCCCCAGGCCGTCGCCGCGGTCATGGGCCAGGCGTTCGGAGGCTCCCGATGAACGAGCCCACGAGCCTCCCGTCCGCCGTCTCCGCCCTCCTCGAACGCGCCGGCGCACCCGGCTTCGACGCCTGGCGCCGCAACATCGCCAGCCTCAACGGCTGCACCAACCCCATCCATCTCGTCGGTGAGTCCACCGTCTTCGACACGACGACGGGTCACGCCCTGCACAGCCACTCGTCCGGTGAGTACGGTGGCCGGCTCCTCGTCGCGTGCGGCAACCGGCGCGCCGCCGTCTGCCCGGCCTGCGCCCGCCTCTACCGGGCCGACACCTACCACCTGATCCGCGCCGGACTCCTCGGCGGCAAGGGAGTCCCCGAGACTGCCAGCGGCCACCCTCAGGTGTTCGCCACCCTCACCGCCCCCGGCTTCGGCCCGGTCCACACCCGCCGCGAGCGGAACGGCGCGGTCATCGCCTGCCGCCCCCGCTCGTCCAGGGAGCGCTGCCCGCACGGTCTTCCCGTCGGCTGTCACGTCCGTCACGACCGTACGGACCTCCGGCTCGGCGAACCGCTCTGCCCCCGCTGCTACGACTACGCCGGCGCCGTCCTCTGGCAATCCCGCGCCGGTCACCTCTGGCACCGCTTCACCATCGAGCTGAGGCGGGAACTAGCCCGTCGAGCCCACCTCACCCGCGCCGAGTTCGCCCAGACGACCCGGCTCTCCTACGCCAAGGTCGCCGAGTACCAACGACGCGGGCTGATCCATTTCCACGCCACCATCCGCCTCGACGGACCCGACGGCCCCAACACCGCTCCACCCGACTGGGCCACCGTCGACCTCCTCACCTCCGCCGTACGAACCGCGGCCGGGAGCGTACGACTCCGCGCCCCCGGCACCGACGTCATCGGCCTCCGCACCCTCCGTTTCGGGGCTCAGGTCGACGTCCGGCCCGTCACCGCACACGGCGCGGTCGCCGCGTACATCGCCAAGTACGCCACCAAGGGCGCCGAGACGGCCGGCGCGGTCGACACCCGCGTCCGTGCGACCACGGACCTCGCCCTGCTCCCGGTACGCGCCCACGTACTCCGCATGATCGCCACCTGCTGGTGGCTCGGCGCACTCCCACCCTTCGCACCCCTCGAACTACGCCGCTGGGCCCACATGCTCGGCTACCGCGGCCACTTCTCCACCAAGTCCCGCCGCTACTCCACCACCCTGACCGCACTCCGTACCGCCCGAACCAACCACCGGGCACACCAACGCCGTCAGACCCTGGGCATCGCCAACCGCCCCACGACCACCGTCAGCCACTGGCGCTACGCCGGCCGCGGCCACTCCCCTGAAGCCGCCTTCATCGCCCACCGCGTGGAAGGAGGGGACACCCCATGACCGTTATCACCCGCAGGTGGCACACCACGGCCGAGGTCGCCGCCATGCTCGGCTTCGGCCTCTCCAAGACGAAGACCCTCGTCCTCACCGGGCAGATCCGCTCCGTCAAGGTCGGCCGCAACCGCCGCATCCTCCCGGCCTGGGTCGACGGCTACGTCCAACGCGTCGCCGCCGACGCCGAGGAGGTGCCCGCATGACCGGCAAGCGCAGCAACGGCGAAGGCTCCATCTACCCGTACCGAAACACCTTCGCCGCCTACGTCTGGGTCACCCGGCCCGACGGCACCAAGGGGCGCAAGTACGTCTACGGCAAGACCCGCGACGAGGTCCACGACAAGTGGATCAAACTCCACGCCGAGTCCAAGAAGGGCCCGGTCGCCACCTCCACGCCCACCCTCGCCGCGTACCTGGAGCGGTGGCTCAAGGACATCGTGGAGCCCGACCTCAAGCCCAAGACCGCCGAGACGTACGCCATGCACGTCCGTCTCTACGTCACGCCGCACCTGGGCTCCAAGCGGCTCGACAAACTGACCGTCCGTGACGTCCGGAGCTGGGTGAACACCCTGCTGGCGCAGTGCCAGTGCTGCGCCCAGGGCAAGGACGCCCGACGGCCGGAGACACACAGGAACCCCCGGCAGCGGCGCCGCTGCTGCACAGTCGGCCGGTGCTGCGGGCAGATCGCCTCCCGACGCACCGTGCAGGACGCCAGGGCGGTGCTGCGGTCGGCGCTCAGCAACGCCGTGGCCGAGGAGCTGATCTCGAAGAACGTGGCCGCTCTCGTCAAGGTCCGGTCCGCGCGCCGGACACGGCGCAAGCCGTGGTCCGTGGAGGAGGCGCGGCAGTTCCTGGAATCCGCCCGTGCGGCGGGCGATCCGCTCTACCCGGCGTGCGTCCTCATCCTCGTACTCGGCTTCCGGCGCGGCGAGGTGCTGGGGCTCACCTGGTCGAACGTCGACCTCGAAGCCGGTGAGGTCACGGTGGAGAAGCAACTCCAGCGCATCAGGCGCCAACTGGTGCACGACGAGGCGAAGACCGACGCGTCGATGGCCACGCTCCCTCTGCCGCAGATCGCCCACACCGCCTTGCAGCTACGGCACAAGGCTCAGGCAGCGGCCCGCGAGGCAGCCGGCGACCAGTGGTCGGGCTCGGACTTCGTCGTCACCACCCGTTGGGGGACGCCCGTCGAACCGCGCAACTTCAACCGGTCGTTCGCGGACCGCTGCGCCCGCGCCGATGTCCGTACGATCCGGCTCCACGACACCCGGCACACCTGCGGCTCGCTCCTCGCCGCGCTGGACGTGCACCCGAGGATCGCGATGCAGATCCTCCGGCACAGCAAGATCGCGGTGACGATGGAGGTGTACACGCACGTGCCGTCGGAGGAGACCCGCAAGGCACTCCTGCGGCTGGGCCGGCACCTGGGCGCGCAAGATCCGGAGTAGTTGCTGTACTTCACTGCTGTACAACGCCACAGAGCCTCCGCCGGATCTCTCTGACGGAGGCTCTGAGCTGTTGTGGACCTGTGGGGATTTGAACCCCAGACCCCCTCGATGCGAACGAGGTGCGCTACCAGACTGCGCCACAGGCCCTTGCAACGAGTGAAACTCTAGCATCCCGATCGGGGTGCTCGGAAATCCGCTCCTGTGCTGGTCGGGGGCGGCTCCGCCCCGCGGCCTGGGGCGGAGTCGATCACTCGTTGGCGGCGCGGGGACGGTCCTCGTCGGCGTACTGGTCGAAGAGGGGGGTGCGGCCCCGGTCGCGGGTCGCGCGGCGGGGCTGGGGCTGCTGGCGCTGTGGCGGAGTCTCGCTGCGGGGCGGGTCCGCGGCGGAGGAGCGGGCCGAGCTCCAGGTGTCCGGGTCGTTCATGTCGATGCCGCTCGTGGCGCGCGGGGCGACCGGGGCCGTCACGTACGTGGGCAGGGGGACGGGGACCGGGTCCCAACTGTCGCCCGTCGCCGGGCCGCGGTCGCGCTGCTGGTCGACCCACTCCGCGTGGTCCGTCTGCTCGACGAGGGCGCGGCGGCCCGCCTCCTGGGGCGAGAGCGGCGCCGGCTCGGGCTCGGGGTGGGGCTCCGGGGCCTCGCCGGGCTCGGCGGCGGGCGCCGGGGCGGGGGGCGAGGGCTGGCGGCGGCCGTGCCGGACGTGGCGGGTCTCGCGCAGGCGCTGCGCAGCCGCCTCCGCGCGCCGGCGGTCCATGACGACGACGAAGCGGCGCCGCTCCTGGGTGCGGAGGTAGCCGATGTACAGGCTGAGGAGCACCGCGGGGGCGGCCGGCGCCCACAGGAAGCCGGTGCCGCCGACCGCGGCGACGACCGCGCCCGCCGTGAACGCCACGAAGAGCAGCACGGTCGTCCGCCGGCGCCGGGCCAGCACCTTGCTGCGCCGGGCGCGCTCGGCCGCCGCGCCGCTGGGGCGCTGCCGGGGTCGGCGGGGCTGCCGGGGCGGTTCGGGCGCTTGCGCCGGCGCCTGCACCGGGTCCGGAGGCGTGGTCCGGACCTCGGTGCGGGGCGCGGCGAAGGCCCGGACGTCCACGGTGCTCAAGGGCTCCGTGACGGCATCCGGGTGGACGTCGGACTCGGGCTGCTCCGGGGTGCGGTCCCGCAGCTCCTTGGCGTATCGGCGCTCCATCGCCTCGCGTCCGGACAGCAGCCGGATGGCGGTGGAGAAGCGTTCCGTCGGTCGAGCCTCGTTTAGCTCGTCCTGCCTGCGGAGCCACATCGGCACCAAGTAGGCGGCCCAGGCCCCGACGATGACTGCGTAGATGAGGCCGCTGCTGCTCACGGTCACACCGTAGAGGGATTCTTGCAAGGGCATCCGCCAATTGGCCCGGTGTGTCGCACGATCCCGCTGATATGACGGGCTTTTCTTGCGATTGTTTGGATCATCACATCGTCAATGGCGGTCGATTTCGAACACATATTTTATTTACCGGGTTCCTTGAGGGCCCTGTGGTGCCTGCGGTCGGGCCCGTTGCCAGCGGCGGAGCAGCCCCTCGGGCACTTCCTCGGCCGTCAGTGCGAACACGAGGTGGTCCCGCCAGGCGCCGTCGATGTGGAGATAACGTGGACGAATCCCCTCTTCCCTGAATCCCAGTTTCTCCACCACCCTGCGGCTCGGCCCGTTCTCGGGGCGAATGCAGACTTCCATCCGGTGCAGTCCGACGGTGCGGAAGCAGTGGTCCGTGACCAGCGCCACGGCCGTCGGCATCACTCCGCGGCCCGCGACGCCCCGGTCCACCCAGTACCCCACGTGGCCCGAGCACATGGAGCCCCAGGTGATCCCGGCCACCGTCAACTGGCCCACCAGCCGCCCCTGGTACTCGATCACGAAGGGGAGCATGCGGCCCGCGTTCGCCTCGGCCCGCAGGTGGCGGACCATCTGGCGGTACGTCGGACGCTGCGCCGGCGGGGCGCCGGGCGCGGGCGGCGGGACGGTGGCCTCCCAGGGGCGCAGCCAGTCGCGGTTGCGCCGGTTGACCTCGCGCCAGGTGCGTTGGTCGCGCAGCCTTATCGGACGGAGGACCACGTCGCCGTCCGCCAGTACGACCGGCCAGGGCGCGTTCAGCTCGTACTCCCAGAAGGTCTGGTCTCCCGACGGTCGTCGGGACCGGGTGGGGGCGCGGGGTGGTCACCGCCCCTGATCTGGTCGACCGCGTGCGACAGCAGCCGTTCCAGCACGGCCAGACCGTCCCGTACGCCACCGGGGGAACCGGGAAGGTTCACGACCAGCGTACGACCGGCGACGCCCGCGAGTCCCCGGGAGAGCGCCGCCGTGGGGACCTTCCCGGCGCCGAAGGCGCGGATCGCCTCGGGGATGCCGGGGACCTCGTAGTCCAGTACGGCGCGGGTCTCCTCGGGGGTGCGGTCCGTGGGCGAGAGGCCGGTGCCCCCGGTGGTGACGACCACGTCGTACGCGGCGGCCACGCCCTCGCGCAGCGCACGGCCGACCGGGGCGCCGTCCGGCACCACCACCGGGCCGTCGACGGTGCAGCCCAGCGCGGTGAGGCCGGTGACGAGCAGGGGGCCGCCGCGGTCCTCGTACACCCCGGTGGACGCCCGGTTGGACGCCGTGATCACCAGGGCGCGGACCTCCGGGGGGTGTCCTTGGCCCTCGGGGGCTTCCGAAGCCCTGGCCTGGGGGTGGGCGTGGCTGTGGACCTCGCCGCCGCGGCTCACGACCGGCTCCAGTCGCCGGACTTGCCGCCCGTCTTCTCCTCCACGCGCACGTCGGTGATCACCGCGGCCTTGTCGACCGCCTTCACCATGTCCACGACGGTGAGCGCGGCCACCGTCACGGCGGTGAGCGCCTCCATCTCGACGCCGGTGCGGTCGGTCGTCCTGACCGTGGCCGCGAGCTCCACGGCGTCGTCGGCGACCGTCAGGTCCACCGTCACCCCGGAGAGCGCCAGCGGGTGGCAGAGCGGGATCAGCTCCGGGGTGCGCTTGGCCCCCATGATCCCGGCGATCCGGGCGGTCGCGAGGGCGTCGCCCTTCGGCACGCCCTCGCCGCGCAGCAGCTCGACGACGCGCGGCGCGACCAGGACCCGGCCGCTGGCGCGGGCGGTCCGCGCCGTGACGTCCTTCCCGGAGACGTCGACCATGCGGGCCGCGCCGGCCGCGTCGACGTGCGTCAGCCGGCTGCCGCCGTCAGTGCTCATTGGATGCTCATTCGGTCGTCGCCGCTCCCGGGCCTGGCAGGTCCGTACGGGCCACGGGCCTGCGTGCGCAGACACCGTACCGCCAAGCGCAGCCCGCACCGTCCAGCGGAGACCCCTGCTGACGGGCGAAGACCCGTGCCGTCAGGCCGAGATCCGTACGCGTCGGGCGGTGGGCGTCACCCGAGGAGGACCACCTCCAGCTCCGTGCCCGGCTCGACCGCGGTGTCGGCCTCGGGCACCACGATCAGGCAGTCGGCGTGCGCGAGGGCGGCGACCAGGTGGGAGCCGGCTCCGCCGACCGGGGTGACCGTGCCCGCGTCGGGGTCGTGGGTGCCCCGCAGGAACTGGCGGCGGTCCGCCGGCGAGCGCAGCGCCGCGTCCGCCTTGAGCACGGCGCGCACCCAGGGCCGGTGGACGTCCGTCATCCCCATGAGCGTCCGGATCGCGGGGCGCACGAACAGCTCGAAGGAGACGTACGAGGAGACGGGATTGCCGGGCAGGGCCAGCAGCGGGGTGTGGTCGGGGCCGACGGTGCCGAAGCCCTGCGGCTTGCCGGGCTGCATGGCGAGCTTGCGGAAGTCCACGCCGCTGCCGGGCGTGACCTCGTCCTCCCCCGCGTCCGCCTCGCCGACCCCCGCCAGGGCCTCCTTGACCACGTCGTACGCCCCGACGCTGACGCCGCCCGTGGTGACCACCAGATCGGCGCGGATGAGCTGGTCCTCGATGGTGGCGCGCAGCACGTCCGCGTCGTCGGTGACCGCGCCGACCCGGTACGCCAGGGCTCCGGCGTCCCGCGCGGCGGCGGCCAGCGCGAAGCTGTTCGAGTCGTAGATCTGGCCCTCGCCGAGGGCTTCGCCGGGCTGGACCAGCTCGCTGCCCGTGGACAGCACGACCACGCGCGGGCGCGGGCGGACCCGGACGGCGCCCCGGCCGATGGCCGCGAGCAGCCCGATCTGCGGCGGGCCGAGCACGGTGCCGCGGGCGAGCGCCAGGTCGCCCGCCTGGACGTCGCTGCCGCGCGAGCGCACGTGCGCGCCCGGCTCGACCGCGCGGTGCACGCGGACCTCGCCGCCGGCTCCCTCGGGCGCCTCCCCCGCGGGCAGCATCGTGGTGGCCGGGCCGCCGCCCGTGCCCCCGTCCGTCCACTCGACGGGGACGACGGCCTCGGCGCCCGGCGGCAGCGGGGCGCCGGTCATGATCCGCGCGGCCTGACCCGGACCGACGGCGGGCGGTGCGGCGCCGCCGGCCGCGACGTCCCCGACGACGGTGAGGACGGCGGGGAACTCCTCGCTCGCGCCGGCCACGTCCGCCACGCGCACCGCGTACCCGTCCATCGAGCTGTTGTCGAAGGGCGGCAGGGCGACGGGGACGGTGACGTCCTCGACCAGGACGCAGCCTTGGGCGTCGGGCAGCTGCAACTCGATGGGATCGAGCGGTCGCACGGCCGTGAGGACGTCCTCCAGGTGGTCGTCGACCGACCAGATCCTGCTGCTCACTGCTGCATCTCCTCGGTGACGTAGTGGCGGAGCCAGTCGCGGAACTCCGGTCCCAGGTCTTCACGTTCGCACGCGAGTCTGACAATGGCCCGCAGGTAGTCCCCGCGGTCGCCGGTGTCGTACCGCCGGCCCTGGAAGACGACGCCGTGGACGGGGCCGCCGATCGACTCGTCGGCGGCGAGCTTGGCGATCGCGTCGGTCAGCTGGATCTCGCCGCCGCGGCCGGGCGCGGTCTCGCGGAGTATCGCGAAGACCGCGGGGTCCAGGACGTACCGGCCGATGACGGCGAGGTTGCTCGGCGCCTCGGCCGGCTCGGGCTTCTCGACGAGTTCGGTGACCCGTACGACGTCGCCCTCGCCGGTGGGCACGACCGCGGCGCAGCCGTACTGGTGGATCTGGGCGGGCTCGACCTCCATGAGGGCGACGACGCTGCCGCCCTCGCGCTCCTGGATCTCGACCATGCGCGACAGCAGCGGGTCGCGCGGGTCGATCAGGTCGTCGCCGAGGAGGACAGCGAAGGGCTGGTCGCCGACGTGCGGGGCGGCGCACAGGACGGCGTGGCCGAGGCCGCGCGGGTCGCCCTGGCGCACGTAGTGCATGGTGGCCAGGTCGCTGGACTCCTGGACCTTCTTCAGCCGCGGCTCGTCCCCCTTGCGGGAGAGCGCCTCCTCCAGTTCGTAGTTGCGGTCGAAGTGGTCCTCAAGGGGGCGCTTGTTGCGTCCGGTGATCATGAGTACGTCGGAGAGCCCGGCGTCGACCGCCTCTTCGACGACGTACTGGATCGCCGGTTTGTCGACGACAGGCAGCATCTCCTTGGGAGTGGCTTTGGTGGCAGGCAGGAAGCGCGTACCGAGGCCGGCGGCGGGGATGACCGCCTTGCTGATCCTGGGGTTCGACTGAGTCATGCTCGGCACAATATCCGGTGGATATGCGGAGGAGAGATGGTGCGAAGTCAGGGCGAAAGCAAGGGAAAGATGCGGAGAAAGTCGGGAGAAGTTGTGCATTCCCTCGGGATTTCCCGGGCAGGGCGGGGGTGACGGCGGCGATGGACGACGAACGCTCACAAGGCGCGGCGCAGGGGCGGGGCGGCGGGGCCGAGGGGGGCGACCGGCCCGCGGGAGGGCTGGCCGCCGCGAAGCGCTCCGTACGGCGTGACCTGCTGGACGCCCGCGCCGCGCTGTCGCCCGACGACGTCCGGCAGGCCGCCGAAGCCATCACCCGGCACGCCCTCTCCCTCCCGGAACTGACCGGCGCCCGCACCCTCGCCGCGTACGTCTCCGTGGGGCGCGAGCCGGGCACGCGCGCGCTCCTCGACGCGCTACGCGCCCGGGGCGTACGCGTGCTGCTTCCGGTCTTGCTGGCCGACGACGACCTGGACTGGGGCGTGTACGAGGGCGCCGAGCAGTTGGTGCGCGCCGGGCGGGGGCTGCTGGAGCCGGCGGGGCCGCGGCTCGGACCCGATGCCGTACGGGAGGCGGACGCCGTACTGCTGCCCGGGCTGGCCGTGGACGCGCGCGGGATGCGCCTGGGGCGCGGCGGCGGCTCGTACGACCGGGTGCTCGCCCGGCTCGCGACCTCCGCGGCGGTGCCGCCGCTGATCGTGCTGCTGTACGCGAACGAGGTGGTCGCGCACCTTCCGGAGGAGGCGCACGACCACCCCGTGCACGCGGTGGTCACACCGGACGGCGTCCGGCGCTTCTGATCGTGATCCGGCCGTCAGACGCGCTCAGGTCGTGTCTGACGGCCCGTGCTCAGCCCGTCGCCGGGGTGAGGGTGAGCGTGTCGACGGTGTTCTTCTGCACCGCGTCCGGAGTGAAGGACCAGTCGAGCAGCTCGCCCTTGGCCCACTTGTCCGTCTGATCGGTGTAGTGCGCGCTGTAGGCGTGGCCGGAGGCGCCGGAGAGGTTGATCCAGCGCGACCGGTCCCAGTCGCCGACGTTCACGACCATCCGCATCGACGGCACCCACACCACGTCGTAGCCCGCCGCGGCGTTCCAGCCGGTGGCGTTCACCGTGGCCTCGCCGCCGGCAAGGTTCCACGGACCGCGGTTGAGCAGGTACTTGACGACGCCGGGGCCCTTGGTGCCCAGGGTCTGGTTCTTCAGCTGCAACTGGTGCAGCCGGCCCCAGCTCCAGCTGTCGATGTCCTTGCCCATCTCGGCCGTGAGCTCCCAGCGGGCGTCCTCCATGGCGCGGGCGAAGAGTTCGTCGCGGGTGTCGGTCGCCTTGTCCGTACGGCTGCGGGGCGACTGCCACCAGGGGTTGTCCTCGTCGTCCACGATCGAGCGGACCACCTCGAACCAGCGGTCGCCGCCGTCCGGCTGCGCCGAGTCCGCGTCGCGCGTACCGCACTCCTCGACCGGCTCGATCTGGTCGGCCGGGGCGTTGCTGCCGGCCGGGCGGACGAAGAGGCAGTCGCCCTTGACGCGCAGTTCCTTGGGGAGCTTGTTGCCGAAGGCGAGCTTGAGGATGTTGCGCCACACGGCGTTGAAGTACGCGGCGGCTGCGGAGTCCGGCTCCTGGCTGTAGTCCCAGCCCTCCAGCAGCTTCTGGGCCTCGCGGATGTTCGGGTCCGAGATGTTGATCTTCATGAGGGTGGGCGTCAGCAGCTTGGCGATCTCGCTCTTGTTGTCCGTCTGCATCGTGCGCATGTCCTCGGTGGAGATCTTCCCCCCGTCCTTGATCTTCTGCTCGATCATGTCGTTGATGCGCTGGCTGCGGGCGCCGTAGCCCCAGTCCACGGTGAGGTCGTGCTTGTACGAGTCGTCGATCACGGCCTGGTTCGCGGTGACGATGTAGCCGCGCTCGGGGTCCTCCTCGTACGGCATCTCCTCGAAGGGGATGTAGCCGTCCCACTTGTACGCCGGGTCCCAGCCGGGCGCGGGCTTGTCGCCCTTGCCCTTCGCGCGGACCGGGATCTTGCCGGGGGCCTGGTAGCCGATCTTGCCGTCGGCGTCCGCGTAGATCAGGTTCTGCGACGGCACCTCGAACTTGCGGGCGGCCTTGCGGAAGGAGTCGAAGTCGTCGGCGCGGTTCAGCCCGAAGACGGCGTCCATGCTGTTGCCCGGCTGCAGCGCGGTCCACTGGAGGGACACGCCGTAACCGGTGGCGCGGTCCGGGGCGGAGTTCGGGACCTGGGCCTGCTGGCCGACCTTCTCCAGCTCGGTGCTCCGGTCGGAGACGAGGGGGCCCCGGTCGGTGGAGCGCACCGTGATCGTCTTGCTCTTGCCGCCGGCGACCTTGATGACCTCTTCGGTCACCGTCAGCGGCTTCTGCTTGCCGTCGTAGGTGTAGCTGTCGCCGGAGATCTTCTCCAGGTAGAGGTCCGTGACGTCCGCGCCCATGTTGGTCAGGCCCCAGGCGACGTCCTGGTTGTGTCCGATGATCACGCCGGGCATGCCGGAGAAGGTGTAACCGGCGGTGTCGAACGAGCAGGAGTCGGACTTCTCGCGGCAGTGAAGGCCCATCTGGTACCAGAGCGAGGGCAGCTGCGGCGCGAGGTGCGGGTCGTTGGCCAGCAGGGGCTTCTCGGTGGTCGTGTGCTTGCCGGAGACGACCCAGGAGTTGGAGCCGATGCCGCTGCCGTTCGGGCCGAGCAGGGCGGGGAGCGCGTCCAGGTTGTCGGAGAGGGAGGAGAGCTGCGTGTTCAGGCCCTCGATGGCGTCGGAGGAGTTGGTGCCGCCGGTGAATCCCTCGTTGTTCGCGCCGCTGTTGGACGAGATGCCGTCGTTGTTGTTCCCGTTGCCGCTGTTGCCGCTGTCGCTGTCGCGGGAGGGCTCTGCCTTCAGGTCGAAGCGACTGTCGGACTCGTCGACCGCGCCCCGGTCGACGATCGGCCGGTTCCGGTCGAACGGGTACTTCGGGTACAGCTGCTGGATCTGCTCCTGGGACAGCCGGCTGGTCATCAGCGAACGGTCGATCTCGTCCTGCATGTTGCCGCGCAGGTCCCACGCCATCGCCTTGAGCCAGGCCACCGAGTCCACCGGCGTCCACGGCTCCGGCTTGTAGTCGCCGTTCACGAACCCGAGGGCCGCGTACTCGACCGAGAGCTCCTTGCCCGACCTGTCCTTGAGGTACGCGTTGACGCCCGCCGCGTACGAGTCCAGGTACTTCTTCGTCTCGGCCGAGAGCTTCTGGTCGTACTCCTGCTGCGCGATCTTGCGCCAGCCCAGGGTGCGGAGGAAGGCGTCCGTCTCGACCTGGTCCTTGCCGAACATCTCGGAGAGGCGGCCCGCGGTCATGTGCCGGCGTACGTCCATCTCCCAGAAGCGGTCCTGCGCGTGGACGAAGCCCTGGGCACGGAAGAGGTCCTCGTCGCTGTCGGCGTACAGCTGCGGGATTCCGTAGTCGTCCCGCTTGACCTCGACCTTGCCCTTGAGCCCGTCGATCTTTATCTCGCCGGTCGTCTGCGGGAAGGAGGCGCGGACCGCGTCGACGCCCCAGTAGCCGCCGTAGCCGACGCCCCCGAGGAGAGCCAGCACCAGGAGGATCACGATCAGACGACCGCGTCGCCCCTTCTTCTTCTTGGGGGAAGAGGCCGTTGTGTTGGAGGGCATCGCTGTCCTTCGAGGCGCAAGCTGGTCCTGGGGTGCTGGAGCAACCATAGGCGCAGCTGCGGCCTCGCCCGGACGCGGTATCCACAAGCACCCCGCCAGAGCGTCACCTTGCGTCCCATTCACGACAGTTGGGTACCCGGACCTCGAAGCTTCGCCCCCGGCGTCAAGGAAACGTTAAAGATTAGGTAAGGTAACGAAGTGTCGCCGCCCGGATTCACCGTCCGGCACGTAGAGGCGCGAGGGGAAGGATCGGCCACTGACTGTCCACGACCTCAACGAGCTCCTGTTCAGCAGCGCGCTCGTGCTGTTGATCGCCGTCGCTGCGGTGCGCATCTCGTCCCGCAGCGGGCTCCCCAGCCTGCTGCTGTACTTGGGCATCGGCGTCGCCATAGGCCAGGACGGCATCTTCAACGTCACGTTCAACAATGCCGAGCTGACGCAAGTGATAGGTTATGCCGCCCTTGTGGTGATTTTGGCCGAAGGTGGCCTTGGCACCAAATGGCAGGAGATCAAACCCGCGTTGCCCGTGGCCGTCGTGCTGTCCACGATCGGCGTCGCGTTCAGCGTGGGCGTCACGGCCGCGGCTGCGCACTACCTGGTCGGACTGGAGTGGCGACAGGCGCTGATCATCGGCGCCGTGGTCTCGTCGACGGACGCGGCGGCGGTCTTCTCCGTCCTGCGCAGGGTCCCGCTGCCGTCCCGGGTCACCGGCGTCCTGGAAGCAGAGTCCGGCTTCAACGACGCCCCCGTCGTCATCCTCGTCGTCGCCTTCTCGACGGCCGGCCCGGTCGACGACTGGTACGTGCTCGTCGGGAAGATAGCGCTGGAGCTGGCGATCGGCGCGGGCATCGGTCTGGGCATCGGCTTCCTCGGCGCCCTCGGGCTGCGACACGTGGCGCTGCCGGCCTCCGGGCTCTACCCGATCGCCGTGATGGCGATCGCGGTGATCGCGTACGCGGCCGGCGCCATGGCCCATGGCAGCGGCTTCCTCGCCGTCTATCTGGCCGCGGTCGTGCTCGGGAACTCCAAGCTGCCGCACGCCCCCGCCAGTCGCGGCTTCGCCGAAGGGCTGGGATGGCTCGCCCAGATCGGGATGTTCGTCCTGCTGGGGCTGCTGGTGACACCGCACGAGCTGGGCGACGACCTGGTGCCGGCGCTGGTCATCGGACTGGTGCTGACCGTGGTCGCGCGTCCCCTGTCGGTCCTGGTGAGCCTGGTGCCGTTCTCGATCTCCTGGCGGGAACAGGTCCTGCTGTCGTGGGCGGGGCTGCGCGGGGCGGTGCCCATCATCCTGGCCACGATCCCCATGGTGTCCGGGGTGGCCGACAGCACCCGGATCTTCAACATCGTCTTCGTGCTGGTCGTCGTGTACACCCTGGTGCAGGGGCCGACGCTGCCGTGGCTGGCCAAGGCCCTGAAGCTGGGGCCGGGCGCCCCGTCCGACCTGGGCATCGAGTCGGCGCCGCTGGAGCGGCTGCGCGGACACCTGCTCTCCGTCTCCATCCCGGACGAGTCCAAGATGCACGGGGTGGAGGTCGCGGAGCTGCGGCTGCCGGGCGGGGCCGCGGTCACGCTGGTCGTACGGGACGGGAAGAGCTTCGTACCGCTGCCGTCGACCGTGCTCAGGCGCGGGGACGAACTGCTGGTCGTGGCGACGGACCCGGTGCGGGACTCGACGGAGCGACGGCTCAGAGCCGTGGCGCAGGGCGGCAAGCTCGCGGGGTGGCTGGGCACGGCGAGCTGAGACCGGGGCGGCCCTCGGTCCGCCGGGGGTCCGGGTCGGGGCGCGGCGCGCTGATCGGCGTACGGGCAGGTCGCCGTACGGGTGGGTCGGCGTGCGGCGCGGCTGGTCAGCTGGCCCCTGCGTCCGGTTTGGCCGGTTACCATGGCCACACCTGATCGACCACCTCTGCCTGACGCAGAGCTGGCGCGACCGCATGGCGGCCGAGGAGTCCTCGCAGTGGGCCCCGGTATCTACCGCAGTTCCGCGCGAGTGGACAGCTCTCGGCCGGCTCCCGCACCCCGGGGGCCCGCTACCAGGCGGCAGAAAGGCACGGACCGTGGACTCCGCGGTCACCCCGAACCCCGACGGTGCCCCCGAGGCCCCGCGGGGACGCCCCGAGGGGCCTGAGAAGTCGGCGCAGCCGGCCCGCCCCGGATACGGGCAACTGCTGCGCACCCCCGGCGCGTGGACCTTCCTGCTCCCCGGCTTCGCCGCCCGGCAGCCGTTCGCGATGCTGACCATCGGCATCGTGCTGCTCGTCGAGCACACCACCGGCTCGTACGGCAGCGCGGGCGCCGTCGCGGCCGTCACCGGCGTCGCGATGGCGCTGTTCGCGCCGCAGAGCGGGAAGCTCGCCGACCGCTTCGGGCAGCGCGCGGTGCTGCTGCCCGGGGTCGTGGTGCACACGGCCTCGGTCGCCGCCCTGACGGTGCTCGCGCTGAGCGGGGCGCCGCTGTGGGCGCTGTTCGCGGCGGCCGTGCCGACGGGCGCGTCCGTACCGCAGATAGGTCCGATGGTGCGGGCCCGGTGGGCGGCGAAGCTGGACGGCTCGCCCCTGATGTCGACGGCCGCGGCCTTCGAGTCCGTGACGGACGAGTTCACGTTCGTGGTGGGCCCGGTGCTCGCGACCGCGCTGAGCACCGGCGTGCACCCGGCGGCCGGACTGATCGCCGAGGCCGCGCTGACGCTCGTGGGCGGCCTGCTCTTCGCCGCGCAGTACCGCACGCAACCGCCGGTCCTTAAGGGCGGCGCGGGAACAAAGGGTTACGGCGACGGCTCCGCCGCAGGTCACGAGCGTGCGTCCGCGCTCTCCGTACCGGGTGTGCGGGTGCTCGCGGTGGCCTTCTTGGGCATCGGTTCCGTCTTCGGCGGCATGCAGGTCTCCGTGACGGCGTTCAGCGAGGAGATCGGCAATCCGGGCGTCAACGGCGTGCTGTACGGGACCTTCGCGGCGGGCAACATGCTGGCCGGCATCGCGTGCGGCGCCATCGCCTGGAAGAACGGCCCGCTGCGGCGGGTGGTCGTCGGGTACGTCGGGCTCACGCTCACCGCGTCGCTGCTGTGGACCGCGCACTCCGTGGTGCTGCTCGGCGCGCTCGGACTGTTGGTCGGCCTGTGCATCGCGCCCGCGCTGATCGGCGGCTACACCCTGGTGGAGGCGCTGGTGCCGGCGTCGGCGCGGACGGAGGCGTTCACCTGGCTGACGGGCGCCGTGGCGCTGGGGCAGGCCCTCGCCGTGACCGCGGCGGGACAGCTGGCGGATGCGCGCGGGGCGAGCGCCGGGTTCCTGGTGCCGCTGGTGGGGACCGCGTTCGCGCTGGTCACGCTGGTGTCGCTGCGGTCACGGCTCACGCCGTCGGCCGAGGGGCGGATAGCGGCGCGGGGAGCGCGGGGAGCGCGGGGAGCGCGTGGGAAGAATCACCGCCCACAGGTGCCGGTGGACTGATCCGTTGGAATAGGTCACTATAGACCGTCGTTAGCACTCATCGAGTGAGAGTGCCAGGAGGAAGACACGTGCCGACCTACCAGTACCAGTGCACCGAATGCGGCGAGGGCCTTGAGGCGGTGCAGAAGTTCACGGACGACGCCCTGACCGTGTGCCCCAGCTGCGACGGACGCCTGAAGAAGGTGTTCTCCGCGGTCGGCATCGTCTTCAAGGGCTCGGGCTTCTACCGGAACGACAGCCGCGGCTCGTCGTCCAGCAGCTCGCCGGCTTCGTCTTCCGCTTCCTCGTCGAAGGGCTCCGACAAGGCGGCTTCGGGCTCGTCTTCCGACTCGGGGTCCGGTTCCAGCTCCGGTTCCGGTTCCGACAAGGCTTCGGCGGGGACGTCCTCGTCGACGTCGAGCGCCAGCACCTCGGCCGCCTGAGCAACCCACTCGTAGTGCGAAGTACGTAGTACGTTCTTCGCCCCTTCAACGGTCTCGTCCGCACGTCCCCGTCCGTCCTGGACGACGGGGACGTTGGCGTGTCCGGGCCGGGAGGGCCCCGGACGTCCGGGGCCAGGGAGGGGCGGGCGTTCGGGGGGTCTCCTCCGGCACGGCGGCCGTCGATAGTGTGACCGCCATGGCGAATGCGAACGCAGAGATCGGCGTGATCGGCGGCTCGGGACTCTACTCCTTCCTTGAGGACGTCACCGAGGTCCAGGTGGACACCCCCTACGGCAGCCCCAGCGACTCCCTCTTCCTCGGCGAGGTGTCGGGCCGGAGGGTCGCCTTCCTCCCCCGTCACGGACGCAGCCACAGCGTTCCCCCGCACGGGATCAACTACCGAGCCAACCTGTGGGCGCTGCGCTCGGTGGGCGTGCGACAGGTGCTGGCGCCGTGCGCCGTGGGCGGCCTCCGGCCGGACTACGGGCCGGGGACGCTGGTCGTACCGGACCAGCTCGTGGACCGCACGAAGGGGCGGGCCGAGACCTACTTCGACGGGGTGACCCGCGCGGACGGCGTCGTTCCGAACGTCGTCCACACCGGCTTCGCCGACCCTTACTGCCCTGCGGGGCGCGCCGTGGCGATCAAGGCGGCACGGGGGCGGGAGTGGGAGCCGGTCGACGGAGGGACCCTCGTCGTCATAGCGGGACCGCGGTTCTCCACCCGGGCCGAGTCGCAGTGGTACGCGGCGGCGGGCGGGGCGATCGTGGGCATGACCGGGCATCCGGAGGCGGTGCTCGCCCGTGAACTGGAGCTGTGCTACACGGCGTTGGCGCTGGTCACGGACTTGGACGCGGGGGCGGAGACCGGCGACGGCGTCTCGCACACCGAGGTGATGCGGGTCTTCGGCGAGAACGTGGACCGGCTGCGCACGGTGCTCTTCGACGCGGTGGGGGCGCTGCCGGCGGTCGGAGAACGGGACTGCCTCTGCACGCAGGCACACGAGGGCTGGAACCTGGGAATCGACCTTCCCTGAGCTTGGCCGGGGAGGGTTCGGGCCCGTGTGAGTGAGGGGCCGGAACGGGCGAGGGCACTCGTGTGGGTGAGGAAGTTATCCACAGCTGAGTGGTTGTCCACAGGCGTCAGCGGGATTCCGACGACGGGTGGATCGTGAGGTCACGCGGTCGAAGACGGCCGGGACGCAACAGCTCTCACGATCCACACGGCAGGCGGTGCATGACGATGACGACCTTCCCTCCCTCCGCGGGTGCCCCCGGCTCCGGCCGCCCCGGCGCTGCGGCTTCGCTGCGTACGACTTCATCGGGCTCGGGCGCGGGTCCTGGCGCTTGTTCGGGCGCGGGCGCGGGTGCGGGTGCGACGGGTGTGAGCCCGCCCTTCTCCACGGCTCCGGGGCTGCCGCCCTCTCCCGTACCCGAGCCCCGCAGCGTTCCCCCCTTCCCTCCCTTGCGGGTACGGGGCGGCGCGCACCGGCTGCGACGGGCGCTGAGGAGGCGACGGCGCGCGGTGGCGGCCGGGCTCACGGTGGTCGCGGCAGCCGTCGCTGCTTCCGGAGCCCGCGGCTCGGCGGCGTCGGACGATGCTGCGACGGCGGCGGTGCGGGGTGCGTCCCGGGTCGCCGAGGATCCTGGACCCCCGGTGCGCCTGGTGTCCGCTCCGGTGCGGATCGCTGATGCGGCGACGGTGCGGTTGCTACGACCGGGTGACCGGGTCGATGTGATCGCCGCGCCTTCGCCCATGGGGGTCGGTGCCGCCGCCGAGGCAGCGCCGGAGGCCCGGGTCGTGGCGGCCGGGGTACGGGTGGAGTCCGTGCCCGGACGGGGTCTGCGAGGGCCCGGTCCGGACGGCGCGACCGATGCGGACAGTGCTGTCGAGACGGCCGACGGCGACGCGGCCGGCGGGGCGCTCGTGGTGCTGTCGGTGCCCCGGGCCACGGCCGCCGAGTTGGCTGAAGCCGCCGCGAGTTCCCGTTTGGTGGTGGCGGTGTGCTGAGTCCCCGCCCCTTCCTGACTCGTACTGGCGTACCGCCGTTGCGCCTCGTTCCCCTCCTTGATTGGACAGCGCCTCCACCGCGTGCCGTAGGTTGCGGAGCGTTTGACTCCGCATTCCGTGTTCGTGAAGAAAGGCTCAGCGGTGACCGAGAAGAAAGTCAGCCTTCTGGAGGGCTTCAAGGCGTTCCTGATGCGTGGGAACGTGATCGACCTGGCGGTGGCCGTTGTCATCGGCGCGGCGTTCACCCAAGTCGTGAACTCCGTCGTGAAGGGCATCATCAACCCGGTCGTCGGCGCGTTCGGCACCCAGGACCTCGACTCCTACAGCTCCTGCATCAAGGGCACCTGCAAGGTGGTGAACGGAGAGGTCCAGGGCATCCAGATCCTCTGGGGCTCCGTCCTCGGGGCGACGCTGAGCTTCCTCATCACCGCCGCCGTCGTCTACTTCCTCATGGTGCTGCCCATGGCGAAGTACCTGGCCCGCAAGGCTGCCCGGGACGCGGCGAAGGAAGGCACGAAGGAGGTCGTCGAGCTGTCGGAGCTGGAGGTCCTCAAGGAGATCCGGGACGCGCTGGTGGCGCAGTCGCGCGCCGGCGGTGCACCGGGCGGGGCGACGGGCGGCCAGCCTTCCGACCGGCCCTAGGGCCGGTCCGCCCAGCGGCGGTCGGTGCTCAGAGGTGGTGGGGCGGCTTCTCGTCGAGGAAGCGCGCGAGATCGTCCGCGCTGCTCGTGCTCGCAGGAGCCCGCTCACCCCACCCGCGGTCCGTATCGTCCGAGGACTGCTGGTCCAGCGGATCGTCGAAGACCAGGCCCGGCTTGGGATTCTGCCGCCGGGGCCGCTTCGCATCGCGCGGTCCGGGGGTGGGGGCGGTGCTCATACCACCAGGGTACGGCGCATCGCAGCCCGCGACGCCGCCCATCCGACCGCCCGCATCCGTCGCCCTCGAACGGCCCGGAAGGTCAGCGGTCCTTGGGGTCGAGCAGCCAGATCACGAGGACGACGAGGAACGACAGGCAGAGGAAGCCCGCACCCCACCAGGCCGTGCCGGTGTTGCCCTGCATCCAAGCGTTGACGATCACGGTCAGCCCCCAGAGCTGGCCGACGACCACGGTCATGGCCAGCACCAGCCGGGCCGTGAGGGCGGCCGACCGCTCCGGCTGCTGTTCGCCCCCGGCGCCGGGCCCCGGGCCGGTGTGGCTGATCCGGGGGTCTCCCCAGCCGCTGGTCGGTCTGATCTGGGGATAGCGTTCGCGGACGGGCCGGTTCAGCCTCGGATCGGCGCTGCCCGGCCGATAGGTCGGCGGAGGGGGGTACGGCGGCGGCTGGCTCGCGTCCGAGGGCCGGATGCGTTCAAGCCCGGGGTTCGGCGGCTGCGGCTGCGGCTGCGGCTGCGGCTGCGGCTGCGGTGAGTCGGTCATGCCTGGCCTTTCGGGAGCTCCGCGCCGGGACAGCCGAGTTCGATGGCCCGCTCGGGGGCGACCTCGGCGAGCTGTCGACACCAGGCGTCCTTGTCGCTCTCTCCGGATCGGGTGGTCGCCAGGGCCCAGATGCTGCCGTCGAGGTCCTCGGTGACGATCACCCGCGGCAGGGGGCGCGGCGGCGGGCCGGCGGTGACCTCCCCGGTGCGGACGTCGAAGACCCCTTCGTGGCAGGGGCAGAGCAGTTCGCCGAGTTGGCCGCGGTCGGCGCGGTAGAGCACCGCGCAGGCGAGGTGGGTGCAGACCGCGGAGTAGCCGACGAGGCTGCCGTCCACGAGTCGTACGGCCAGGGCACGGTCCTCGTCGCGGGGGTAGCGGAAGGCGATCGACTCGCCGGGACCGAGTTGATCTGCGATCTTCTTGGGCTCGGGCACCCCCTCGGAGTCGTTGTGGCGGTGCAGGATGCCGGCGGCGACGCCGAGGCCGCCGACGGCGAGGCCGCCGGAGACGGTGGTGACGATGCGCAGGTAGTCGCGCCGGGTGGTGAGGGAGTCCGCGGAGATCCGGTCGTTCAGGGCCTCTTGCGAGCCGTCGCCCGAGGGTGGCCCCGCTGCTCCGGACGGGCCGGGCGGGTCGGGCGGGTCGGTGGGCCCCGACGGCCCGGACGGTCCCTGGGGACCGTAGGGGTCTGAGGGGTCGGCCGGCGGGGGTGCGGTGAGGCTCATCGCGGATCCGCCTCCCCCGTCACCTGCGGCCCGGTGGCGTCGGGCGGTGCCGAGTCCCGGACGGCACCCGCGCCGGGGACGTCCACGCCGTTGACCGAGATGACGGGCAGCCCTCCGGGGACGGGCCACTGCACCTTGTCCGCCGGGACGACCATCGCGACGCCGGTCCTGACCGTGGACCGGCCGAAGGTGAACGAGTCGGCGACCTGCACTCCGGGGCGCTCGGCCCGCAGTTCGTCGACGGTGCCGTAGAAGAGGGCCCCGGTGGGGCAGACCGTGGCGCACATCGGGGCGAGGCCGACCGAGGTGCGGTCGTAACAGAGGTTGCACTTCATCTGGAGCTTCGCCGCGAGGTCGATCTTCGGTACGCCGAAGGGGCAGGCGTTGACGCAGTTGGCGCAGCCGATGCAGCGGGTGGTGTCGGCCTGCTGCACCACGCCGTCGGCGGTGACCAGGATCGCGTCGGCCGGGCAGACCTCGGCGCAGGGCGCGACGGGGTCCTCGCAGTGCATGCAGACCGTGGGAAGGGAGGCGACGGAATGACCCTCGTCGGGGTAGTCGAGATGGATCATGGATTGGCCGCGGTGGGAGTCGCACTCGCGGCAGGCGGAGACGCACGCCTGGCAGCCGATGCAGCGGCCGGGGTCGATGAAGATCGTTCTGCCCATCATGGTCGGGCCTCAGCTCCTCTCGCCGGTGCCCCGCCCCTGGGGTGCCGAGGGCGGCAGGGGGTCGGTCCGGGCGGCCTGGACTTCCGGGTACGCCCGGTGGCCGGGGGCCGTGGGCGGCTCGGGGACGTCGTCGACGTGCTCGGCCCGCTCGATGCGGCAGGCGCAGACCTTGTACTCGGGAATCTTGGAACGGGGGTCGAGGGCGTCGATGGTGAGCGCGTTGGCGGCCGTGGGCACCGGCCAGTGGTAGGGGATGAAGACCGTGTCGGGGCGGATCGCCTCGGTGACCAGGGCGGGGAAGACCTCGCTGCCACGCCGGGTGACCACCCGCACGGGGTCGCCGGAGCGGAAGCCGTGGGCGGGGTGGACCTCCACCCAGGGCCGCGGGGTCTGCTCGACCAGCGCGCCGAGCCTGCGGGTCTGGTTGCCGGAGAGGAAGTGCGCCACGGTCCGGCCGGTGGTCAGCGACAGCGGGTGGTCGTCGTCGTACGGGTCGACGGGCGGGTGCCAGCCGACGGCCTGGAGGTGGATCAGGCCGTCCGCGTGGTGGGTGCGCCCGTCCTCGAAGAGCCGTGGGGTGCCCGGGTGGTCGGTCGACGGGCAGGGCCAGACGATGCCGCCCGTCTCCTCCAGCCGTTCGTAGGTGATGCCGTAGTAGTCGTTGACGGTCCCGGCGGAGGCGATGCGCAGTTCCTCGAAGACGTCGCGCGACCCCTGGTAGCGGAACTTGTCGCCCGCACCGAGGCGTTCGGCGAGCCGGCACAGGACCCAGGTGTCGGTGCGCACGCCCTCCGGCGGCTCCTGGGCCTTGTTGTGCTTGACGACGCGGGCTTCGGCGTTGGCCATCACGCCCTCGTCCTCGGCCCAGGTGGTGACGGGGAAGACGACGTGGGCGTTGGCCGCCGTCTCGGAGAGGAAGAAGTCGAACTGGGCGTGGAATTCGAGGGCGTCGTAGCCGCCCTTGACGACGTCGTAGTTGGGGAGGGAGACGAAGGGGTTGTTGCAGACGCCGATCAGGCCGCGGATCTCGCCGCGCTGCATCTGCCAGACCATCTCCATCATGGAGGTCCCCGCACGCGGCAGCTCGGCGGGGTCGATGCCCCAGATCTCGCAGATCTGGCGGCGGTGCTCCTCGTCGTTGATGGAGCGGCCACCGGGCAGCAGGTCGGACTTCTGGCCGTGCTCCCGGCCGCCCTGGCCGTTGCCCTGGCCGGTGAGGGTGCCGTAGCCGGCGCCGGGGCGGCCGAGGTTGCCGGTGGCGACGCAGAGGTTGATGACGGAGAGGCAGTTCTCCACGCCCTGGGAGTGGTGCTCGATGCCGCGGGCGTGCCAGGCCATGGCGTTGTCCGCGGTGCCGAAGGCCCGGGCGACCTGCACGATCTGCTCGACGGGCACACCGCAGATCTCCGCGGCCCGCCCGGGCGGGAACTCGGCGGCCTGCGCCCTGACCTCCGGCCAGCCGGTGGTGTGCGCGGCGAGGTACGCCTCGTCGGTGAGCCCTTCGTCGACGATGACGTTGAGGACGGCGTTGAAGAAGGCGGCGTCGGTGCCGGGCTTGAGGGCGACGTGGATGTCCGCGGTCCGGGCCACGGCCGTCTCGCGCGGGTCGACGACGATGAGGCTCGCGCCGCGGTCCCTGGCCCCCCACACGTACTGCGTCAGCACGGGGAAGCACTCCCCCACGTTGGCGCCGACCAGCAGCAGGCAGTCGGTGAGGAGGATGTCGGAGAAGGGGTTGCCGGCGCGGTCGATGCCGAAGGCGAGCTTGTTCGCCCCCGCTGCGGAGACCATGCACAGACGGCCGTTGTAGTCGACGTGCCGGGTGCCGAGGGCGACCCTGGCGAACTTCCCCACGAGGTAGGTCTTCTCGGTGAACAGGCTCGCGCCGCCGAGGAAGCCGAAGGCGTCCTTGCCGTGGGCGTCCTGGATGCGGCGGATCTCGGCGGCGGTGAAGTCCAGCGCCTCGTCCCAGGTGGCTTCCCTGAAGGGTGCGTCGCGCGAGTGGCGCAGCAGCGGGGCGGTCAGCCGGTCCGGGTGGTTGACCTGCTGATACGCATTGATGCCCTTGGGGCAGAGCCGCATCCGGTTGATGTCGTGGTTGCGGGGCTCGACACCGAAGACCTTGCCGCCGCGGTCGACCCGGAGGTACATGCCGCACTGGACGCCGCAGAAGCAGCAGTGGGTGGGGACGAGCGTCTCGCCGTGCTGGTCGGCGTGCCACCGGTCGGCGGGGATGCCGCCGGCGTCCCGGAAGCTGCGGGTGCCGGGCGGGGCGATCGCGTTGTCGAAGGGCACGGACACAGGTCCAGACCCGGGCCCGGGTTCGCCTCCCGGGCCGGGCCCGTGGCCGGCAGGTCCGGGCTGGCGCGGCGCGGTCGTCACTGGAAGCCCTTCTTGACGTGGGAGAGGTACGCGGTGCCCCGCAGCGTCCGCTTGCACCGGGGGCAGTACTCCGCCCACTCGTCGAAGCCGAGGTCCAGGTCCCGCATGGTGCCCCGGAGGTTGTCTACGTACGGGGCGGTGCCGATGGTCTCGCCGCAGCGGCGGCAGGCGAGGACCGGTTCGTCCTGGCGCGCGGTGTAGGTGAAGAGCTGCGTGCCCACGGCGGCGGGCCGCTGGACGATGTGGAAGAACTTGCCGAAGGGGAGGTAGATGAGCGTGAAGACCACGGCCACCATGTGCAGGACCGCCAGGAACTCGTAGCCCCCGCCGTGCAGGAAAAGCGACGAGAAGGTGAGGAGGAGGCCCGTCACGGAGATCACGATCAGGGCGATCAGCGGGATCAGGTCGTAGGCGAAGCGCTGGCCGGTGGTGGCGGCACGGTCCTTGAGCCGGCGCCACAGGAAGTACGAGGCACCGGGGATGACCAGCACCGCGGCGAGGTCCAGGCCGTGGAACATCACCCAGCCCACGGCGTCCAGGGCGTCGAAGCCGAGGACCTTGATCCCCCAGATCCGCATCTCGTAGCCGGGGCCCGAGCCGGTGCCGGCGGTGAAGGTGAACCAACCCCAGGTCAGCGGGAAGGTGATCAGCGCCGCGAGCACGCACCCCCAGAAGATCAGCTGGTGCGCCGCCCAGCGGGCCCGGGAGCGGGCGCCGAGGAACTTCTGGAAGCCGAGATAGGTGGCGGCCATCCGCGGCAGCGCGGTGGGGGCGCGGCGGGCGTTGCGGAGGGAGAAGAAGCTGCGCCATCCCTTCCGCAGCAGCCGGCTGGCGCCCGGGGAGGAGACCCAGACGGTGTAGCGGTAGGCGATGCCGAAGGCGAGGAAGACGGTGGCGACCGCGTAGGGGAGGAGGGCGGAGTCGAAGTCGCGCAACATCCGGCTGCCGAACACGATCGCCAGCACCAGCAGGGCGGAGACCGCGGCGGCGACCAGTGAGGCACGGGCCTGCACCGAGCCCGCAGCACGCCTGCCGTCCTTCGGCTCCGGCACGAGCGGCACCACACCCGCCTCGCCCGGCGGCCCCGGTGGAACCGGCGGACCCGGTGGAACCGGTGGAACCGGCGGACCCGGCGGCCCCGGTGGCCCCGGTGGCCCCGGTGGCCCCGGTGGGTCTGACTGGCCTGGCGGGTCTGACGGGCCCGGTGGGACTGTCGCTGCGCCCGTTCCGTACGCCGTGGTCCCGCTCGCCGCAGCAGGCGGAGGGCCGGGGGCGGCGGGCCCGTCCGGGCGGGGCTCGGGTGGTGGCGGCCCGTCCGGGCGCGGCGGTGGCTCGGTCACGCGGCCACCGTAGGCAGGGCGTGCCAGGTGCGCCTTTCGTGGCGGCGAGGCGTCAGGCGGTGGGGTGACGGCTTAGCCCAGTCGGCCCGCGGCGCGGCGGCGGGACGGGTCGCGCCGCGGTGGGCCGGCGTATGACGAGCCATATGACCACCTCAGCCACCACCGGCGGCGGCTCCCGGCCGGTGCGCCGCATGCTGCCGCGCCGCGCCGACGAGGAGCACCGGGCGGCCACGCCGCTGGAGCTCTTCTTCGACCTGTGCTTCGTCGTCGCGGTCGCCCAGGCCGGGGTGCAGCTCGTCCACGCGGTCGCCGAGGGGCACCCGGCGGAGGGGGTGACGGGGTATGCGTTCGTCTTCTTCGGGGTGTGGTGGGCCTGGATGAACTTCACCTGGTTCGCCTCGGCATACGACTGTGATGACGTTCCGTACCGGATGGCGACGCTGGTGCAGATCGCCGGGGTGCTGGTGTACGCGGCGGGGGTGCCGCGGGCGTTCGAGGCGAACGACTGGGGCATCGCCGTCGCCGGGTACCTGATCATGCGACTGGCGCTGACCACCCAGTGGCTGCGGGCTGCCGCTTCGGAGACGGGCGAGGGGCGACGCACGGCGCTCACGTACGCCGTGGGGATCGTGCTCTGCCAGTTGGCGTGGGTGGCGCTGCTGTTCGCGCCGCAGGGCGACAAGCGGTGGCTGTTCCTGGTCGTCATCGCCGCCGAGTTGGCCGTCCCGCCGATCGCGGAGCGGCACCACCGGACGGCGTGGCACCCGCACCACATCGTCGAGCGGTACGGCCTGTTCACCCTGATCGTGCTCGGCGAGACGATGTCGGCGAGCACCATCGCCGTCCAGTCCGCCCTCGACGAGCACGAGGCCGTCAGCGAACTGCTGCCCATCGCGGCCGGCGGACTGTTGATCATCTTCTCGGCGTGGTGGATCTACTTCGCCGTACCGGCGCACGAACGGCTGACGTCCAACCGGCGTGCCCTGCCGTGGGGTTACGGGCACGTCCTGGTCTTCGGTTCGGCGGCGGCCATCGGCGCGGGCATGGAGGTGGCGGTCGAGCACGCGGTGGGCGTCGCACACATCTCGGAAGTCGCCGCGTCGGCAGCGGTCACCGTGCCCACGGCCGTCTTCCTGCTGACCGTGTGGTTCCTGCACGCCCGTCACTTCGAGCGGGGCACGGCGCAGCAACTGACCCTGCCGGTGGCGGCGGTGGCCGTCGTCGGCTGCACGTTCGCCGAGGGCTGGGCGGTGCTGGCCAGCGGGCTGGTCTCGGCGGCGACGGTCGCGACCGGCGTGCTGCTCGCCGAGCGGGAGGCCCGCCGCGCCGCCCGATCGGTGGCCACGGGGCGGCGTGGTACTCAGGAGTCATGACGCACGAGGGCACAGCAGACACGGCACATACAGCACATACGGCAGGCGCGGCGGCGGGCGGGAACGACGCCCTGACGGACGTGGCGGGGCTGCGGGTGGGACACGCGCGCGTACCGGGCGAGCGGGCGCTGAGCGGCACGACCGTGGTCCTCGCCCCCGCGGGCGGCGCGGTGGCCGCCGTGGACGTACGGGGCGGCGGGCCCGGCACCCGGGAGACCGATGCGCTCGACCCGCGGAACCTGGTGCAGCGCGTGGAGGCGATCGTGCTGACCGGCGGCAGCGCGTACGGGCTGGACGCGGCCGGCGGGGTGATGGCCTGGCTGGAGGAGCAGGGGCGCGGGGTGCCGGTGGCGCCGGGACGCGTGGTGCCCGTCGTCCCCGCGGCCTGCGTGTTCGACCTCGGTCGCGGCGGCGACTGGAGCGCGCGCCCGGACGCCGCCACCGGCCGGGCCGCGGTGGCCGACGCCGCCGCTTCGCCGTTCGGCGCCCCCGTGCCGCAGGGCGACGTGGGCGCCGGCACGGGCGCGGTGGTGGGGGCGGTGAAGGGCGGCGTCGGCACGGCGAGCACGGTCCTGAAGGGGATCGGCGCGGACGGCGGGGACGTCACCGTCGCCGCGCTCGTCGTCGCCAACGCCGCCGGCTCGGTGCTCGATCCGACGACGGGCGTGCTGTACGGGCACCTCTTCCACCCCGAGGAGGGCGGATTCCACCCCGAGGAAGACGGACCGGCGGGCTCCGGCGCGCCGGGCCGGGTCCGCTACCCCGACCCGGCCGTGCACGCGCGGGCGCAGCAAAGGCTGGAGAAGGCCCGGGAGGCGAGCGGCCCGCCGCCGTTGAACACCACCCTGGCCGTCGTGGCGACCGACGCCGACCTGACCAAGGCACAGGCGCAGAAGCTCGCGGGCACGGCGCACGACGGCATCGCGCGCGCCGTCCGCCCCGTCCACCTGCTCAACGACGGGGACACCGTCTTCACCCTCGCCACCGGCGCGGTGCCGCTGCCCGCGGACCACCCCCTCGCCCTGAACGACGTGCTGGCTGCCGGTGCTGACGCGGTGTCGCGCGCCATCATCAAGGCGGTGCTCGCGGCGGCGTCCGTAACCGGTCCAGGCGGTGATTACCCGGCGTACCGAGAGCTGTACGACATCAAGTGACGCACCGGACGCCCATCTTGGAAGACGGCGGGGAACTCCGCAAAGACTTCTTGCGTTTTCCTTAACGCCGGACACCGTGTCGGACCCAGGGGCTACTTTTAGCAATCAACGAGTCACTTGTGGCGACGGCCAGGAGACCCATCTTGAACGATCCGTATGAGACAACCGAGACACACCTCTCGCGACTCTTGGGTCGAGCGCTCAACTCCTTCGACCTGCCCGACGCCACCGTCGAGAGACTGGACTCGGCGTTGGCGCACGCGAGTTCGCTGCACTCCTCGCACCACAGTGCGCAGCTCGACCGCGCCACGTACCGCCACGCGTATCTGCTGAGCGACGGCAGCTCCCTCGTCCTGTGGGAGCTCGTGCACAACTCCGGCCCCGGCGGCGCCGAACAGCACGAGGTGTACGCGGACGAGTCCGAGGTCCGGCTCGCCGCGTCCCGACTGCCCGCGGGCTTCCCCGGCTTCGGCGA
Source organism: Streptomyces sp. NPDC048057 (assembly GCF_040653095.1). Classification (NCBI taxonomy): domain Bacteria; kingdom Bacillati; phylum Actinomycetota; class Actinomycetes; order Kitasatosporales; family Streptomycetaceae; genus Streptomyces; species Streptomyces sp. NPDC048057. The sequence continues at coordinate 139,305 of NZ_JBEZNF010000022.1, forward strand.
CACGAGCGGGTACGCCGACGGCACGCCGCCCGGCCCGCGCTCCCGGGACGCCGCATGGGGCCACGAGGGCGCCGCGGCCCCTACCGACGGGGCGGCGGGCCGCCAGCGCGGCGAGAGCCACGCCAAGGCCGACGAGGGCACCGACAGCGGTACGGACCCGGCCGACCGGGGCGCCCTCGGCTCCGCCGACGTGGGGCCGCGCCCCTCCGTCGTCCCCCCGGCCCCGTCGGCTCCCTCTGAGTATCCGGCGTCCCCCGCCTCCCACCTGGAGGCGGACGCCGAGTTGTTGGCCCGGCTGATCGCCGCGCCGCCGGCTCCGCTCCCCCGGATGTACGTCCCGGACAATTCCGCCGACCACGCCCGCCGCGTCCTGCGCCGCGCGGAGAACGCCGACCGCCCCGGCCCCCGCACCGCCGAGCTGCTGCGCACCGCCTTCGCCCACCACATCACCCAGGTCTTCGGCCGCCACTGCCGCGTCGGCGAGCGCGACGCCGGCTTCACCCTCTACGAGCACGCGTTCCTGCTGCTCGACGGGGCGGAGATCTCCCTGTGGGAGGTGGAGCACACCGCGACGCCCGACGGCCGCCACATGTGCGAGGTGTACGAGTCGGAGAGCATCGCCCGGGAAGCGATGGAGGCGCGCGGCCGGGGCCGTTCCGTCCCGCGGGCCGGCCTCTGACGTACCGGTGCGCGTACGTGCGCGGGCCCCGGGTGCAGTCCCGGAGCCCGCGCACGGCACAGCGGTGAAGGGCGGCCTCAGCGCGCCAAGGTGGCTTCCCGCGGCTGCTCCTGCTCCGCCGCCTGCGTCTCCGCGGACTCGACGCCCTTCGCCGGTTCGCCGCCTTCCCGAGACGCGACGCCCTCACCGGACGCGCCCCTCTTCGCGGACTCGGCGTTGCTCTCCGGCGCCTCGACGTTGCCTTCATCCTCCGACGCGCCCTCCAGGTGCTGCCGCGGCCTGGCCGGCAGGGCGAACATCACCAGGAAGATGACGACGAGGACCGCGACGACGTACCAGAGGGAGTTGCGGAAGGCGTCGGTGAAGGCCGTGCCGACCTCGCTCGGGACGAGCCGTTCCTCGTCCATCGTGCCGAAGAAGACCACGGACACCAGCGCCAGGCCCAGCGCCGTACCCATCTGCTGCACCGTGGTGATCAGCCCCGACGCCGATCCCGCGTGCTCGCGCGGCACGCCGGAGAGCACCGCGTCCGTCAGCGGCGCCACGATCAGCCCCATGCCCACGCCCATCACGACCAGCGGCCCCGCCATCTGCCAGGGTTCGATCTCCGTGCCGTAGCGCCCGGCAGCCCAGATGTAGAGCAGCAGTCCGGTGATCATCCCCAGCGCACCGGCCTGGAGGACCTTGCGCCCGAACAGCGGCACCAGCTTCTGCACGGAGATGCCGGCCGCGAAGGAGACGGCGATCGAGAACGGCACCCCGGTCAGCCCGGCACGCAGCGGGCTCCAGCCGAGGCCCGTCTGCATGTAGAGCGTCCAGACCAGGAAGAAGACGCCCAGCACGATCCCGAAGACCAGTTGCACCGCGATGCCCGCCGCGAAGGACTTCACCGAGAACAGGGACAGCTCGATCAGCGGGGAACCGTCCTTGCGGGCCTTGAACCGCTCGTACGCGACGAGCGCGCCGAACACGACGAGGCTGCCCGCCATGCACACGTAACCCCACACCGGCCAGTCCAGCTCCCGGCCGCGCGTCAGCGGATAGACCAGCATCAGCATCGCGCCGGTGACGAGGACGACGCCGACCAGGTCGAGCCGGAGCGCCTTCGGGGCGCGGGACTCGGTGATGTACTTGCGGCCCAGGATCAGCCCCGCGATGCCCACCGGCAGGTTGATCAGGAAGATCGGCCGCCATTCGAGCCCGAAGAGGTTCCACTCCGTCAGCAGGGCCCCCACCAGGGGGCCGGAGACCGCGCCGAGTCCGACGACGGCACCGAAGAGGCCGAAGACCTTGCCGCGTTCGTGCGCCGGGAAGGTGGTGTGCACGATCGCCAGCACCTGGGGCACCATCAGTGCGGCCGTCGCGCCCTGGAGCAGGCGGGAGGCGACCAGCATCTCCGGGCCTGCGGCGAAGCCGCACAGCGCGGAGGCGACCGTGAAGCCGCCGATGCCGATGAGGAAGAGCCGCTTGCGGCCGTAGATGTCGCCGAGCCTGCCGCCGGTGATCAGGCCGGCCGCGAAGGCGAGCGCGTAGCCCGCGGTGATCCACTGGATGGAGCCGAAGGAGGCGTCCAGGGTCCGCTCGATGCTGGGGATGGCGATGTTGACGATCGTGACGTCGACCAGGTCCATGAAGGCCGCGGTCATCACGATCGCGAGGGCGATCCAGCGGCGCCGGTCGGCGTGCTCCGCGCTGGCGGGTGCAGGGGCCGGCCCTGGTACTGGTGCGTCTGGCGCGTTCCCCGCGGCTGTGGCGGACGACACGGATTGCTGAGAGGTCATGAGCCGAACGTTAGGGTTCGTATAGGTCAGAACACGGCCTAGTTAGCCGTCATCCTGAAGCCATGACGGACACTCCGGCACGACTCCTGAATCTGCTCTCCCTGCTCCAGACTCCGCGCGAGTGGCCGGGCAGCGAACTGGCCGAGCGCCTGAACGTCAGCCCGCGCACGATCCGCCGGGACATCGACCGGCTGCGTGACCTGGGCTATCCCGTCGAGGCGAGCCGCGGCGCGGTCGGCGGCTACCGCCTGGTCGCCGGTAGCGCGATGCCTCCCCTCCTCCTGGACGACGAGGAGGCCGTCGCCATCGCGGTGGGCCTGCGCGCCGGGGCTGGGCACGCCATCGAAGGCATGGAGGAGGCTTCCGTACGGGCCCTGGCGAAGCTGGAGCAGGTGCTGCCGTCCCGGCTGCGGCATCGGGTGACCACCCTGCAGGCCGCGACCATCCCCCTGACCAGGGGCGACGGCGCGAGCATCGATCCGCGCACGCTCACCGCGATCGCGGCTGCCGCGAGCGGGCGGGAGCGGCTGCGCTTCGGTTACCGCGCCGGCGACGGCAGCGAGACGAACCGGTTCGTGGAGCCGCACCGGCTGGTGTCGACGGGCTGGCGCTGGTACCTGGTGGCGTACGACCTGGAACGGGAGGACTGGCGGACGTTCCGGGTGGACCGGGTCTCCGAGCCGCTCGCGACCGGGGTGCGCTTCACGCCCAGGGAGTTGGCGGCGGAGAGCGGCGCGGAGCTGCTGAAGTCCACGATGTCCCGGTCGAACGGCGAGGAGCACGAGGTCGACGTGGACTTCGAGGCGCCCGCCTCCTTCGTGGCGGCGCGGCTGCCCTCGTACCTCGGCGTGCCCGTCGCCACCGGGGAGGACCGCTGCCGGCTGCGCACCCGCTCGCAGGACTCCGTCGAATGGCTGGCGCTGCGGCTGGCGCTGGTGGACTGCGAGTTCACCGTGCACGGGCCGGCGGCCCTCGTCTCGTACGTCAGCGAGCTGGGCGCCCGACTGAAGCGCTCGGTGCCCCCGCCCCCGGCCTGACAGGGCCCGCAACCAACCGGCCCTCAGACACCGGGACACGGAACCCGGCGCACGGACCCCGGCGCACGGACCTCGGCGCACGGACCCCGGACAGGGAAGGACCCCGAGGCCAGGGGGGGTGGGCCTCGGGGTCCGCTTGGGGTGGGCGCTCTTCACGGGGGCGCCCAGGGGGCTCACGCGGCTGCGTCGAAGCCGGTGTCCCGCGCCATGCGCTTCAGCTCCAGCAGCGCGTGCTTCTCGATCTGGCGGATCCGCTCACGGGTCAGTCCGTGCTCCTTGCCGACCTCGGTGAGCGTGCGCTCCCGGCCGTCCACGATGCCGTACCGCATGCGGATGATGGACGCGGTGCGCTGGTCGAGCTGGCCGATCAGATCGTCCAGGCCCTCGCTGCGCAGCAGCGTCAGCACCGACTGCTCGGGGGAGACCGCCGAGGTGTCCTCCAGGAGGTCGCCGAACTGGGTCTCGCCGGCGTCATCCACCGACATGTTCAAACTGACGGGGTCGCGGGCCCAGTCGAGGACGTCCGTGACGCGCGCGGGGGTGGAGCCCAGCTCCTCCGCGATCTCGACGGCCTCCGGCTCACGGCCCTTCTCGCGATTGAACTCGCGCTGGACGCGACGGATCCGCCCCAGCTCCTCCACCAGGTGGACGGGGAGCCGGATGGTGCGGGACTGGTCGGCTATGGAGCGGGTGATGGCCTGACGGATCCACCACGTCGCGTACGTCGAGAACTTGAAGCCCTTGGCGTAGTCGAACTTCTCCACCGCGCGGACCAGGCCGGCATTGCCCTCCTGGATCAGGTCGAGCAGCGGCAGGCCGCTGCGCGGATAGCGGCGGGCCACGGCCACCACCAAACGGAGGTTGGACCTGATGAAGACGTCCTTGGCGCGCTCGCCTTCGGCGACCAGCGCCTCCAACTCCTCGCGCGCGGCACCGCCGGCTTCGCTCTCCACCTCGCCGCCGAGGATCTGCCGGGCGTACACCCCGGCCTCGATGGTCTGTGACAGCTCCACTTCCTTGGCGGCGTCCAGCAGCGGCGTACGCGCGATCTCGTCGAGGTACATGCCGACCAGGTCGCGGTCGGCGATCTCCCCGCCCACGGCGCGAACACTGCTGGCCCGGTCGGTGGTCCCCTGCTTATCGGACTGGCGACGGGCGACGGCACGGGTGGCCATGCGAGCTCCCTTGCTGAGTAGGTCGCGACACCCTTCCGGGTGCCCTGCATCCGATGGAAACAACGATTGCAATCCGGACAGAATTCCCATGCAGCGCGACATTTTTTATGATCTTGCAGTACCCTGTCCGGCCACACGAGGAGGATGGATGGGTCAGCCGACCGGGGAACATACAGAAGTGCTGGTCAGCCCAGGGGTCGAGGCCGATCTAGCGGAGCTGACCGAGCTCTACAACCACTACGTCGTCGAGACGCCCATCACCTTCGACACCGAGCCCTTCACCCCTGAGCAGCGCCTTCCGTGGCTGCGCTCCCACCCTGAAGACGGCCCGCACCGCCTTCTGGTTGCTCGGGACGCAACGGGGACGCTGCTCGGATACGTCACAAGCAGCGCACTACGCCCCAAGGCGGCGTACTCCACCTCCGTGGAGGTCAGCATCTACTGCGCGCCCGAAGCGGCCGGCCGCGGCGTCGGCACGGCGCTGTACGAGGCGCTCTTCAAGGCGCTGGCGGGCGAGGACGTGCACCGGGCGTACGCCGGGATCACCCAGCCGAACGACGCGTCCGTGCGGCTGCACGCCCGCTTCGACTTCCGGCCGATCGGGACGTACGGCGAGGTCGGGCGGAAGTTCGACCGGTACTGGGACATCACCTGGTACGAGAAGCGGCTCGGCGACGACGCGTAGCGACGGGCCCGCGACGGCACCCCGCCGCGGGCCCGCCCCGCCGTCTCGTCCGTACCGCCAAGCCGTACTGCCCAGCCGCACCGCTCCCCTGCACCGCTCCCCCGCACCGGTCAGCCGTACTGCACCGAGCGCTTCGCGAGTCCCATCCAGAAGCCGTCGATCACGCTGCGCCCCTGCTCCAGCTCGCCCTCGGACGCCCCGAGGGTGACGAAGAGGGGTGCGAAGTGTTCGGTGCGGGGGTGGGCCAGCTGCCCGGCAGGCGCCTTGTGCTCGAAGTCCAGCAGCGCGTCCACGTCGGCCGCGGCGAGCGCCCGCCGGCCCCAGTCGTCGAACTCGACGGACCAGCCGGGCACGCCGTCGTGCCGCAGCGCGGCGAGGTTGTGGGTGAAGAACCCGCTGCCGACGATCAGCACGCCCTCGTCGCGCAGCGGCGCGAGCCGGCGGCCGACCTCCAGCAGCTTCTGCGGGTCGAGGGTGGGCAGGGAGATCTGGAGGACCGGCAGGTCGGCGTCCGGGTACATCTCCACCAGGGGTACGTACGCACCGTGGTCGAGCCCGCGGTCCGGCACGTCCTGCACGGGCGTGCCGGCGCGGCGCAGCAGCTTCCGCACGGAGTCGGCGAGCCCTGGCGCGCCGGGCGCCGCGTACTGGACCCCGTAGTAACGCTGCGGAAACCCCCAGAAGTCGTGGACGAGGGGAACGGTCCGGGTCGCGCCGAGCGCGAGCGGCGCCTCCTCCCAGTGGGCGGAGACGACGAGGACCGCCTTGGGGCGCGGCAGGTCGGCGGCCCAGGAGGCCAGCTGACCCGGCCAGACCGGATCGTCGGCGAGCGGGGGCGCACCGTGGGAGAGGTAGATGGCGGGCATGCGCTCCGTCGAGGGCGTTCCCGGCGGGGGCGTTGCGGGGGCGGTGGTCATGGGAATCCAGAACTCCGATCCGGGACAGATGCCCACGAACCGTTCCGGCTCGTGCGCGACATGGGACCATAAGCTTGAATCTTCAAGCTCACACTCGAACCTTAGCCCTATTTAGTTTAACTTTCAAGAAATGGTCGTACAGTAGAGGTATGAACACGGCATCCACGGCAGCGTCCGGCAAAGGCGCCGGCGACGGACTCGAACCCCGCTGGCTCAGCGACGACGAGCAGCGCGTGTGGCGCTGGTACCTCCACGCCACCAGGCTCTTCGACGACCACCTCGATCGCCAACTGCAACGCGACGCCGGGATGCCGCACATCTACTACGGCCTGCTGGTCCAGCTCTCCCAGGCCCCGCACCGCCGCAAGCGGATGACCCAGCTGGCCATCGACGCCAAGATCACCCGCTCTCGACTCTCGCACGCCGTGGCCCGGCTGGAGCACCACGGCTGGGTGCGCCGCGAGGACTGCCCCTCCGACAAGCGCGGCCAGAACGCCGTCCTGACGGACGCGGGGTACGAGGTGCTGCGCGGCGCCGCGCCCGGGCACGTCGAGGCGGTGCGCCAGGCGATGTTCGACCGGCTCACGCCGGAGCAGGTGGACCAGCTCGGGGCGATCATGCAGACGATCGCGGAGGGGTTGCAGCCGCAGGACTCCGGGGCGGACCTGCCCTGGCTGCGCTGACGGCCCGCGCTCCGTCGGCCCGGAGGCGGCCCCGAGAGCCCGAAGGGGCCTTGCCGGATCGATCCGGCAAGGCCCCTTCGGACGTTCCGCCCGAGCTTCGCGCTCAGGTTTCGCGTACGGACCTCACGCCCGGCCCGCCCGCTCGCGTCCCGCACGAGCACGAGCTAGAGCACGAGCCTCAGGTCCCGCCCGAGCCTCAGCTCTCACCGAGTCTCAGTGCATGACGACGGGGACCTTCACCTCCGCCTCGGCGTCCGCGCCGTCGCCCGACGCGGCACCCGGAGCACCCAGCTCCGGACGCCCCGCGTTGATCATGAAGATCGCGATGGCGGCGGAGACGACCAGGATGGCCACCGCCCACCAGATCGCCGCGGTGAAGCCGTGCACCATGCCCTGGAGCTCCAGCAGCTTCGGGTTCGTCGCGCCCGCCGCCCGGTCGGCGATGAACGCCGTGGTCGCCGAAGAGGCGATCGTGTTCAGCAGGGCCGTGCCGATCGCACCGCCGACCTGCTGCGAGGTGTTGACCATCGCGGAGGCCACGCCCGCGTCCGTCGGCTCGACGCCGTTCGTGGCCAGCGCCATCGCCGGCATGAACGCCGTGCCCATGCCGAGGCCCAGCAGCAGCTGCGCCGGCATGATCAGGGTGGCGTACGAGCTGTCCACGTCGAGCTGCGTCAGCATCAGCATGCCGAGCGCCGCGACCAGGAAGCCGGGGCCCATCAGCAGCCGGGCCGGGACCCGGGTCATCAGTCGGGTGCCGATCTGGGTCGATCCGACGATCATGCCGACGACCATCGGCATGAAGGCGAAACCGGTCTTGACCGGCGAGTACCCCTTCACGATCTGCAGGTAGAAGGTCAGGAAGAGGAACAGGCCGAACATGCCGATGACGGCGAGGCCGAGGGAGAGGTACACACCGCCGCGGTTGCGCTCGGTGAGCACGCGCAGCGGCAGCAGCGGAGCCTTCACCTTGGCTTCGGTGACCACGAAGGCGGCCAGCAGCACGACGGCGGCGACGAACATGCCGATCGTCAGGCCGTCCGACCAGCCGGAGTGCTCGGCGCGCGCGAAGCCGTACACCAGGGCCACCAGACCGAGGGTGGACAGGACGACGCCGGGGACGTCGAGCGCGGAGCGGTTGCGGGCGGCCTCGGACTCGCGGATCACCAGGTAGGCGCCGACGGCCGCGACGATCGCGAAGGGGATGTTGACGTAGAACGTCCAGCGCCAGTTCAGGTACTCGGTGAGGAAGCCGCCGAGCAGCAGGCCGACGGCGCCGCCGCCACCGGCGATCGCACCGTAGATGCCGAACGCCTTGGCGCGCTCCCTGGCGTCGGTGAACATCACCGAGAGCAGCGAGAGCGCGGCGGGCGCGAGCAGCGCGCCGAAGACACCCTGGAGCGCACGGGCGCCCAGCATCATCGCCTCGTTCGTGGCGGCGCCGCCGAGCGCGGAGGCCGCGGCGAAGCCGATGAGGCCGATGACGAAGGCGCGCTTGCGGCCCCACATGTCGGCGACCCGGCCGCCGAAGAGGAGCAGTCCGCCGAAGGCGAGCGCGTAGGCCGTGATGACCCACTGGCGGTTGCCGTCGGATATGCCCAGGTCCTCCTGGGCGGTGGGCAGCGCGATGTTCACGATCGTCGCGTCCAGCACCACCATGAGCTGGGCGAGCGCGATGAAGATCAGCGCCTTCCAGCGCTGGGGATCGGGACGCGAGGCGTCCGGCAGGGCGTGGGCTGTTTTTGCCATGGAGGAGTCCACCTAGGGGTGCATCGAGCCGGTTCTGGGCGTGAGGGGGTAGGGAACCGGCGGTTCACAGTGGTACGAGAACGGCCTACGGGCGTGGGCGAGCGCGCTCGGCCCCGGCCCCCGCGGTCGCTTCGGTGACGCACGGGCGGGTCGGCGGCACGTCGTCTCGGCGGCGTGCCGGCGGTGTCCCGCCGTCAGTGCTCCGGAGGTTCTCTGGGTGCTCTGGGTCTATGGGTTCAGGGGTCCCTGGGCTCGGGGGCCAGGGACCGGGGGTCGGGGTGCTGGGGCTTCGGGTCAGTGCTCAGTGCTTGCGCAGGTCCTCCAAGGTGATCGCCCTCCCCGACAGTTCGGAGCGCGCGGGCGCTTCGAGACCGTCCAGGAACAACTGGAGATGGCGGTGGACGAAGCTGTCGTTGTCGACGCAGCCCGTGCCCGGGAGGGGACGGGTGAGCAGCGACACGACGACCATCAAGTCCCCCACGGCCACGTCCGGCCGCATCCGGCCCGCCGTCTGGGCCCGCTCGATGAGCGCCTCGACGGCGTCTTCGAGCCGGGTCCGTCTGCTCACGAGGTCCGGGTGCTCCCGGTCGAAGGTGCTGGAGACGACGGGGCACAGGGCGCCCGTGCGCTCCTCCGCCGCCCGGTGCGCGAAGCGGCGCACGGCGTCGAAGGGGTCCGCCTCCTCGGCCTGGGCGCGCTCCGCCTGCTCGTACATCCGGTCCAGGACGAAGACGACCACCTCGTGCAGGAGGTCGGCGCGGTCCGGGAAGTGGCGGTACAGCGTGGCGTTGCCGACGCCGGCGCGGCGCGCGATCTCGTCGAGCGGCACGTCGGGGCCGTACGCCACGAGCAGTTCGCGGGCGGCGCGGATGATCCGCTCGCGGTTGCGCAGGGCGTCGGCGCGGGGGCGCGGGGTGCGTCGGCCGACGGCGTGCGCGCACTCCGTCCCGCTGGACGCTCCAGCGCCGTTGGAAGCGGCGTCCGGTTCGGTACGGCTCGGCGCGCGACCGCGCTTCCCCCGGACCGCACCTGCGTCCGGTCCCTGGGCGCTCGATGCGGCGATGTCCGCACCGACGGCGTCCGCGGCGGCGACGTCCGCTTCGACGACCCTGGCGGCTGGGATCACGACCCCGCTCCCTCCTCCGTGCGCTGCTTCCGGCTGTCCGTGGCGTCTCTGTCATGTTCGTCACAAAGCGGGGACTCCCTCCCCGCTTCGCGGAACACAGGTGCAAACGGGGAGTCGACCCCCGCTTATTTCCCCGACCTAACGTGACGTGCGCCACACACGCGCGGGCTGCGCTCCGTATCCGCCGCGTCACACGAACGGCCCCGCTCGGCGCGCGCCGCACCCCCGCCCACCAGAGGCTGAACGCACACGGAGCAGCCGGAATCCGGCCGGCTGCCGACCTCAGCCGAAGGCGGTTGCATGCTGCACGCGCGCCACCGGGCACGCCGGTCCCACCGGATACGCCGAGCCGATCGGATAGCCGACGCCCCGGGCTCCTTCCGCGCCACGGGCCCCTTCCGGGCCGCGCTCGACCGCGTACGCGCACACCCCCGAGGCCACGCGCACCGCCACCCGAGCCGCACCCGCCGCATCGGCGGCCTGGCCGCCCTCGCCGCCGTCACCCTGGCCGCGCTCACCACCGCGAGCAGCACCCTGACCGTCCCCACCCGGGCGTCCACGGGCCCCGCCGCCGGCACCCCCGACGCGACCGGCCTCGGCCCCTGCCGCCTCCCCGCCCCCCTCGGTGTCCAGATGTCCGAGGGCCTGCCGACCCCGCCCGGCTACTCCCCCTCCACCGGCGAGGTCCGCGCCCTCAACCTGATGGTCGACTTCCCCGACGCCGTCGGCCCGGGCGAGGCCACGGACCGGCTCGGCGAGTTCTTCCCGCAGACCGCCGAGTGGTTCCGGACCAGTTCGTACGGCCGGCTCGACTACGTCGCGAAGACCCCGGTGAAGGGGTGGCTGCGGATGCCGATGCCGTTCACCTCGTACGGCATAGAACGCGGCGCACCGTACGACCCCGCCTACCGCAAGCTGGTCGAGGACGTCGTGACGGTCGCCGACCCGAAGGTGGACTTCAGCGAGTACGACCTGGTCAACATATTGGTGACGCCCAACGCCGGCCCCTCGGCGCTGGACACCGTGCTCTCCGTGACCTTCTCCGGCAACACCGACGCACCCGTCGCCGACGGAGTGCCGCTCGCCAACACGTCCTTCGTCTACAGCCGCCAGGACGACGGGTCCGGCTCGTACGCCGAGACCGGGTACCGGGTCCTGCCGCACGAGAACGGCCACGTGTTCGGCCTGCCCGACCTCTACACCGCGGACGGCGGGGCCGAGGTCGGCCACTGGGACATCATGTCCGAGGACTGGGGGGCCAACAACGACATGCTCGGCTGGCACAAGTGGAAGCTCGGCTGGCTCGACCCCGAACAGATCCACTGCGCCTCGGCGTCCGGCAGCGCCGAGTACGCCCTCACCCCGCTCGCCACGGCGGGCGGCACGAAGATGACGGTCGTGCCGGTCTCCGCCGACACCGGTTACGCGGTCGAGGTGCGCACCCGCGAGGGCAACGACGAAGCCGTGTGCCGCCCCGGCGTCCTCATCTACCGGGTGCGCTCCAGCGTCGACACCGGCAACGGCCCGGTGACGGTCTCCGACAGCCGCGCCGACAGCGGCGGCTGCACCCGGCGCCCCAACGTGCACGCCGAACTCTCCGACGCGCCGTACCGGCCGGGGCAGAAGTTCACGGACGAGGCGAACGGGGTGGAGATCGCGGTGCTCTCCGAGGAGCAGGGCGTCTACAAGGTGCGGGTCACCCGCTCGTGACCTGCCGGTGGACCGTGTCCCGCAGCTCCCGCTTGAGGATCTTCCCGGTGAAGCTGCGGGGCACGCCTCCGAAGACGACGTGCGCCGGCACCTTGAACGCGGCGAGCCGGCCCCGTACGTGCTCCCGCACCTCCTCGCCCGTCACCGCGGCCCCGGCCCTCAGCTGCACCACCGCCGCGACCTCCTCCCCCAGTACGGGGTGCGGCACGCCGACGACCGCCGCGTCGGCGACCGCCGGGTGCTCGTGCAGCACCGCCTCGACCTCGACGCCGTACACGTTCTCCCCGCCGCGGATCACCACGTCCTTGATCCGGTCGACGATCCGGATCCGCCCGTCCACCTCGACGGCGAGGTCCCCGGTGCGCAGCCACCCGTCCGGGGTGAAGGCGGCGGCGGTCGCCTCCGGGTCCCGCCAGTAGCCGCGGACGAGCGACTGCCCGCGCAGCAGCAGCTCGCCGCCCTCGTCGATCCGCACCTCGACGGCGGGCGCGGGCAGCCCCACGCTCAGCGGGTCGGCGCGGTAGGCGTCCCCGAAGTTCGCCAGCACGCCACCGGAGGTCTCGGTCAGCCCGTACCCCGTGCGCGGCTCGATCCGCGTCCCGTACCGCGCGGTCAACCGCGCCACCAGCTCGGGCGGCGCCGCGGCACCACCGGTGCTGAGGTTGGTCAGCGACGCGAGCCCGCTGCCCGCGCGCTCGGCCGCGTCCAGCAGCTCCAGCGCGGTCGTCGGCACCCCCGAGAAGTGAGTGGCCCGGTGCTCGTCGATCAGCCGGACCGCCTGCGCCGCGTCCCACTTCCGCATCAGCACGATCGTGCCGCCGGCGGCCATGACCGGATAGAGGGTGGTGAAGGCGGCGACGTGAAAGAGGGGAAACGTCATCAGCGCCACGGGCGCCGCCCCGACCCCCGGCACCCCGCCGCGCGCCAAGGTCGCGGCAGCACCCTGGTACCGCGCATGCACGGCGGCCCCCACCTGCGCGAACTGTGTCGCGACGGCGCCCTTGGGCCGGCCCGTCGTGCCCGACGTGTAGATGATGGTGGCGTCGTCCTCGCCGCGCACGTCCACGGCGGGCGGAGCGCCGTACGGATCGGGTGCGTCCCAGTCCTCGTACCGCTCGATCCGCGCACCTGTGCCTTCGGCGCCCCCTCCGTCCCCGCCGTCCCCTCCGTCCCCGGCAAACACCACCACATGCGCCCCGTGGGCCCCGGCCCACGCCCGCACCCGCCCCAGCCGCTCCCCGTCGACGAGCAACACGGCGGGCTCGCAGTCATCGAGCGCGTACCCCAGTTCCCCCTCGGTCCACCACGCGTTCAACGGCACGGCCACGAGCCCCGCCAGCTGCACCCCCCAGAAGCCGATCACCCACTCCGGACGGTTCCGCATGACGATCCCCACACGTTCCCCCGGCCGCACCCCGTACTCGTCCACGAGCCGCCGAGCGAGCGCACTCGCGGCGGCGAAGAACTCCCGGTACGAGTACGCCCTCCGCTCCCCCACCAGGAACACCCGGTCCCCGTACCCCCAGGTGGCCTCCACGAACTCCGTCAGCGTCCGCACCCCACCGACGTACGCAAGCCCCCCGTCCTCCCCCCGCCCCACTTCGAACGGCGCCCCGACCCCAGCCAGCCCTTCCCCCACTGCGCACCCCTCTCCCACCAGCACCGAACCTAGCCAGCCGGCGACGCTAGGACCCCCCACTGACGCCGTCAAGACACGGGCGCGGGGCGCGGTGCGGGTGGCTGATCAACTGCCTCTGCCCGGGAAGGACCACCCGCTACACTGTCCGGCAGTGCCACGCCTTCGCCTTCGTAGCTCAGGGGATAGAGCACCGCTCTCCTAAAGCGGGTGTCGCAGGTTCGAATCCTGCCGGGGGCACCAGCGCAAAGACCCCGGACCGATCATGGTCCGGGGTCTTTGACATCCACGTCTGACATCAACGCGGGCGATCGCCTGTGGTCATCCGCGGTCCGGGCGCCTCCTCAGCAGCCGGTCCATATGGCTCATCGCCTCGCGCTGCGTGTCTTGGGCGACGTGCGTGTACACGTCCATGGTGATGCTGATCTGTGAGTGTCCCAGGATCTCCATCACGACGCGGGGCGCGACTCCGGCCGCCGTGAGGAGCGTGGCCGTGCCGTGTCGGGCGTCGTGCAGCCGGATGAGGCGGAGACCGGCGGACTGGGCGACGCGGGTGAAGGACCGGTAGACGTTGCGCGGCTCGACCGGCCGACCGGTGCGGGTGGTGAACACGTAGTCGGAGTCCTGCCACTTCTCCCCCGCCTTGGTCCGGGCGGTCGCCTGCCGTATCCGGTGCCAGCGGAGGGGCGCGACGCACAGAGCGGGCAGTGGGACCACGCGGCGGCGACGGCTCTTGGGGTCGTCGTCGTACAGCACGCCACGACGCCGCTGGACCTGGTGGCGTACGTGGAGCACGCGGTTGTCGAGGTCGACGTCCGACCAGCGGAGCCCGACGATCTCCCCTCGACGCAGCCCCAGTGCGATGGCGAGCACGAACGCCGCGTACAGCGGGTCACCGCGGGAGGCCGTGAGGAAGGCCAAGGTCTCTTCCAACGTCCAGGGCCTCAGCTCGCGCGACTCCGTCCGGGGCGGTTCGACGAGCTTGGCGACGTTGCGTGCGATCAGCTCCTCCCGGCAGGCCGACGACAGCGCCGACCGCAGCACCCGGTGCGCTTCCTTGGCAGTGGCCGCCGTGGTCGTCTTCTCCAGCCGTACGAGGAAGCGGCGGACGTCCGCGACGCTGAGGGACTCCAACCGCTTGGCACCTACCAGCGGCACGAGATGAAGTCGTACGTGCGCTTCGTACTTGTCGTAGGTGCTCAGCTTCCGCCGAGGCTTGACCACGTTCTCCAGCCAGTAGGGCAGCCACTCCACCAGCTTGTGGGAACGGGTGGGCACGGGGATGCCCTGAGCGGCCTTGTCGAGCAGCACACGACGCTTGGCGTCGCACTCCGTCCACGTCTTGCCGTACGCGAACTTGCGCGCCGTCGTGCCGTCCGGCTGGGGGACGTACACCGCCGCTTGGTAGCGACCGTCGGACCGCTTGGTAATCGTGCCGGCGCCGTTCGGGTTCCGCTTGCGTTGCTGCGCCATCAGGCCGCCGCCTCCAACTCGTCGGTGATGAAGTCGCGGACGGCGAAGGCGGGGATGCGCCGGCACCGGCCGATGGTGACTGAGGGGAGCTGCCGGGAACGGATGAGGTCGTAGACCTTCGAGCGACTGAGCTTCAGCCGCCCCATCACGTCGGTGACGGTCAACAACTCGTCGTCACGCATGGGTGGGTTCTCCTTCCGTTCCGGGGGCGGGTTCGAGGGAGGCCGTGAGCCAGGTTTCGGTTTCGGTGAGGCCGGTTCCGGTGTAGGTCCAGTGGGCGAGGACGTACGTGGTCTGCTCGGGGTGCTCGGTGGTGTTCTGCGCGTGGCGCCATTGGGTGCGGGCGTGGCGAAGGGCGCCGAGGGTGGTGGAGTACGTGCGCGACTTGGTGGAGAAGTGGCCGCGGAAGCCGAGCATGTGGGCCCAGGCGCGGAGGCGGAGGTGGGCGAGGTCTTTGCGGGCGCCGAGGGTCCAGGCGGTGCGGATCAGTTGTCGGGCGTGGTCGGTGATGTCGAGGTGGGCGAGTTCGGCGGCGAACTTCAGCGGGCGGTCGAGGGCGCCGGTGGCGGTTTCGGCGCCTTTGGTGGCGTACTTGGCGATGTACGCGGCCACGGCCCGGTCGGTCAGCTCCTGGCCGCCTGTGAAGTCGGCGCCGCGGATGGTGCGGACGTCGAGTTGGGTGCCGAAGGTGAAGGTGTGCGTGCGGCTGTTGAGGGTGGGGCCGGTGATGCGGGCTTGGGTGGTGGCGGCGCGGATGGCGTCGGTCAGGAGTTCAGCCGTCGCCCAGGGCGGGGGTGGGGTGTGGCTGCCGTTGGGGCCGTCGAGACGGATGACGGCGTGGAAGTGGACCGCGCCGCGCTTTTGGTACTCGGCGACCTTGGCGAAGGAGACGCGGGCGTGGTGGCGTAGCTCGCGTTGGGTGAGGCCGGCGCGTTTGGCGACTTCGCGGCGTAGGTGGGTGGTGAAGCGGCGCCACAGTGCGCCAGCGTGGGCGTTCCACAGGACGGCGGCTTCGTAGTCGTACGCGTCCGAGCGCAACGGTGTGCCCAAGGCCGGGTCGTCAGGGGTGTGCGCAACTCCGCAGCGGCAGGCCGGACGACCCGACGGGCGGTTGTGGACGGGGCCGAAGCCGGGAGCGGTGAAGGTGGCGAAGACCCGCGGGTGGGTGGTGACGGTGTCGGGGGTGCCTTTGCCGCCGCGGAGGCCGGAGGTGATCAGGTGGAAGGTGTCGCGCCGGTAGACCTCCGCGCAGGCCGTGCAGCGGGTCGTACGGCGGTTGTTGCACCGCACCAGCAGACTCCCCGCCGGAAGCCGGGTGGAGTCGAGGCGGTGAAGGAGCGGGCCGATCTCCCCGGTCGCGGTGTCGAGGGCGTGTTCCGTGCGATGGCCGTCGAGACGGACAGGGTTCGTACAGCCACCCAGGCCACGCAGTTGACGAGCGAGGGCGGGCAGGGTGCCGCCTGTGGCGAGCTTGGAGAGTTCGGCGAGGGGCGGCGGGGTGGTGCGGGTGAAGATGACGTGCTCCTTATCTACTCGTCTAGTCATGTGAGTCATTGATGATGTCCACGCTGGATCGCGTTCCGGATTCGATGCCGGGGGCCAGGAAGGTCTGGGAGAGCCAGAAGCCGAAGAGCGTGATCACGACGACCACCCAGGTTCGGACGCCGAGGAACTTGACCGCGCCCCAGGCGAAGAATCCGAGGACGGCGACCAGCGGGAGGCTGACGTTCATGGGTTCGGGCCCTTTCAGCGGACGGGGCAGCGGTGGGTGCGGGCGGCGAGTTCGGCGGCGGCGCGCGAGTCGTAGTCGGCGGAGAAGCCGCAGCGCGGGGCGGTGCAAGCGGCTGTGTGCTTCTCGCTCCCCCGGTTGTCGTATGAAGTCCCGACCTGCACGGGGCCGATGCGGGTGACGCGGCGGAAGCGGCGGTTCGGGGTCACGGTGAGCGTTCCTCTCGGAGGCGGGTGGCGATGGCGTCGGCCATGGGTTGGGGGACTCCGAGCCGGGCACGGAGGGTCGCGGCGTCGGGGGCGTGTCCCGTGCGGGCGCGGTGTGCGGTGGCGACCTTGCGGGCGTGCTCCACCAGCGCGGCCGGGACGGCCGTTGGGGGCGGCGGATCGGGTGGTTCTACGGGTGGGGGTTTCGGGTCGGGGGTGTGGGCGAGGAGGGTTCCGCCGAGGAAGGCGAGGGCGGGCCAACCGGCGACGGTGATGCGGAGCCAGGCGGGGACGTCGTTCATGTCGAGGAGTCCGGCGGTGGCGACGTTCGCGCCCAGCGACGCGGCGAGGGCGATGACGAACCAGCACCAGGCAACCGTCTTGGACTGCCCCGAGCGCAGGCGCCGCCAGGCCGCGACCATCAACAGGTCGACACTGACCGGGTAGGCCCACGCCTTCCACCCGTCCTGTCCGGCTGCCACCGCCAGGTCGTGAAGGTGGGCGAAGGACAACGCGGCGGCGATGACCGCCTGGACGAGTACTGCGTCCACACGGGCCAGTTGGGCGCGCATCAGTCGTTCACCAGTACGTCCGGCCGGAAGGGCTTCAGCGCGGGTAGGTCGGGGGTGAGGTGGGCCGAGTTGCGGCAGGTGGCGGCTGCGTCGGCGAGGGAGAGGTACGGGGTGCGGATGCGGGACCAGCCGCCCGAGGTGTCACCGGCCACGGCGAGGCCGGGCGCGTCGGGGGCGATGGTGCAGGCCGCACCGACCGCTTCCGGGGCGATGTCACCGAGGGCCATCTTGGCCGAGGCTTCGTCGTTGACCCGATGGCAGACCCGGCCGGTGAGCTGGGCCCGCAGCATCGTGGCCCCCTTGCCCAACTCCGCGCCGAAACGCTGCCCGCACACCTCCAGATAGATCCCCGCGGCGCGACCGAGCTGGGCGAGCCGAATGAGGTGGGTGACCATCTCATCCCGCCGCTCCTCGTCCTTCCGGGTGGCGATGAGGAACAGTTCCGCCACCTCATCGACCACCAGCACGATCGGCACCGGGCGTTCCGACTCGGGCAGCCCCCAGATATCGGAGGTGATCTCCTCGTCCGGGATGCCGGGGGCGATGCCCTGCCGTGTCTTGATCAGGTCGTACCGCTCCTCCATCTCTCCCACGAGCGCGGGCAGCAGCTCCGCCGCCTCAGCCGGATCAGTCGCCAGGGCAGACAGGCGGGGAGCGAACGGGGCCAGTTCGACGCCCCGCTTGCAGTCGATGCCGACGAGGGCGACCGGTTGCGAGGCGAGCCCGCTGATCAAGTGGCGGAGGAACATGGACTTGCCCGAGAGCGTCGCGCCGAGGGTGAGCCCGTGGGGAACGGTGCGGTAGTCGCGTACGAAGGCGGTCGCGTCCTCCCGCAACGCCACCGGCACCCGCAGCAGGGCCGTGTCCAGCTTGCGGGGCATCCGCACCCGCTTGAGGACGTCGAAGCCGACGAGCCGCAGTTCCACCAGCCCAGGCTTGACCGTCGACACGTACACGGCGTGCACACCCCAGGCATGCCGCAGACGTTCCGCCGACGCGGCCACGTCCGCCGGTTCCTGACCAGGCGCGAGCCGGAGCCGGAGCCGTAACCCCGTCGACGTCGGCCGCAGAATCCCCCGACGCGGCGGGACCGGCCGCACCTCCCGCCGAGTCGTCACGCGAACGGCCATCACCCGCAGCCGGGACGGCGCCACGGTCAGGCCGCACGCCTCCATGACCGACCCGTACGACCCCAGCAGCCGCGCGGTCGATATCGGCAGACCGACCATGGACCAATACAGGCCCGGATGACGGGCCCGGGCATAGGCGGCCCCGACGCCGAACACGACGAGGAGACCGCCCACGACCAGCAGAGTCGTGGCGTCGACCATCAGGCGTCCGCTCCCATGGCGGCGGGGAACGCGGCCGGCATCACGGCAGCGGCGCGGAACGCGATGCCGTGCCGCTGCTGCCCGTTGAACACGCTCTCCCACGGCCGCGCCACCAACCCCGGCAACGACACCGGCGCCCCCAGCATCAGCCCGTCAGCGATCCCGCTCTCCGGCACCGTGACCTTCACCAACGACGACTCACCGTCCTCGATGTACACGACACCGAGCGTCATCAAGCTCTCACCGGTCTGAGCGTCCTTGGCGATCTCCCCCGTCTGCCGATCACGAACCTTCAGCTCAGGAGCCTCCGTCAACAGAACCGTCGCCGCCGAAGTCTCCACACGAATGGTGCGCATGCACTCCATCTCCCCATCTACTCGTCTAGACAAGATGTGTCCCGCACCCCCGAGTTGGGAGGTGCGGTGATCACCTTCGCATACAACTTGCCCACTCGTCTATACGAGTATGTCTATGGGGCCGTACGAGTTCAGGGAGGGAACTCCGCGCACCGCCATGGAACGCCTGGTCAGGGCATCAGGTGGCCGGAAGTTGGTAGTTGAGCACGTACGCGTCCGCCGCCATCACGGTGTCGCAGACCTCCACGGCCCGCCCCTCCGTGTCGTACGCGGTTCGGATCAGGTGGAACACGGGCACGCCCGCCGCCAGCCGGAGCGTCTTCACCTCGGCGGGCGAGGGCATCCGGGCCCGGATCTCTTCCTCGAAGCGGTCGAGCTGGTGGCCGAGTTCTTCGAGGCGGGCGTAGATGCCGCCGGGCCCCGGGTTGGGTTCGGCGATCTGCGTACCGCGGGCGATGTCGAGGGGGAGGTACGAAGTGGCGAACTCGACCGGTCGGCCGTCGAGCAGGTAGCGGCGATGACGGGCGAGCACCCGACGTACGGACCCGAGCCGCATCGAGATGTCCTGGCTCGCCTTCTCCTCCTTCACCTCCAGGCTGTCCACCTGGGGGTGACTGCCGGCCGCGTCCGCCTCCACGATGAACGCCGACTTCCCCTGCTTGCGGTGGCGGCGCGCGAAGCGGTCGGAGGCGAGTCGACGCACGGGCGGTCGAGGTCGTACGAACACACCCTTGCCGTGCTCGGCGTGCACCAGGCCCTCGCCCTGGAGGAGAGAGAAGGAGTTCCGGACGGTCATCCGGGAGACGCCGTAATGATCGACAAGCTCCGCCTCTGACGGCAGCTTCTCCCCTTCCCGGAATCGCCCACGGTCGATCGCGTCCCTGAGCTGGTCGGCGATCTGCCGGAACACCGCACGATCGCTCGTGGGGTCGAGATCACCGAGAATGCCGCTCGGAAGCGAAGGCATACGTACTCCTTTAGGTATCTAGACGAGTGGGCGAGTCTTGTTGCTACCGTGGTGAGCCTAGTCAGCCGAGAGGGCCGAGGAACGTGAGCACTGACCGCCCGCACTCCGTGAGCGTCGCCGGAGTCATCGTGGACGACCAGGGCCGGGCCCTCCTCATACAGCGGCGCGACAACAGCCACTGGGAGCCACCGGGCGGGGTCCTCGAACGCGAGGAGACCATTCCCGGGGCACTGCAACGCGAAGTCCTCGAAGAGACCGGTCTCAAGATCGCACTTCCCGCGACCCTGACCGGCGTCTACAAGAACATGAAGGGCTTGATCGTCTCGCTGGTCTTCCGCTGCGAGGCCGCCGACGGCACGCCCACCACCGGTAGTGAGACCCGCGCCCTGCGCTGGGCCACCCGCGAAGAGGTCACCGAACTCGCCG
The DNA here is from genome assembly GCF_040653095.1 of Streptomyces sp. NPDC048057. NCBI lineage: Bacteria > Bacillati > Actinomycetota > Actinomycetes > Kitasatosporales > Streptomycetaceae > Streptomyces > Streptomyces sp. NPDC048057. The sequence continues at coordinate 159,543 of NZ_JBEZNF010000022.1, forward strand.
ACGAGGCGTACGCGATCCGCGTCCTGGACGCGATGGACGCGGCGTCGCCACCGGCCGTACGCGCCCACGACGGCGTGAAACTCGTCTAGCTCTAACCCGCTGCACATGGCGGCCTACCAGCATGAAGGGACTTGTATGCACGAGTATACGAGCCGGGCCCGGGTCTGGGGGCTCACTTGCCCAGGTCTCCCGGAAGAGGTCAGCCGCGCCCGCCGCTGGACACGCGACATCCTGCGAGGCTCGCCCATGGCGGACGACGCGGCAGTGATCGTCAGCGAACTCAGCTCGAACGCGGTCCTCCACACCGCCAGCGGCCGGGAATCCGGGAGCTTTCACCTGGCCGTCGCCGTCACGGCCCGGGTCGTCGCGCTCTCGGTCACCGACGCGGGCGGAACCGACACCGCCCCCGAGATCAACCGGGCCGGCGACGGGGCCACCAACGGCCGGGGCCTCCACATCGTGAACAGCCTCGCCCACCAGGTCGTCGTCCACGACAGCGACGGGGGCCGCACGGTCACCGCGGAACTCTTCGCCGGCCCGCACAGGGCAGGCCGCCCGTGGTGATCCCCGCTTGGCCGAGGGACACGGACCGGTGAAGCCAACCCCGGGCTACTGGTGCGAGTGCTGGACCACCACAAACGGCGACGGGAAGTCGGCCCTTCTCGCGTCCATCGACGCCGACACCGCCGAACAGGCCATCCGCTGGATCGCCATCGCACTCCACACCGTCGAACCGGCACTCGACGTCGACGCGTCGGCGAAGGCGTGGAGGTGGTTCTACGAGGACCGCCACACGATGGCTGAGGACCTGCTCCACCTCGAACCAGTCGCCCTGTCCATCACCAGCACGAAGACCAACATCACCTGGACCGCCCGCCCCGTGAGCTTCCTCCCCCTGGCCCACCGCCAGAACACCCAGCTCCCGCCCTGCACACAGCAGTTCAGACCACCCAGCCCCTGAGTTACAACTTTCTCTACTGGTTCAAGGCGCCCCCGCCGCGCAAGCGCGTCGAGCGCGGCCCGGCGCCCGGCCCGCCGCTCCTGTCTCCGCCCCGCTCCGGCCCGGGCACCGGCCGCATGCCACAGCTCGGGTTGAACGGTGAGAAACCCTCTGTGGCTGGGGCGGTCGGTTCCACGGCTTTACGCAGCCACCATGGGGCGAGCCTCGAAGATCGGGGCCCACATCGGGCCTTAGCGGGCAGGTCCACAGACCGCCCGAGTCGCCAGCAGCTTACGGGCCCCGATCTCTCGCCCCATGGCAGCTCCCGCCCAAAGCCGCTCCACCGACCTTACGAACGACGCCCCCGGCGCCCCAAGCGGACTGCTGGACGGGGATGGGCGACATCGGGAACGATGACGAGGCCGTTTGGTCTTCCCACGACGAGGAGGGGTGCCTCGTGCCTGTTTCTGAGGGCGCTCCGACGATGATGACCACGGTGTTGCCAGATTCCCGTCCCGCGGGCGCGGCTGCCAGCCGTGCCCCCGCGTCCCAACTAACTGAAATCCGCGTTCCCCGCTGAAAGAACCCCAGGTCAGGAAGTGTCGGCCCCGCGCCTGCGGGGGTGTTCCGAGGAGGTGTCCCTCTTCCTCCGCGTCACCTTGGTCGGCCCCGCGCCTGCGGGGGTGTTCCCATCCGTGTCAAGGACCGGTCCGCAGAAGAAGTAGCCCGGCGGCCTCGTCCTTGCGGATCGGGAGGACGATAGCCGGCGGGTCTGCCGGACGCTGTGGGGGTGCTCTACTCGGCACGTACGGTGACGTTGGGCCGACCAGCCGGACGAGCCTTGGGAGATCTGTCCGGTGCCGGAGCTGTTGCTCTGACATCCAAGGCTGACATCAACGACCACGCACAGCGGTGGGTATCAGCGACCAAGTGCGCACTGGTGCGCGGAGCGAGGCCCGACCGCAGCACGGGAGGATCGAACTCCTAAAGCGGGTGTCGCAGGTTCGAATCCTGCCGGGGGCACAGCGCATCACCGCTCTGACCTGGGGTTTCTCCTCCAGGTGGGGGTTCTACTCGGCCTCGGACTTCTCGTCCGAGGCCGTTTGCGTGAGCGGACGGGGAGTTGATCGCGCGATCACGCCGCACGCGCACGGTGCAGCCCGTGGGGATCGCCGCCCGCCCGGGGCCCGGCTCCGGCATCAGCCTTCGTGGGGCGCCTTCGGGCGGGTGACCGGTCGTCGGGACCGGTGGTGAAGAGGGAAAGGTCCTCGGCCACGGCGATGGCTGCGATCGTCAGATCGGACCCGGCGGCGCGGCTGGGGCCTGTCTTACGGATCAGGCTGGATCAGGGCGGGGGTCCCCCCACGCCCTCCGGGCGTAGGGGGAGGGGTCTGGTGCCGTGGATCGCAAGGCGGAGGATGGGGGTACTCCCCCACGGCTACGCGTGGGGGCGCCCCCACCCGGGCCGCTAGATGAATGAGTCCGAATGCTGTCAGTGGTCGTAAGCGATTAGAGAGCGTTTGATCTTGGCGTTGGTGGTCCAGTTGTGCCAGATGGCTGTGG